>NZ_CP020330.1:1297500-1625000 GCF_002043005.1 Martelella mediterranea DSM 17316 | reverse complement strand
CGACAGCGACGTGGTCCATTATGAGCCGTTTTCTGAGGTCAAGATGGCGCTCGCCGCCAATTACGGCGAAACCCCTTCCTATCCGGCCTTCGATCCCTTCGCCGTGTTTTCCTCGAGCGACACGCCGACCGATGTCCAGCACGGCGCCGACGTGATCTATGACACCGATGTTCAGGGCGAGGTCGAGATCCGTTCGATCGCCTTTCCGATGACGCGGCCGGACGCGCCGTTCGCCGCCGACCTCAGCACCGAGGAAATCGAGGCGACCATTCTCGCCAACGAGGCCATGATTCAGGACAGTGTCGGCGAGATTTCGATGCTGAGCTATGTCGATCCCGACCGGTTCGAGCCGGAACCCAGCCTGTTGCCGCTCAAACCCGCGCTCAACGCCCAGATCATCGATGAGAATGTTTCGGTGAGCGCGCTGCAATCTGTCTTCACCCGTGATTTCAGCGATGACATTCTGCCGGTGCGCCAGGCGGTCGAGACGGCCCAGCTGTTGACGGCGGCAGGGTATCCACCGCCGCAGGCCAACGAACTTGGCCGACTGATCCAGGAGGGCACGGGGTCGGCCATGCTCAGGGCCGGCGACACGCTGCGCATCGGGCTCCTGCGCATGGGCCGCAACATGCGCGTCGTGCGCCTCAGCCTCTATCGCAACGGCGAGCATCGCATGACAATGGCCCTCAACGACGACGGCCGCTTCGTCAAGGGCACGCCGCCAGCCATGAGCGATGCGGTCGCCAATGCCACCGCGGACGAGACCGACCTGCTGCTCGGCACGGCGCAAAAGCCGGTGCGGGTCTATGACGGCATCTACCGGGCCATGCTGAGCTACGACCTGAACGAACAGATGTCGGCGCAACTGGTCAATCTTCTGGCCAGCAAGGTCGATCTGCAGTCGCAGGCCTCGCCCGAAGACACGCTCGAGCTGTTCTTCTCCGATGCCGACCCCAAGGGCGGGGCGACGGATGGTTCCGAACTGTTCTACATCGACGCGGAAATCGGCGGCCAGGAGATCGCGCTCTATCGTTTCCGCGACCCGGAAACCGGCGCCGTGGACTTCTACGACAAGGATGGCCGCAGCATCCGGCGCTTCCTGCTGCGCAACCCGGTTCCGAACGGCCGGTTCACCTCCGGTTACGGCATGCGCCGTCACCCGGTGCTGAAATACGCCCGCATGCATCCGGGCGTCGACTGGGCGGCACCGACCGGCACCCCGATCATCGCCGCCGGCGACGGCATCGTGGAAAAGGCCGGCTGGGCCAGCGGATACGGCAACCAGACCATCATCCGCCACACCAACGGCTACGAGACCTCCTATAACCACCAGAGCAAGATCGCCGGCGGCGTCAAACCCGGCGCACGCGTCAAGCAGGGCCAGATCATCGGCTATGTCGGGGCGACCGGCCTGGTGACCGGCGCACATCTGCATTACGAGGTGATCGTCAACGGAACCAAGGTGGACCCGATGAAGATCCGCTTCCCCAATTCCGACGCGCTCACCGGCGACAACCTCGCCCGCTTCCAGTCCGAGCGCGCCCGCATCGACGCCCTGCTCGGCAACGACAATGCCGGCGGCCAGGTGGCTTCGAACGCCAACTGACCGGCAAACAACCGCCCAGCAAAAAAGGGCGCGCCGCGTGGCGAGCCCACAGACCGTTGACCAGCTACGGCCTCAGGTTTTTGATCCTCGTTCACCTCCCCCACCTGTGTCATCAACTCTGTTGGATGACTTTCTCTGTGAACCTTGCATTGAGGGTCACGACGATTTTTCGCATGACTGCTGCGATCGCGACGATTGGCTTTTTGCCGGCTTCGACAAGGCGCTTGTAGAAGGCGGCGAACTCGCCCCTTCCGCGGGCGGCCTGCATGGCCGGCATGAACAGGATGGTGCGCATGACGGGTCTGCCGCCGCGCATTCTCCGGTAACCGATCTTGTTGCCGCTCTCGTTTGGGTGCGGCGCCAGGCCGGCCAGCGCCGCCGCCTTCTTTCGATCCAGCGTCCCGAGTTCGGGCATTGTGGCGATCAGGGCGGCGGCGGTTGTCTCCGCGATGCCGGTCATCGCCATTGCGATGCTGGCCCTGGCTGCAAAGGCTTCGCTGCGCATGAGCATGCGGATTTCCTTGTCGAGCAGCGCGATCTGGCGATTGATGGCAGCGAGCATGGCCTTGAAGGTGACGGCAAGTTCACGTCCGCCCGGCGCCATGGCGCGGTTTTGCTCGGCGACCCTGATGGCGACCAGATCGGCGCGGCGGCGCACAAGGGCCTTGAGCCTTGCCTCTTCAGGGTTTTCAGCCTGCCACAGGGACAGGCTTGCCCAGCGTTCCATGCCATAGGCGACCATTTCCCGGGCATCGATCGCATCGCTCTTGCCGACCCGTCCACGCGAACGAATGAAGGCCTTGAGCCTGCGCGTATCGGCCCGGTGAACGGCAAGGCCGCGCCGCAGGCACTCTTCGATCAGGACGGTTTCATACCCGCCGGTGGGTTCGCAGATGACCAGATCTGCCTCGCAGTTTCGCAGGAAGCGACGAATATCCCTGCTGCGATTGGCGATGACGGTGGCCGGACCGCCGCAGGAAACGGCGATCGTGTCCTTTGCAACGTCGCAACCAAGACAGATGTGCGGAGGGTGATGCAAAACGACCATGGCGATGCTATCCTTTCAAGGCATGCTTGGGATTGTTTGCGGGCGTGGCAATCAGCGGCCCAATCAACTCTTCAAGCGGTTGCTCGGTGCAACAGTGACCTTGATGACAGCGGGTGTTCCACCCAATGCTCGGACGGTCGGCTGTTGCAGCAGCTGCGGGCAAGCCAACGGCCCGCAGCTGCATCACAACAATAGCGCAGATCCGACAAACAATGCTCGGGCTTGATCCGAGCATCCATAGTGAGTCGGCCGTTATTCATAAGGGTATTTTCCGGTTCGTGCGCGGCTGCCCGGATCCTCGGGTCAAGCCCGAGGATGACGCAGAATAGGAAGGCGACTCTGTAAAAAGATTGGGCCCGCCGTCAGGCGAGCCCTTGCATTTCAGAAGCGCGCGGTCACGCCGCGTCTTCCAGCTTGCGGCCGGTGGTGAACACCAGCCGGTCGGAGCCGGCGTCGACGCGCACATGGGTGCCGTCGGAGAGTTCGCCGGCCAAGAGCTTCTCGGCCAGCGGGTCCTGCACCGCCGTCTGGATCACCCGCTTCAGCGGGCGGGCGCCATAGGCAGGGTCGTACCCCTTGTCGGCAAGCCAGTTGCGGGCTTCCGGCGTGAGATCGAGAACGATCTTGCGGTCCGAAAGCAGCTTTTCGAGACGCCCGAGCTGGATATCGACGATCTGGCCCATATCGTCCCGGCGCAGCCGGTGGAACAGGATGATATCGTCGACCCGGTTCAGGAATTCCGGCCGGAACGAAGCCCGGACCACAGCCATCACCTGCTCGCGCGCGGTCTCGCTGTCCTCGTTGTCGCCAAGCTGCGTCAGGAACTCGGACCCGAGGTTCGAGGTCATGATGATGATCGTGTTGCGGAAGTCGACCGTGCGGCCCTGGCCGTCGGTCAGACGCCCGTCATCAAGCACCTGCAGCAGCACGTTGAAGACGTCCGGATGGGCCTTTTCGATCTCGTCGAACAGCACCACCTGATACGGTCTGCGCCGCACGGCTTCGGTCAGGGCACCGCCCTCGTCATAGCCGACATAGCCGGGAGGCGCACCGATCAGCCGGGCCACGGAGTGCTTCTCCATGTATTCCGACATGTCCATGCGCACCATGGCCGTCTCGTCGTCGAACAGGAACCGGGCAAGCGACTTGGTCAGCTCGGTCTTGCCGACGCCGGTGGGGCCGAGGAAGATGAACGAGCCGATCGGCCGGTTCGGATCCTGCAACCCGGCGCGGGCGCGGCGGACCGAGCGCGATACGGCCTGCACCGCCTCGCCCTGGCCGACGACCCATTTCGCCAGTTCGTCTTCCATGCGCAACAGCTTGTCGCGTTCGCCTTCCAGCATCTTGTCGACCGGGATACCGGTCCAGCGGGAGACCACCTGGGCGATATTGTCCGGGGTCACGACCTCCTGCAGGATCGAATCCGTGACGGTGTTGTCTTCCGACTCCGCCTCGGCCAGTTCCTTTTCCAGCTTCGGGATCGTGCCATAGGCAAGCTCGCCCGCCTTCTGGTATTCGCCGCCGCGCTGGGCGATCGCAAGCTCGTTGCGGGCCGTCTCGAGCTGTTTCTTGAGATCGGCGGCGCGGTTGAGCTTGTTTTTCTCCGACTGCCAGCGCGCCGTCAGCGCATCGGCTTCTTCCTCAAGCGAGGCCAGTTCGGATTCAAGCCGCGCCAGCCGGTCCTTGGAGGCCGTGTCGGTTTCCTTCTTCAGCGCTTCCCGCTCGATCTTGAGCTGCATGATGCGGCGATCGAGTTCGTCGAGCTCTTCCGGCTTGGAATCCACCTGCATGCGCACGCGGCTTGCCGCCTCGTCCATCAGGTCGATTGCCTTGTCCGGCAGGAACCGGTCGGCGATGTAGCGGTTGGAAAGCGTGGCGGCGGCCACCAGCGCGCTGTCGGCGATGCGCACCTGGTGGTGCTGCTCGTATTTTTCCTTCAGCCCGCGCAGGATCGAGATCGTGTCCTCGACCGTCGGCTCGGCAACCATCACCGGCTGGAACCGCCGGGCGAGCGCCGCGTCCTTTTCGACATGCTTGCGGTACTCGTCGAGCGTGGTCGCGCCGACGCAGTGCAGCTCGCCGCGCGCAAGCGCCGGCTTCAGGAGGTTCGACGCATCCATCGCGCCATCGGCCTTGCCGGCGCCGACCAGCGTGTGCATCTCATCGATGAAAAGGATGATCTGGCCGGCTTCCGCCTGCACCTCGTTCAGAACCGCCTTCAGCCTTTCCTCGAACTCGCCGCGATATTTCGCGCCGGCGATCAGCGCGCCCATGTCGAGCGCCATCAGCTTCTTGTCCTTCAGGCTTTCCGGCACGTCGCCATTGACGATCCGGAGCGCAAGGCCCTCGGTGATCGCGGTCTTGCCGACACCCGGCTCGCCGATCAGCACCGGATTGTTCTTGGTGCGGCGCGACAGGACCTGGATGGTGCGGCGGATTTCATCGTCGCGGCCGATCACGGGGTCGAGCTTGCCCTCGCGCGCGTCCTGCGTCAGGTCGCGGGCATATTTCTTCAGCGCGTCATAGGATTGTTCGGCGCTGGCGCTGTCGGCGGTGCGGCCCTTGCGGATTTCGTTGATGGCAGCATTGAGCCCGTTCGGGGTCACGCCGGCATCGGCCAGCGTCTTCGCCGTCGAGGCGCTCTTTTCGATCGCAAGCGCGAGCAGCAGGCGTTCGACGGTGACGAAACTGTCGCCCGCCTTCTTGGCGGCCTCCTCGGCGGTGGTGAATACCTTGGCGAGCGGCTGGGCCAGATAAATCTGCCCGTTGCCTCCGGAAACTTTCGGGACTTTCGCAAGCACGGCATCATTGGCAAGACGCGCCTTGGCGGCGTCGCCGCCTGCGCGCGCGATAAGCGACGCGGCCATGCCTTCCTCATCGTCGAGCAGCACCTTCAGGATGTGGGCTGCGTCGAACTGCTGATGGCCCTCGCCCAGCGCATAGGTCTGCGCGGACTGCAGAAAGCCGCGAACCCGTTCGGAATATTTTTCGAAATTCATGTTTCATGCCTCCATTCCTCACCCTGCCCTTTGGAAAGCGACAGCGCGATGATTCAGGTCAACCCCCTCTTCTGAGGCGAGCCGATGACAGCGGCATTCGCTGCCGCCTGAGGCAGATATGGGAGCGGATTTCGGCCGTTTAAAGAGGCCGCGAAACAAATTCGTTGCAGATATGCAACAGGGCTGGAAGCCTCCAGATTTTCGTCTTTTTGTAGCCAGTTCCATCCCTCACCGGCGTCATCCTCGGGCTTGACCCGAGGATCCAGGCAATATCCGCCGCGACCACTTCACGACGGCCACATTTCGCAGTGGGAATGCCTACCTAAACGCCTATTCCGCTCGTGACCGACGTAGATGGATCCTCGGGTCGAGCCCGAGGATGACGCGGAGAATGAGGAGAGTGCGGAGGACCAAGCCAACGAGTGGTTTCGCCGGCCATGCCCGAAGGAGAAGCATGCCGTAGTCCGGAAAGCATGCGCTCTTCAACGCCCGCACACGCCTCAGCTATGAGCGAAAATGTCGGTTTCTTCCCAGCCGAGAAGGTCGAGCTTCGCCCTTGTGGGCAGGAACTCGAAACAGGCGCTGGCAAGCTCCATGCGGCCGTCGCGGATCAGCCGTTCCATCAGCTTGTCGCGCAGGCGATGCAGGTAAAGAACATCGGAGGCGGCGTATTGCAGCTGTGCCTCGCTCAGTTCCTCGGCCGCCCAGTCGGAGGATTGCTGCGCCTTGGAAACGTCGATGTCGAGCATTTCCTTGAGATTGTCCTTGAGCCCGTGCCGGTCGGTATAGGTCCGGGTCAGGCGCGAGGCGATCTTGGTGCAGAACACATTGGCGGTGGTGACGCCGAAGGTGTGATAGAGTACGGCGATATCGAAGCGGCCGAAATGGAAGATTTTCTGGCGATCGGGGTCGGCGAGCATGGCGGTGAGGTTGGGCGCCTCCGTCTGCCCCGGCGCGATCTGGATCAGGTCGGCGCTGCCATCGCCCGGCGAAATCTGCACGACGCACAGCCGGTCGCGGCGCGGAATGAGGCCCAACGTCTCGCTGTCGATCGCGATCGCGCCGGTATAACGCGCCGCCTGTTCTGCCGGAATATCTTGTTTGTGCACGCGGATCATGTCGCGCATCTCCATCGCCTGTCTTGTCGTCATGAACCGGGTTCATAGCGGATTGGTCCGCGCGACGATACCCAAAAACACCGGGCCGGCCGAGATCCTCCCCATGCTGCTGCGCGCGCAGGGGTGTTGTGCAATCCCGGCCAAGCGGCTATCGCATGAGGCAAGCCCGGCGGAGACATTCCGCTTCCTTCAGCGTAACCGGAAAGGACGGCCATGAGTCTGCTGAAACCCGTCCGCGCATTGTGGCAGCGCCACCGCGCGCTTTCCATCGCCTTTATCGGGGCCCTGCTTCTGACGCTGGCCCTCGCGCTCAAGACCGTGCTTGCGGTCTATTACTGGCACAGTCCTCGCGATCTGGAGCTGAAGAGCTGGATGACGCTTGGTCATGTGGCGATGGTGAACAATATCCCCGTCCACGAACTCGCCGAGGCGCTCGGCCTCGATCCGGAACACAGCCGCCGCCTGCCGCTCTGGCGGATCACGCGCGAGCGCGGCGAGACGCTGGAGGAACTGGAAGAACAGATCGCCGAAGCCCTCGACGAGCACGAACGGGCCGGCGACGATGAATGAACAGTTTCTGGCGCTGGTGCCGGTCTACGGCATTCCGGTCATGGCGCTCATCGTGTTTCTGGCCTGCCTCGGCATACCGATGCCCGCCGCCGTGATCATGCTGTTCGGCGGGTCGCTGGCCGCCTCCGGCGATCTGCCGATGCTGCCAACCATTCTTGCCTGCCTCGCCGCCGCAAGCACCTCCGACCAGATCGGCTACTGGGTGGGGCGAAAGGGCGGCGCGAAATATCTGGCGCGGTTCGCATCGCGGGGGCCCAAGCGCCAACGGCTGGTGGACCGCGCCCAGGACTATCTCGAACGGCGCGGCGTTTTCGCCATCTTCTTCACGCGCTGGCTGCTGGCCCAGATCAGCCCCTATATCAACCCGGTGGCGGGCGCTGCCGGCATGCGCTGGCGCGCCTTTACCATCGCCGCCATCTGCGGCCAGACCGTCTGGGTGTCGACCTATAACCTGCTCGGCTTCATGTTCTCCCGCAACATCATCGCCGTCGCGCATGTCGCCGGCAATGCCACCGGCTTTCTCGCCGCCGGCGTGATTTCGCTTGCGCTGTTCTGGTATATCACCCGCGTCCTGCACTTCTCTCTCAAGAAGCGAAGGCGCAAGCGTTACCTGAAACCGCGCGGGCGGCGAAGCCGCAACTGAGGTTCATCAAACCGCAGCAAAAACGTCATCGGATTGTTATCTGGCGGGACTATCGCGGAAGCGCACTAACCCTTCCCGACGCTCTTTCAAAGAGGTTCCCATGCGCGCCCGTCTCGCACTACTCGCCGCCGCCACCTGCCTTGCAGGTGCCGCCAATGCCGCAACCATCTATCCGCTCGACCGCGCCACCGTTCTGGCGTCCTCGCCGTTCGACTTCAAGGTCGAACTCGACGCGGTCTATGACGCCGGCGATATCGACGTCACCGTCAATGGCAAGCCCTATGCCGAAGTCTTCGGCCAGGAAGCCGAATTCGTCACCGATGAAAAGGGCAAGAATGACGAGAGCCTCGGCTCGGCCCTGATCCTGCGTGATCTCGCCCTTGCCGACGCCGGCGACTACACCGTTGCCGTCAAGGCCGGCGACGAGGAAAAGACCGTCACCTGGACCGTCTATGACACGCCTGAAATGCCGAAGGCCAAGAACATCATCTTCTTCGTCGCCGATGGCATGTCCATGGGTCACCGCACGGCTGCCCGCATCATGTCCAAGGGCATGACCGAGGGCAAGGCCGACGGCCGCCTGAACATGGACGACCTCGACAACATGGCCACGATCGGCACCTCCTCGACCCATTCGATCGCGACCGATTCCGCCAACACCATGTCGGCCTACATGACCGGCCACAAGACCCGCGTGAACGCGCTCGGCGTCTATGCCGACCGCACGCCGGACAGCCTGGACGACCCGAAGGTCGAAACCATTGCCGAGGCGCTGCGCCGCCAGACCGGCAAGTCGATCGGCGTTGTCTCCACCGCCGAAATCGAAGACGCGACGCCGGCCGCCGTCGTCGCCCATACCCGCCTTCGCGGCGACAAGGCCGAGATCGTCGGCATGTTCTACGACGTCCAGCCGGAAGTCGTCCTCGGCGGCGGTTCCGCCTACTTCCTGAAGTCCGATGTCGCCGGTTCCAAGCGCAAGGACGACAATGACTACATCGCCATGTTCGAAGAGGCCGGCTACACCGTCGTCACCTCCGCCGACGAACTGGCCTCCGCCGAGAAGCCGGAAGACGGCAAGCTGCTCGGCCTGTTCCACACCGGCAACATGGATTCGACGCTCGACCGCGAATTCCTGAAGAAGGGCAGCGTCGACAAGTTCCCGAGCCAGCCCGGCCTCGTGGATATGACCACGGCCGCCATCGACCAGCTTTCGAAGAACCCGGAAGGCTTCTTCCTGATGGTTGAAGCCGCCAATGTCGACAAGATGTCGCATCCGCTCGACTGGGACCGCGCCGCCATCGACATGATCGAGTTCGACCAGGCCGTCGGCGCCGCGATGGAATGGATGAATTCCAATCCGGACACGCTGATCGTCGTCACCGGCGACCATACCCACGGCGTCTCGGTGATCGGCACGATCGACGACGAGGTCCAGGCGGACGAAATGCGCAACAAGGTCATGACCTATGACGACGCCGGCTTCCCGAACTATACGGATGAAAACGGCGACGGCTATCCGGACCAGATCGACGTGTCCCGCCGCCTCGCCATGTTCGCCAACAACTTCCCCGACTATTACGAGACCTTCCGCCCGAAGATGGACGGTCCGTTCGAGCCGGCCGTGAAGGACGAGAACGGCCGCTACGTCGCCAACGAAGCCTACAAGGATGTCCCCGGCGCGGTTCTGCGCACCGGCAACCTGCCCTATGACGCCTCGACCGGCGTTCACGCCGTCGATGACGTCCTGCTGCAGGCCACCGGCCCCGGCGCCGACGGCTTCAAGGGCTATATGGAACAGTCCGACGTATACGGCGTGCTGGCCGACGCCTTCGCTCTCGGTTCCAGCCAGAAGCAGTAAGCTTCTTTTCCAAGTCGGGACCGGGCGGCTTTCGCCCGGTCCTCTCCTGCCAGGAGATTTGATCCGATGACCGCTCTGTCCCTTTCCCGCCGCAGCCTGCTAGCCGCCTTCGGCGCGCTCGGCCTCGGCCTTGCCTTTCGCCCCGCCTTTGCAGCCGACGAACTGTCCTTCGACGATCTTTACGGCTCCTTCAGTCCGCTCGGCCTGAAGTTCTCCGACAAGGTGAAACAACTGACGGGAGAGAAGGTCTCGATTCGCGGCTTCATGGCCCCGCCGCTGAAGGCGGAAGCGAAATTCTTCGTGCTGTCGGAAATCCCGATGGCGCTCTGCCCGTTCTGCTCGTCGGATGCCGACTGGCCGGACAATATCATGGTCGTCTATCTCGACCGCAAGCAGACATTCACCCAGCCCAACCAGATGATCGAGGTGACCGGCACGCTCGAAAGCGGCTCCTGGGTGGACCCCGAGACCGGCTTTGTCAGCCAGCTGCGCCTGCGCGGCGCGCGCTACAGCAAGGTCTGAAACGACATACCCGAAAGGTCAGTCACGATGCTGCCTCTCTCGCTCAACGATATCGCCGTCACCTTCCCGGGCCTCGACAGTCCGGTACTGACGATCCCCAAGCTCGATATCGCCGCCGGCGAGCGGGTCGCGATCACCGGCCCCTCGGGTTCCGGCAAGAGCACCTTCGTCAACATCATCACCGGGCTGGAGCGGCTCACCCATGGCAGCGCCCGCTGGGGCGAGACCGAGCTTTCCGCGCTGTCGGAAAGCCGGCGCGACCGGTTTCGCGGCGAGAATATCGGCCTGATCATGCAGGATTTCCATCTGTTTTCGGCCCTTTCCGCGCTCGACAACGTGCTGCTGCCGGCAAGGCTTGCCCGCGCCGCCGGCACGGAGCGCATAAAGCGCGCGCACGACCTGCTCGAGCGCGTCGGCCTTTCCCGTCACGACCAGAAGACCGGCACGATGTCGCGCGGCGAAATGCAGCGCGTGGCCGTTGCCCGCGCGCTGTTGCGCGAGCCCGGCATCATCGTCGCCGACGAGCCGACGGCAAGCCTCGACGCCGCATCTGGCGAGACTGTCGGGAGCCTGCTGCTGGAACTCGCCGAGGGCGCCACGCTGATCGTCGTTTCCCATGACCAGCGGCTGATCGCGCCGCTGACGCGCGAGATATCGTTGCTTGCCGGCGTCATCGCCAGCGACGAGAAGAGAGGCTGACCCCATGTTCCGTTTCATCCTCGCAGATCTCAAACGTCTCTGGGCCGGTTCCATCGTCATCGTCATTTTGATCATGCTGGCAACCGCGCTTGGCGTCGCCGTGACGCTGGAAGAGCGGGCGCTGAGGCTTGGCAGCGCCCGGGCCTCGGAGAAATTCGATCTGGTGATCGGCGCGCCCGGCAGCGAAACCCAGCTCGTGCTCTCCTCGGTCTTCCTGCAGGCCGCCGACCTGCCGCTGATGGACGGCGACATCCTGCCCGACCTTCAGGCGGACCCCCGCGTGGCCTGGGCCGCGCCAATCGGCTTCGGCGATTCCTATGAAGGCTACCCGATCGTCGGCACCACATCAGAGCTGATCGAAAACACGACGCCCGGCTTTTCCCAAGGCGACAATTTCACCCATCTGGGCGAGGCGGTGACCGGCTCGGCGGTCGATCTTGCGATCGGCGACACGATCAAGCCGATGCACGGCACGGTCGAGACCGGCGGCCATACCCATGACGAACTCGCCTATACCGTCACCGGCCGGGCCGACCCGACCGGAACGCCATGGGACCGCGCCATCTTCGTGCCGATCGAGGCGGTCTGGAAAATCCACGGCATGGAAGCGCACGAGGCCGACGGCCATGATCACGAGGCGGCCGGCCATGATCATGACGAGCAGGCGGACGACCACGAACACGCCGCCCACGATGATCACGACGAGGCGGGGCATGAAGAAGACCATCATCATATCGACCCCGCAACACCTGTTGACGAGCACTGGCATGAAGGCGAAACGCCCGGCCTGCCCGCGATCCTGGTGAAGCCGAAATCGATCGCCGATGCCTATAAGCTGCGGCAGGACTACCGGGGCGATCAGACGCTCGCCGTCTTCCCGGCGGAGGTGCTGACCAAACTCTACGCCACGCTCGGCGACGCCAAACAGGTGCTGACGGCGATTGCGGCGGGCGCGCAGGTGCTGGTCGCCGCGGCGCTGATGCTGGTCACCGTCATTCATGTGTCCCAGCGCCGGCGCGAGATCGGGGCATTGCGCGCTTTCGGCGCGCCACGCGGGGCGGTGTTCACGATCGTCTGGGGCGAGCTCTTCCTGCTGGTGGCACTCGGCATCGCGCTCGGCTATGCGGCTGGCCTTGCGGCGGCGCTCGCGATCGCGCGGTCGATCACGGCGGAGCGCGGCGTGTCGCTTCCGGTCGAGTTCACGCGCGCCGATCTCGGCTCCGCCGCCGTGCTGATTGCGGTCGCAGCCGTACTTTCCGCCCTGCCCGCGCTGATTGCCTATCGCCAGTCACCGGCGGCCGCCCTGAAAAGCTGACGCGGCGGGAGCGATTGAAGGCCATCCGACGGGCTGGCGACCTTGACACCGGTCGCGGCGGGGAACAGTTTCGGGAACACGCGGCACGAGCCGCGCCGCCCGCCTGAAAGCCCGCCATGCAAGAAATATTCAACAGCGTCATCCCGATCTTCGCCCTCATCCTGATCGGGTGGGTCGCCGTCAAGGTCCGCTATCTGCCGGCCGAAAGCGCCGGCGTGCTTTCAGGCTTCGTCTACCGGATCGGCCTGCCGGTGCTGCTGATGCGCACCATCGCCAACGCGGATTTCACCGGCGCCGACCCGTTGCGTATCTGGGGTGTCTATTTTGCCAGCGTGGCGATTGCCTGGATCGCCGCCGCCATGGTTTCCCGTTTCGTGTTCAACCGGGACCGCGTCTCCGCCGTCATCATCGGGCTTTCCGGCACGTTTTCCAATCTGGCCCTGCTCGGCATTCCGCTTGTCAGCCATGTGGCGGGTGAAACCGCGCTGGTGGCGCTTTCAATCGTGCTCGCGATCCACATGCCGGTGCTGATGGTAACCGCCACGGTGCTGGCCGAACGCGCGAAGGCGCGCGAGGGCGGCGCGACCAGCGACCCGGCCCGCCTCGCCGCCACCGTCGGCTACAATCTTGCGACCAACCCCCTGGTGATCGGCCTCATCATCGGCGCGGCGATGAATCTCACCGGTCTGCAACCGGCGGGACCGCTTGCGACCGTCATCTCGATGCTCGCCGGCATCGCAGCGCCCGTGGCCCTGGTCTCGATCGGGATGACGCTTGCGCAATACAAGGTGGCGGGCAATGCCGGTCTTTTCTCCGCGATCACCGTCATCAAGCTCGCCCTGCTGCCGGCCTTGGTCTTCGCGCTTTCGCACGCTTTCGGCCTGCCGCAGCCGATCATGGCCGGGCTGGTGCTCGGCGCGTCCTGCCCGGCGGGCGTCAACGCCTTCCTGCTTGCCGATCAGTTCGGCGCCGGCCGCAACATCGCCGCCTCCACCATAACGCTGACCACGCTCCTCGGCGTGGTGACCGTCAGTCTTTGGGTGCTGCTGCTCGGGTATTGATTTTTGCCTTGATGAAAGCGGGACAAAGCCCGATCTGCAAAGCGACGAGCTTTGCCCATCGTCTGTCATCTGTCGTTCGTTCTTGTGTCATGCTCAGACTTGATCCGAGCATCCAGGCGGCTTGAATCACTGCGTTTGCAACGATTTACAAGGCCGCTGCCGGGTGGCCTGGATCCTCGTGTCAAGCACGAGGATGACGCAGAATATGGGGAGACGTTTGCCAGCAACAGAAAACGGGGCCGAAGCCCCGTTTCATTTATTCGCTCTTTTCAGGCTGCTCGACATCGGCGGCGCCGGGCGGCGTGGCCTCGGGGTTGTCGGTGGGTTCGGCCGTCGTGCCTTGCGGGTTGGCAGGGCCCGCATCGGCATCGCCGGCAGCCTCATCCGTTGCCGCGGGGGCCGGCTCGCTGCCTTGTGACGGCGATGCCTCGGCGCCTTCACCGGCCTCGCCTGCTCCGTCGCCGGTTGCCGCGCCGTCGTCGGTCGCCGCGCCATCTTCGGCCGCTGCGGCATCGTCCTCGGCCGGCGGCTCGGGGAACGGCACCGGATCGTTCGACATGGTGCTGAGATAGGCGATCAGGTCGGCGCGATCCTTGTCGGAGGAAAGACCGGCAAAGCCCATGGCCGTGCCCGGGACATCCTTCTTCGGCGCCTTGATGAAGACGTTCAGGTTCTCATAGGTCCACAGCTTGCTGCCGCCCTCGGAAAAATCCTGCATCGCGGCGGAATAGGAAAAACCCTCATGGCTGGCGATCGGGCGGTCAACGACGTCCCAGAGGTTCGGACCCACCTTGTTGGGCCCGCCCTCGGTGTCGGTGTGACAGGCCTGACAGCGCTTGAAAACGCGCTCGCCGGCTTCGGCATTGGCATCGACGAGCAGAACGGCGATCGGCGTCTCTTCCTCGGCAACGGGAGCGCCGCCGCCCGGGGTCTCGGCAACCTCGATGACGAAACCTTCCTTTTCGGGATGGTGCGGGTCGAAGATCGCTTCTGAGATGAAAGATACCGTCATCAGGACGAAGACCGTCCCCAACAGGGCCGCGAGGACCATATTGAGATTGAATTTCATTGCGTTGCCGCTCCCCTTCCGTCCAGCCTCTCTACCGGACACCTTGCATTCTTGCAGAACCTATGTCTTTTGATGCCGCGATGCAACGCCGCATCGGCATGCACACCGGCCCGTCAGACTGTCAGTGGCAAATTAACGGAGAGCTTGCAAGTGGCGATCGACAAATCCGATGAAACGATCATTCTTATTCCCGCCCGGATGGCCTCCAGCCGCCTCCCCGGCAAGCCGCTGGCCGATATCGCCGGCCGGCCAATGATCGTCCATGTCGCCGAACGCGCGCGCGAATCAGACATGGGCCGCGTGGTCGTCGCCGTCGATGACGCCGCCGTTTTCGAGGCCGTCGAGGCGGCCGGATTCGAGGCGGTGATGACCGGCATGGCGCACCAGTCCGGTTCCGACCGTATCCACGAGGCGCTCGGCAAGGTCGATCCCGACGGCCGCGCCCAACTGGTCGTCAACGTCCAGGGCGACCTGCCGACCCTCGACCCGGCGCTGATCAAGGCTTCGCTGGCCCCGCTTTCCGAACCCGCGGTCGATATCGCGACGCTAACGGTCGAGATCACCGACGAGGCCGAAAAGACCGCCTCGCAGGTGGTCAAGCTCGTCGGCTCACCGGTCGGGCCCACAAGGCTGCGCGCGCTTTACTTTACCCGCGCGACCGCCCCTTGGGGCGAGGGCCCGCTCTACCACCACATAGGACTTTATACCTATCGGCGCGCCGCCCTCGAGCGCTTCGTCTCGCTGCCGGTCTCGCCGCTGGAAGGGCGCGAGAAGCTGGAGCAGTTGCGTGCGCTGGAAGCCGGCATGCGCATCGATGCCGAGATCGTCACGACCGTGCCGCTCGGCGTCGATACCGCCGAGGACCTCGAAAAGGCGCGCCGCATTCTGGAAGGTGTCACCTCATGATCATGAAAACCAACCGCATCTCGTTCCAGGGCGAATACGGCGCCAATTCCGACATGGCCTGCCGGGACATGTATCCCGACATGGAGCCGCTGCCCTGCAAGACCTTCGAGGATGCGTTCCTGGCGGTCGAGAACGGCGATGCCGATCTGGCGATGATCCCGATCGAGAACACGCTCGCTGGCCGCGTCGCCGATATCCATTACCAGCTCCCCGATTCGCACCTGTCGATCATCGGCGAATATTTCATGCCGATCCGCTTCCAGTTGATGGCGCTGCCGGGCGTGAAGCTCGATGATATCAAGACCGTTCACAGCCACATCCACGCGCTCGGCCAGTGCCGAAAGATCATCCGCCGCAACAAGTGGAACGCGGTAATCGCCGGCGATACGGCGGGCGCTGCCATGCTGGTGAAGGAAAAGGGCGACCGTTCCATGGCGGCGCTGGCCCCGCGCCTTGCCGCCTCGCTTTACGGGCTCGATATCCTGGCCGAGAACGTCGAGGACAGCGAGAGCAACATCACGCGGTTCGTGATTCTGTCCGACAAGACGAAGCGAGCGGAGCCGGGCGGCGAAGACCGCACGATCGTCACCACCTTCATCTTCAACGTCCGCAATATTCCGGCCGCGCTCTACAAGGCGCTTGGCGGTTTTGCCACCAACGGCATCAACATGACCAAGCTGGAAAGCTACCAGATCGGCGGCAAGTTCATCGCCACCCAGTTCTATGCCGATATCGAGGGGCATCCGGACGATTCGGCCGTGGCGCGAGCGCTGGAGGAACTCGAATTCTTCACCGAGAAGGTGCGCATCCTGGGCGTCTATGAAGGCCACCCAATGCGCCGTCACCTGCAGTCGCTGGACGACATTTCGTAGCCGCCAGGCCCCGGACGGCTGCCGCCCGGGGCTTTTGGCCTCAGTTATCCGGCTGGCACACGCGAATGCGGTGACCGTCTGGATCGGTGATCACGAATGTCGGGCCGAACGCCGCCGTGACCAGCGGCTGAATGACGGTCATCCCGTCCGCTTTCACGCGGTCATACAACGCCTCCACGCCGCCCTCATCAGCCGCCATGATGCCGATTTCGACCGATCCCGGACCGCCTTCCGCCGGCGGATGGGCCGTCGACTTGCGCCACAGGCCGAGCGTCATGCCGGCATCGGTGGTGAGCGATGAAAAGCCGTCGGAAAGCGCCATCGGCTTCAATCCGAGAAAGTCGGCGTAGAACTCAGCGCTCGCCTTCGGGTCTTCGACATAGAGAACGACAAGGTTGAAAGGAAGTGCGGTCATTGGGTTTCTCCTTCGTTTGCGGGAACGAGGAGAGCCTTAAGGCCTGCCGGTGACAGGTTCTGTCAGCAGCCTTCACGTATAATTCATCGTTCGCCGCCATTCGGCCAGCAGCGCCGCGCGGCGTTTCGGGTAGCGCTCGCCGGGCTCCGTCATGCTTGCGATCCGGTCGGTGCGGAAATGGCGGAAATCCTGACGCAACTCGCACCAGCCGAGAACCACACGCACGCTCTCGAAATAGGCGAGGCCGAACGGCCAGATGATCCTGCGGGTGATCGCGCCGGCCTCATCGCTGTAGCCGATCTCGAGCTTTCGCTCATGGCGGATCGCGCTTCGAAGCGCCGGGATATCGGCCTTCTCCTCGACAAGCGCACGCGGACCGATGATCAGCGCCGTTTCATCCACCGCATCGCAGAGCGCAGGCGGTAGCACGGCCGTGATCTTGGCAAGGGCGGCCGCGGCGGCTTCGGAAAGCTTGGCATCGGTGGATCTCGCCACCCAGCGGCTGCCGAGCACCAGCGCCTCGATCTCCTCCTGCGAGAACATCATCGGCGGCAACAGGAAGCCCGGACGCAGCACATAGCCGACGCCCGCCTCGCCTTCGATCGCCGCGCCCTGCGCCCTCAGGCTCGCGATATCGCGGTAGAGTGTTCTGAGACTGATGCCGAGCTCATCGGCAAGGCTGCTGCCTGAAACCGGATAGCGATGGCCGCGCAGCACCTGCAAGAGCGCCAGCAGCCGTTCCGAGCGCGAGCCGGCCACCGCTATTTCCAGTCGAGGAAATCGCGCACCAGCCGGAAGGCGATCGCGCCATCCGGCGGCGCGTTGATGCCGTCTGGATGCGTGCCGTCAACGATTGCGGCAAGCTCGTCGCGGGAAAACCAGCGACAGTCTTCAAGCTCGGCGTCATCCGGGCTGATATCGAAGTTTTCCGCCTTGCCGTAGCAGCCGAGCATCAGCGAATGCGGCATCGGCCAGGGCTGGGAGGCATGATAGCGCACCGCGCCGACGCGGATGCCGGATTCCTCCAGCGTCTCGCGCCGCACCGCGTCCTCGACGGTCTCGCCGGGCTCCAGAAAGCCGGCGAGGCAGGAATAGCGGCCGGCCGGGAAATGCGGGCTGCGCCCCAGCAGAACACGGTCGCCGGCCTCATCCACGATCAGCATGATCACCACCGGATCGGTGCGCGGAAACATCATGTTGCCGCAGGCCGTGCATTCGCGCCGAAACCCGCCGGCGGCCGACTTCGACGGCGAACCGCAGCGGCCGCAGAAGCGGTGATTGTCAATCCAGGCGTTGAGGCTGACGGCGAGCGCGAAGGCGCCGAGCGTGGCGCGATCGAGCATGCTTTCGCTGTAGGCGGCGCGGGTGGTGAGCGCCTTCAGATGCCCCGGCAGGGCCTCGGGATCGAGGCCGAGCTTGATCGAGATCAGCGGCGCGCCGGAGGGCTCGCGGCCGAGCAGGATCGCGCTTTCGGGATCGGGAGAATACGCCGCCAGCTCATAACGGGCGAAATAGGGATCGAGCACCTGGCGCTCATGCTTGACGATGCCCTTGCCGCCGGCAAAGCCGAAAAAACGGGCATTGGGCTCGGCGGCGGCCTTTTCCAGCGTTTCCTCGTCGCGGTGTTCGCTGTCGCGGATGATCCGGCAGCCGGCAAAGGCGGTCAGCGCGCTCGGATCCTCGTGCGGGCCGGCCTTGAAGAACAGTGATGTCATGCCATTGCCTCTGCAATCTTGCGCGCCAGGGCCGCGCAGTCGTCATCGGAGCGCGACTCCCGCGTGCCGTAGCCCCAGATCGGACCCGGCCAGTTGGCATCGCCCTCGAACCGGGCGACGACATGGACATGGAGCTGGCGCACCATGTTGCCGATCGCCGCGATATTGATCTTGGTCGCGCCGGTGACGGCTTTCAGCGCCTTGGCCGCCTCATTGACCTCGAAGGTCAGCATGGTCTGGTCGAGCGGCGCCAGATCGAACATCTCCTCGATCCCGGCACGCTGCGGCACGGCCAGCAGCCAGGGCCAGCGCGCATCGCGCATCAGCCGCAACTGGCAGAGCCCCAGATCGGCGATCGCCATGCTGTCGCGCTCGAGACGCGGATCGATCTGAAATTCCTGCATGTCGTTCCTTCGCAATGACTCGCTCCATCTGTATCAAATGGGACGACGACGGCAAATGCCAATCCGCAGCGCCGAGGCGCACGGCGATCCTTAAGCCAGATTTTTTCGCCGCCAAGCTTGCATTCACCGGCCGAATTGACGATATGTCCGGACGGGAGGCTGGTGGTGGACGTGCCACTCGCCAACCGGGTCAGGTCCGGAAGGAAGCAGCCCCAACGAGTTGTGTACGGGTCATCGTGCCGGCCTCCCACCTTATCGACGGATCGTTCCGGAGACGCCATGAGCCTCGAAAGCGTGCGCGCCCATCTCGACACGGCCGCCCCCGACATCGACATCATCGAGACCGAAGCCTCAAGCGCGACGGTGGAAGAGGCAGCAAGCGCCCATAATGTCGCCCCCGCTCAGATCGCCAAGACGCTCTCCTTCAGCGTGAAGGATGACGTGTTTCTGCTGGTCGCGCGCGGCGATGCGCGGATCGACAACAAGAAGGCCAAGGCGGCCTTTGGCGGCAAGGTGAAAATGCTGCCGCTCGAAGACGTCGAGGCGATCACCGGCCATCCGGTCGGCGGCGTCTGCCCCTTCGGCCTCGCAAGCCCGATCCGGGTTTACTGCGATGAAAGCCTGAAGGCGTTCGACGAGGTGGTGCCGGCCGCAGGCTCCCGCAATGCCGCGATCCGGATTGCGCCCGAAAGGCTTGCCGAAATCACCGGCGCCGACTGGGTCGATGTCTGTGCCGAGCCCGCTGCCTGACATCGGCCTCAGAAATTCTGTGCATTTCGCCGAAAGCTCTGCCAGACTGAGCCGCACTCTGTGACAGAGCCGCACGGCATGGGCTATTGTTGAAAACCCGGTCGCAAACCGGACAGGAAAGGTGGCAATGGCCGAGAACGAACAGCAGCGCGAAAAAGACGCCGGATACCGCGTGCTTGCGCGCAAGTACCGTCCGAAGGATTTCTCCGACCTGATGGTCGGCCAGGAGGCGATGGTGCGCACGCTGACCAACGCCTTCGAGACCGGCCGCATCGCCCAGGCCTATATGCTGACCGGGGTGCGCGGCGTCGGCAAGACCACCACCGCCCGGATTCTCGCCCGCGGCCTCAACTACAAGTCCGACGCCATCGACAAGCCGACGATCGAGCTGAAGGAAATCGGCGAGCACTGCCAGGCGATCATGGAAGGTCGCCATGTCGACGTGATCGAGATGGACGCCGCCTCCCATACCGGCATCGACGATATCCGCGAGATCATCGATCAGGTGCGCTACCGGCCCTCGACCGCGCGCTACAAGGTCTACATCATCGACGAGGTGCACATGCTCTCCAACCAGGCCTTCAACGGCCTGCTGAAGACGCTGGAAGAGCCGCCCGAGCATGTGAAATTCATCTTCGCCACCACTGAAATCCGGAAAGTTCCGATCACGGTGCTGTCGCGCTGCCAGCGCTTCGACCTGCGCCGGATTCCGGCCGCCGATCTGGTGCGGCTGTTTTCCACGATTGCCGCCAAGGAAGGCGTCGAGATCGAGGACGAGGCGGTGCAGATGATCGCCCGCGCCGCCGAGGGCTCGGCGCGCGACGGGCTGTCGCTGCTCGACCAGGCGATTTCGCATGGCAGCGGCCATGTGGAAGCATCCGCCGTGCGGGCGATGCTGGGCCTTGCCGACCGCGCCCGGATTGTCGATCTGTTCGGCCATATCGTGACCGGCGATGTTGCTGCGGCGCTGGCCGAATTCCAGTCGCAGTATGAGGCCGGGGCCAATCCCGTGGTCGTGCTCAATGATCTTGCGGATTTCACCCATCTGGTGACGCGGTTGAAATATGTGCCCGAGGGCGCGGAAGACGTGTCGCTGAGCGAGATCGAACGCACTGCGGGCGCCGGCTTTGCCGAAAAGGTCGCGGTCTCCGCGCTGTCGCGCATCTGGCAGATGCTGCTGAAGGGCATTCCCGAGACCGAAAACGCCGCCCGCCCGCTGGGCGCCGCCGAAATGGTGCTGATCCGCCTCGCCCACGCCGCAAGCCTGCCCTCGCCGGAAGATGCCGCCCGCAGGCTGCTGGCGCTGGAGGAGGGCGGCGCAGCGGCGGCCCCATCCGCGCCGCCGGCCGGTCGCCCGCAGGGTGGCGGTTCCGGCAGCGCCAATGCCGTTTCCGCCCGCCAGACCGGCGAAGCGCCCCGCCAATCCGCGACCGTCACCATGCTGCATCCGCAAAGCGCAGAAGCCCGCCAACCGGAGATCGCGCCGCAGCCGGAAACCGTGGAGGCCGAGCCGGAGCCCGCCCCCGAACCGCAGAAGACCTCGGCGATCAAATCGCTGCAGGACATTACAGACCTTTGCTCGAAGAACCGCGCGATCAAGATGCGCTCGGAAATCCGCAATTTCGTGCGGCTGGTGCGGCTTGAGCCCGGCCGGCTGGAGGTCAACCTTCTGCCCGGCACATCCGCGACCTTCCTCAACGATCTCGGCGCGAAGCTTCGCGAATGGACCGGCGAGAGCTGGTTCGTCAGCCTCAGCAAGGAGGCCGGCGCGCCGACGCTGCTGGAAGCCGAGGAAGCCGAGCGCGAGCAGCGCTTCCGCGATGCCCGCGAGGACCCGGATATCGCCGCGATCCTGAAATTCTTCCCCGGCGCGGAAATCCGCGACGTCCGCGTGCGCGCCGAGACGGAAACACCCGATACGGCAGACGGCGATGCGCCCGACGCCGCCGTCAACGAGGATGGCGACGTGCTGCCGGAAGACGATATCGACGAATAGAAACAACATTCAAGGAGATGACATGCGCGATCTGATGGGCATGATGGGCAAGGTCAAGGAAATGCAGGCCAAGATGGAGCAGCTGCAGGAAGAGATCGCGGCCGCCCGGGTGGAAGGCGTTTCCGGCGGCGGCATGGTGCAGATCGAAATGACCGGCAAGGGCGACATGCTGTCGATCAAGATCGATCCGAGCCTGCTTAACGGCGACGAGGCCGAGATGCTGGAAGACCTGATCGTCGCCGCCCACCGCGACGCCAAGGACCGCGCCGGCGAGAAGGCGGAGGAAATGACCAAGGAACTGACCGCCGGTCTGCCGATCCCGCCCGGCATGAAGCTGCCCTTCTGAGGACAGCGCCATGACGCTCGGCGCGCTCGCCCTGTTCGCCATCACGCTGTTCGTCGCCGCCGGCTCTCCAGGGCCGAGCGTGGCAGCCCTCGTCGCCCGCGTCTTGTCGCGCGGGCACCGCGACGTGCTGCCGTTTCTGGCGGCGATGTGGCTGGGCGAGGCGCTGTGGCTGACGCTGGCGGTGTTCGGGCTGGCGGCCGTCGCCACCAGCTTTCATGGCGTGTTTGTGGCGATCAAATGGGCGGGCGTCGCCTATCTTTTCTGGCTCGCCTGGAAGATGTGGTTCGCAAGGACAGAGACCGCCGGCGCGGAACTGCCGCAGGCAAGCTCCGGCTGGAAGATGTTTTTGACCGGCATCAGCATCACCATCGGCAACCCGAAGATCATGATGTTCTATGTGGCGCTGCTGCCGACGATCCTCGATCTCGCAAGCGTCACCCTTGTCGGCTGGCTGGAACTCACCGTCACGCTGCTGCTGGTGCTCGCCGTGGTCGATCTCGCATGGGTGTTCCTGGCCACCAGGGCCCGCCGGCTGCTGAAAAGCCCCCGCGCCATGAAGATCGCCAACCGCCTCAGCGCTGGCATGATCGGCGGCGCAGCCGTGGCGATAGCGACGCGGTAGGGTGGGAAATGACTGGGTCCTCGCGGTTTGCGTGAGCCCCCCTCATCCGGCCTGCGGCCACCTTCTCCCCTCAGGGGAGAAGGGGCGGCGCTCCGCGTTCGACGATGGCGTCGGTCGGAGACACCGAGCATGCCCCACGCTCCCCCTCTCCCCGTGGGGAGAGGGTGGCGCGGATGCGCCGGGTGAGGGAGCAGCGCCTGCCGTCATTCCACAATCTTCGCCTTGTCCGCGGGCGTGACCCTAAGCACCGGACAAAACCATCAAAGCAGGTGTGGAATTGAGGGCAGGTCTTGATCCCACGCCGGATAATGTTTCCATTGCCCGCCGCAATCGGATAAAGCGCACTCATGGCAAAACGAGTCACCGGTCCCGAAATCGAAAAACTGATCCAGCTTCTGGCGAAGGTGCCGGGGCTTGGGCCGCGGTCGGCCAGGCGCGCGGCGCTGCATCTGATCAAGAAGCGCGACCAGTTGATGGGCCCGCTCTCCGGCGCGATGCAGGATGCCTATGACAAGGTGCAGATCTGCTCCACCTGCGGCAATGTCGACACATCCGATCCCTGCACGATCTGCACCGATCCGACCCGCGACCAGGGCCTCGTCATCGTGGTGGAGGATGTCGGCGATCTGTGGGCGCTGGAGCGCGCGGCGGCGCTCAACGCCGCCTATCACGTGCTCGGCGGCACGCTGTCGCCGCTTGACGGCATCGGGCCGGACGATCTCACCATCGCCGCCCTTGTCGACCGGGTGAAGGCCGGCGAGGTGCGCGAACTGATCATCGCCGTCAACGCCACCGTCGAGGGCCAGGCGACCGCCCACTACATCACCGATCAGCTCGAAGGCCTCGACATCAAGGTGACCCGGCTTGCCCATGGCGTGCCGGTCGGCGGCGAACTCGACTATCTCGACGAGGGCACGCTGGTGGCAGCGCTCAGGGCGCGGACGAGCCTGTAGCTTACGCGGCTCTCCCGCTTCGATATTCGTGAACTGGCAACCACTGGACCAAGGTTCGTCCAGCCGGAAACCTATCCTGATTTCAGCGCATTGCTGACGCATTCGCCGAGACGCTCCGCCAACTGCCGGGCGGCGTCGCCCTGGTTCGTCCAGTCGTCTGCGACCTCGCCAAGATAGGCCCGGCGCGCATGGTCGAGCATCATGACATCCGGGTTCGGGAGGCGTGGGATCGCCCAACTGGCGGCGGCGTCCTTCGCGAGGAATTTCCCCGTGCTGGCCGTGTACCACATTCGCGCAAACGTCAGCAGGACATTCCGCTCGTCGCCGCGCAGCCCGCTCAGCAGACCGGGAAGGACATCGCGCATCGCCTGCCGGACATGCTCTATCGAGACATCCGGCAGCAGTTCCCCCACATCTGGCCCGAGCAGGGAAATGGCCTGCTGACGAGCCTGTGCGATAATCAGGGAATATTCGGGATCACGTTCGGGTATCGGGATCTCACCGGCCTCGAAGGCGCTCCGCAACCACTCTCCGTAGAGGAATTCAGCCTGCGCCGGGTAGTCACCGCCCGCAAGGTCAGCCTTGCAAAATACCATGACCTCAAGGCAACGGGGCGCGCCGGCTGCGGCAGGGTGACGACCGGAGAGGCGCAAAAGGTCCATCAGCAGAGCTTTGCGCTGGCTCGCGGTCAGCGCGGCGTCAACAACCGCCAGCAGATCAATGTCGCTCTGCGGCCGGAGCCCGCCCGACACCGCAGACCCATGCAGACAAGCACCGAGCAGCGCATCGCCCAGAACGCGGCGCAGGAGAGCCAAGGCCGACTGTATCTGTTCATTTTGATAGGGCTGCATGCCGTCGTTCTAGCCGACATTGCGCATCATCGGAAGGCGACATCAGCGATCAGGCACACCGTCTCCTCCTCGGCGTCTATCCGTGACAACCCCGTCTCCTTACCCGCCGTCTCGCCCGACAGCGTCCAGCAGCGCCTCAAGGTCTTCGCCGCCGGTCCAGTGAAACGCGCGCCAGCCGAAGGCCCGAGCCGCCTCGATATTCTTGAACTGGTCATCCACCAGAACATGGTCCGCTCCGGTAAAGCCGCTCTTTGCCTCGGCTGCCTCGAAGAACGCCGGATCCGGCTTCTTCGCGCCCACAGCCGCCGAATAGACGATCCCGTCGACGCGATCGGAAAGGTTCAGTTGCGCCATCAGGTATTCCGCGCGCAGATGTTCCTGGTTGGTGGCTAGAAAGATGCGGGTTCCGTGCGCGCGCAGCCGGTCGCAGGCCGCAAGCACATCATGGTCGATCGTCGAATCGCGCTCGAACCAGTAGGCCATGAAATCATCCGGCGAGACCGGCGCTGCCAGCACCGGCAGGCATTCCTCCAGCACCTCGCGCAGCGCCTTCCTGCCGGCGACGATCTCCGGCCAGTGCGGTATGAAGAAATGGGTTTCGAGCATGTCCGGATCGATGCCGAGATCACGCTCGATATCGCGGGCCCAGGACTGGCCGTCCGGGCCGCTGATGACGACGCCGTCGACATCCAGCATCAGGCACTTGGTCATGTCGCTCACTCCGCAAGCTTCCGGCCCCTCATACCCTTCCCGATCGCGAAGGCCAAGGTCGATGCTTGACAAAGATCATATATCCATTATTCTGGATATATGGATGAGAATCAGACAATCGCGGCGCTGGCCGCACTGGCGCAGTCGACCCGGCTTCAGACCTTCCGGCTGCTTGTGGAAAGCGAACCGGACGGCATCGCCGCGGGCGAACTCGCCCGCAGGCTCGACGTTCCGCAAAACACCATGTCGGCGCATCTTTCGACGCTTTCCCGTGCCGGCATCGTCGTCAATGAGCGGCAGGGACGTTCGATCATCTACCGGGCCGATCTGGAGCGCTTCCGCGCCGTCATGCTCTATCTCCTGCAGGATTGCTGCGGCGGCAATGCGGACCTCTGCGCGCCGCTGATCGAAGGACTTGCACCCTGTTGCGCCAATGCCGGCCCCACCCACGAGGACAACCGAAATGACCGACCGGATCTATAATGTTCTGTTTCTCTGCACCGGAAATTCCGCCCGTTCCATCATGGCGGAGGCGATCCTGAACAAGGAAGGCGCCGGCCGTTTCCATGCCTTTTCCGCCGGCAGCCGGCCGAAGGGCGAGGTTCATCCGCTGGCTCTCAAGACGCTTGAGACCATGGGCTACCCCACGGAGGGCTTCCGCTCCAAGAGCTGGGACGAGTTTTCCGGACCCGATGCCCCCGAGATCGATTTCATCATCACTGTCTGCGACAATGCAGCCGGCGAGAGCTGCCCGATCATGCGCGGCAGCGGCAGGCGCGCCCATTGGGGCGTGGAAGACCCGGCAGGCGTTTCCGGCACGGAAGAACAAAAGCTGCGCGCCTTCGCCCAGACCGCGACATTCCTGAAAAGCCGGATCATGGCCTTCCTCAATCTGGCCCAGGAAACCATCGATTCCGCAGGGATCGACACGCATATGAAGCAGATCGGCGCCATGGACGGCGCAACCGAGAAAAGCACGAAGGCCATCTGACATGTCCACCTTTGAACGCTACCTGACCGTCTGGGTGGCTCTGTGCATCGTCGCAGGCGTTGCGCTTGGCCATTTCTTCCCCACGGCCTTCCATGCCATTGCCGCCATCGAGGTCGCCAGGGTCAACCTTCCCGTCGCCGTGCTGATCTGGCTGATGATCATACCGATGCTGCTGCGGATCGACTTCGCCGCCCTTGCAGGCGTCGGCCGCCACTGGCGCGGCATCTCCGTCACCCTGTTCGTCAACTGGGCGGTGAAGCCGTTCTCCATGGCACTGCTCGGCTGGCTGTTCATCGGTTGGCTGTTCCGGCCCTATCTGCCCGCCGACCAGATCGATTCCTATATCGCCGGGCTGATCATTCTGGCAGCCGCGCCCTGCACCGCCATGGTGTTCGTCTGGTCGAACCTGACGAAGGGCGAGCCGCATTTCACACTGTCGCAGGTCGCCCTCAACGACGCGATCATGATCGTCGCCTTCGCGCCGATCGTGGCGCTGCTCCTCGGCCTGTCGGCGATTACCGTGCCGTGGGACACGCTGGTGCTGTCGGTCGGGCTCTACATCGTGATCCCGGTGATCATTTCCCAGATTATCCGCCGCTCGCTGCTTGCGGGCGGTTCAACGGTGCGGCTGGATGCCCTCCTTGCGCGCCTTCAACCGGCCTCGCTGGCCGCGCTGCTGGCCACGCTGGTGCTGCTGTTCGGCTTTCAGGGCGAACAGATCATCGCCCAGCCGATGATCATCGCGCTGCTGGCCGTGCCGATCCTGATCCAGGTCTATTTCAACTCCGGCCTCGCCTATCTGCTCAACCGGGCGGCGGGCGAGCAGCATTGCGTTGCCGGACCGTCGGCCCTGATCGGCGCGTCGAACTTCTTCGAGCTGGCCGTCGCCGCCGCCATCAGCCTGTTCGGCTTTCAGTCCGGGGCGGCGCTCGCCACCGTTGTCGGCGTGCTGATCGAGGTGCCGGTGATGCTGTCGGTGGTCTACATCGTCAACCGCAGCAAGGGCTGGTATGAAAGCGGAGCCGCGGTTGCCCG
This sequence comes from Martelella mediterranea DSM 17316, assembly GCF_002043005.1. Classification (NCBI taxonomy): domain Bacteria; kingdom Pseudomonadati; phylum Pseudomonadota; class Alphaproteobacteria; order Hyphomicrobiales; family Aurantimonadaceae; genus Martelella; species Martelella mediterranea. The sequence goes on along the minus strand of NZ_CP020330.1, from coordinate 1,597,925 downwards.
CAACCCTCACCGCCCGGAGAGCGAGTCCAGCGCCTCGTAGCTCGTCGGGTTGTCCGGGCAAAGGCCGAGCCCGCATTCGGCCAGCGTCGAGACGCCGTTGCCGAGCGTCATCAGCGCGAAGAACACGACCGCCACAAGCCCCAGCCCCGAAAGCCGGCGGGCCGGGGCGGTGGCAAAGCCGCCAAGCACCAGCATGACCGCCGAACCGAGAATGACCAGCGCGAACACCAGAAAAGCCCAGGTATAGAAATGTAGGCCGAGGAAGGGATCGCCATAGGCCCCGGTGCCCGGCACCACATGCAGCGCCACCTGCCGGAGCGCCGGCACCGCGCCGGAAAGCGCGCCCAGGATCATCAGCCCGTAATGGCGCGGCGCAACCCCGAAAATGACGTTCAAAGCCAGTCCCACGCCCACCATGACAAAGCCAGCGCGCTGCAGCAGGCAGAGCGGACACGGCAGTTCGCCATAGGCAAATTGTGCATAGAAGGCAAACAGCAGCACGATGGAAATCGCCAACAGGGCAAGCGCGTTCAGTGTCGCGGCCAGTTTTTCACTCATGGCGTTCCCCTCCTAAAGCGACAGATCGAGCGTATCGGTGGCATGGAGCCGGTAGAGCACGACAAGCAGCAGCAAGCCGGCAATCGTGAGCGCCACCGCCGCCCCCTTTCGATCCTTCAGCGCCAGGTAAACCGTGCCCGCGCCGATAAAAAACGGAAGTGCCATCATCCGAAAATCCCCCTCTGCAATACGACGCAAGACATGGCAGGCTTTTCAGGCGCCTGCAAGCAATACGCCGGGGGCACCAGACATTTTATACGCCACGCCAAGCGGCAGCATCTGGCGGGAACGAAGGAATTCCCATTCGCCGCGCTTTGCTTTAGGCATGGCGGAAAGAAACCCCATCGGACGAGACTTTCTCCCATGCGCAAAGCCCATGAACTGCCCTACCGGCCGAATGTCGGCGTGATGATCCTGAACCCTGAAGGCAAGATCTGGCTCGGACGACGCCTGTCGGAAAACAATTCGGAATCCGACGGCTCCCCGCAGCTCTGGCAGATGCCGCAGGGCGGCATCGATCCGGGTGAAACGCCCCTCGAGGCCGCAACCCGCGAGCTTTACGAGGAGACCGGCATGAAATCGGTGGAACTCATCGGAGAGGCGCCCGGCTGGATCAATTACGACCTGCCCGACCACCTGATCGGCATCGGCCTGCGCGGCAGGTTCCGCGGCCAGACCCAGAAATGGTTCGCCTTCCGATTTCTCGGCGACGACAGCGAAATCGCGATCGATCCGCCGCCGGACGGCCATGAACGCGAGTTCGACGCCTGGCAATGGGCCGATATCGAAACCCTCCCCGGGCTGATCGTCACCTTCAAGCGCGCGGTCTATGAAAGGGTCGTCGACGAGTTCCGGCACCTGACGGACTGACGAGCGGGCCGCGCACCATAAAAAAGGCCCGGACAAATCCGGGCCTTAGAGAATCACGAAAGTGCCAGGGAGCGGTTATTCGGCACTCTCGCTCGATGCGGCGTTGAGCTGGGCATATTTCTGCTCGCCGATCGAATCCAGCAGATCGAGCTGGGTTTCGAGAAAGTCGATATGGCCTTCCTCGTCGATCATCAGTTCTTCGAAGAGCTTCATGCTGACGTAATCGCCAGCCTCGTGACAGATGTCACGGGATTCCTTGTAGGAATTGCGCGCTTCGTATTCGCCGGCCAGATCGGATTCAAGCACTTCCTTGACGGTCTGGCCGATACGCAGCGGCGCCACGGTCTGAAGGTTGGGATGGCCTTCGAGGAAGATGATGCGGTCGATCAGCTTGTCGGCGTGATGCATTTCCTCGATCGATTCGGCGCGCTCTTTCTCGGCGAGCTTCGTCAGACCCCAGTCTTTCGTGAGACGGTAATGCAGCCAGTACTGATTGACGGCGCCGAGCTCAAGAAACAGAGCTTCGTTCAGCCGTTCGATAACTTTTTTGTCGCCTTTCAATGTCCGCTCTCCTGTTCTTTTGGTGGAACTCTTTGAGGCGGCTCAAAAAATCACATATCTCAGCTTCGGTCGAGTCACTATTTTTATGATAGGCCTCGGTCGTGCGGACAATGATATCGGCGACATTCGGGAAGCATCCACAGCAGCGGCCGCGCTTGGCCATGCGGTGATAAACCTTGGCGGGAACAATAAGCTGCCAACAGTCCTCGTCGAGCAGCTCGACGATGGTCTGTTCAATTTCCTTTTCGGTAATGAAATTGCAACTGCAAACCAGCATGCTTCCACCATTGACATAAGTCTCTGATGAGAGCTGTTTTGCAAAAGGCGAGGCTGATTGTCAAGATTAAATTATCGTCAGCCCGTCACCAAGGCCCTCACGAAAGCTTGAGCCGGGCCGGACGGAAAATGATCAACGAATGGAATCAGTTGACGGCCGCCAGCGCGCAGGGGTCGACCCCGTAGGCGGGCGCACAGCCGGGCTTGCCCGCGGCAATGCTGCCGGGAGCGGCGAGCGAGGCCGCCATGATCATCAATGCCGCGCCTGCGAACAAAACAGCGATAGACTTACCCATCGTTTCAGAAACCCTTTTGATACGAACCCGCTTGATCATCTTAGCGATGACTTTCCAATAAACAGTAAAGGCGCAACTACTGTGACAGGTTCCCGAATGTGGCGAAATTTTTGCGAAATTGTGGGCAGGATATGCACCCGCCCCATTTTACCGTCAAGCGATTTTCCCGAACTGACCGTGCTGTCGGTACTGAACGAGGTAAGTGCGCAACACCACCTCAAGCTGTGCCGGGCGAATGCCGAGGCCATCGAGCGTGCGCCCCTCCGCCTGCGCTTCTTCGGAGACAACATTGTCCGCTTTCAGAAGCTTGACCTGGTCGGACGTCAACGGCGGCGCGATGAACGGAATGAGGCTGGCAATGCTGCCGAACAATGAAGCGAGGCCGAACGGCATGGAGAGGAGCGCGCGCTTGCGGCCGGTCACCGAGAGCAGCAGTTCGAGACATTCGCGGAAGGTCAGCACGTCGCGACCGCCGAGTTCGTAAACCTTGCCGCCCTCTAGCTTGCCTTCGACGGAACGCGCGATCACCTCGGCGACGTCGCCGACATAGACCGGCTGGAACTTCGTCTCGCCGCCGCCGATCAGCGGCAGGATCGGCGAGATCAGCGACATCTTTCCGAACTTGTTGAAGAAGTCGTCCTCAGGGCCGAAGATGATCGAGGGCCGCACGATCACCGCGTCGGGACAGATTTCGCGGATCGAGGCTTCGGCCACGCCCTTGGAGCGGGCATAGTGTGACGGGCTGTCGGCATCGGCCCCGATGGCGGACACGTGCGTGAGCTTCGCCCCTTCGGAGCAGGTGACTTCGGCCACCAGACGCGCGCCTTCGGTCTGCACCGCATCGAAGCCGTTCTTGCCGCTCTCGAACAGGATGCCGACGCAATTGACGACATGGTCGGCGCCGTGGATGGCGCGGCGCACCGATTCCTCATAACGCAGATTGGCCTGCATGAAGGTGATCTGGCCGACATTGCCGAGCGGCTGGAGAAACAGGGCGAGGTCGGGACGGCGAACGGCAACGCGAATGCGATAGCCCCGTTTGGCCAGCGCCCGGACGACATAGCGACCGACAAAACCGGAACCGCCGAAGACCGTAACCAGCGGGGGAATGTTCGATAGCGTCATGACAAGCCTCTCGTTTGGATGATAGCTCCCCCTTAGCCCAATTGACCGCGAAGGTGAAGGGACAAGAGGTCGCGGCGGTTAATAACGCACAGCCTCGGCGGGCCGCCGTGGCCGCTGCGACACAGGCCGCGGCGCGCGGGGTGTCTCAGCCGTTCGCGGCCCCAAGTATCTCCGCCTCGATGTCATCGACAATCCGCCGGGCGGCGGCTTTCGGGTCGTCGGCCTTGACGATCGGACGGCCGACGACGAGATGGCTCGCGCCGGCGGCGATGGCATCGCGCGGCGTCATCACCCGCTTCTGGTCGTCGGCAACGGAGCCCGCCGGACGGATGCCCGGCGTCACCACCGCCATCTCGGGTCCGATCACGCTGCGCACCGTTCGCGCTTCGGCTGCCGAACAGACCACCCCGCCCATGCCGGCCTCGGCCGCCTGGCGGGCGCGTTTCTCAACCAGGTCCGCGGCAGTTACTGCATAGCCCGCTTCGATCAGGTCTTCGTCGTCCATCGAGGTCAACACGCTGACGCCGAGCAGGCAGAGCGGCGAACCGGCCGCCGCCGCGACAGCCGCGCGCATCGCCTTCGGATAGGCATGCAGCGTCAGCATGGTCACGCCCATCTTCGCGATGTTCTCGACGCCCTTTGCCACTGTGTTGTCGATGTCGAGCAGCTTCATGTCGAGAAAGACCTGCTTGCCGTCCTCGGCCAGTTCGCGCGCAAAGGAAAGCCCGCCGGCGAAGGCGAGCTGATAGCCGATCTTGTAGAAGGAAACGGTGTCGCCAAGCGTTTCGACCATGGCTTCCGCTTCGGCCACGGTCGAAACGTCCAGACCCACGATAAGGCGGTCGCGTGCAGGCATGTCATCGGCTCCTTCGTCTCGTTTCACTGCGATGCAATTGACACAAAACCGCCCGCGCGAAAAGCGAAAAAGCCCCGGCCCTGCCGGCTGCGCTAGACCCGCATCGGCATCAGCACATAGAGCGCGTTCTCGCTGTCGGTGTCGCGCACCAGCGTCGGCGAGCCGGCATCGGCGAACAGGAACACCGCTTCGTCGCCGGTCAACTGACCGGTGATATCGAGCAGATACTTGGCGTTGAAGCCGATATCCATCGGCTCGCTGTCATAGCCGACGGCGAGTTCATCCGTGGCGCTGCCCGAATCGGGGTTGTTGACGGTGAGCGTAAGCTGGCCTTCGGCAAGCGACAGCTTGACCGCACGCCCGCGCTCCGACGACACGGTGGACACGCGGTCGACGGCCTTGGTGAAATCGGCGCAATCGATGCGCATCTCACGGTCATTGTTGGCGGGAATCACGCGCTGGTAATCCGGGAAAGTGCCGTCGATCAGCTTGGAGGTGATCACCACCGAACCGATGGTGAAGCGGATCTTGGCATCCGACACCTCGACCGCGACAATAACCTCCGGATCATCGAGCAGCTTCTGCAGCTCGCCGACCGTCTTGCGCGGTATGATGACGCCCGGCATGTTCTCGCAGCCCGACGGCGCGTCGATTTCGGCGCGCGCCAGACGGTGGCCGTCGGTGGCGACGGCGCGCAGCTTCAGCGCCTTGCCCTCGGCCATGGCGTGGAAATAGATGCCGTTCAGGTAATAGCGGGTTTCCTCGGTCGAGATCGCGAACTGGGTGCGGTCGATCAGCATCTTCAGGTCGCTCGCCTTCAGCTTGAAGGCGTGGCTGAAGGAACCGGCCGTCAGATCGGGAAAATCCTCCTGCGGCAGGCATTGCAGCGAGAATTTGGATTTGCCGGAGGCAACCGAGATGGTCTGGCCGTCGGTGGCCGTGGCCAGCGACACTTCCGCGCCATCGGCGAGCTTGCGCACGATTTCGTAAAGCAGATGCGCCGGCACGGTGGTCGCACCCGCCTGTTCGACCATCGACGCCGTCTTTTCGGTGATTTCGAGATCGAGGTCGGTCGCCTTCATCTCGAGATCGTTCCCTTCGGCCTTCAACAGCACATTGGAGAGAATCGGTATGGTGTTGCGCCGCTCGACCACGCGATGCACATGGTTCAGGGACTTCAGCAGGTTTGATCTCTCAAGCGTGATACGCATGACTTTCGCTTTCACTCTTATTGCGCGGACGGCGACTGGCATGCGCCGCAGGGGCGCAGGCGGGGTGACAAAATGACAGCAAATCCGTCCGGATTGCAAGGGGTGAGACCCCTTACTCCCCATTGATCGCAGGCTGAGACCCCACGCCCCTTGCGAGCGCTCCCATGCCGTGGTCAAACGAACAATGAAAATGCCGGGACAATGGTGATGGAAGACAACAGCAATCGGTTCGAAATCGCGGGCCATCCGATAGAGGCGCGGCCTCTTTCGCCGGGCCTTTATCTGGTGGCGACGCCGATCGGCAATCTCGGCGACATCACCATCCGCGCGCTGGAGACGATTGCCGGCTGCGACATTCTCGCCTGCGAAGACACCCGCGTGACCCGCAAGCTGCTCGATCGCTTCGCGATCCGCAAGCGCCCCTATGCCTATCACGAGCACAATGCCGAAAAGGCAGGCGAGAAGCTGATGGAAGCGCTTTCCGAAGGCAAGACGGTGGCGCTGGTCTCCGATGCCGGCACGCCGCTGGTCTCCGATCCCGGCTACCGGCTGGCGCAGCAGGCGATTGCCGCCGATGTCAAGGTGGTGCCGATCCCCGGCGCGTCCGCGCCGCTCGCCGCCCTCGTCGGCGCCGGCCTGCCGAGCGATGCCTTCCTGTTCGCGGGCTTCCTGCCGGGCAAGGACAAGGCGCGCCGCGACCGGCTGACGGAACTCTCCGACGTGCCGGCAACGCTCGCCTTCTTCGAATCCCCGCATCGCATCGCCGCCACGCTGGACGCCGCCAGCGAGGTGCTCGGCGGCGAGCGGCCGGCCGCCGTCTGCCGCGAACTGACCAAGACCCACGAGACCTTCCGCCGCGGCTCGCTTGCCGAACTGGCGGACCTTTATCGCGACGAGACGGTCAAGGGCGAAATCGTGCTGCTGATCGGGCCGCCGCTGGCCGGGGCCGCCCCGGATGCAGGCGATGTGACAGCGCTCCTGAAAAAGCTCGCGGCCGAAATGCCGGCGGCGAAAGCGGCGGCACAGGCCGCGAAGGAAACCGGCCTGCCCCGCAAGGAACTCTACCAGCAGCTTCTGGCGCTGAAGGATGGCTGACGCGCCGAAAGCCCGGCGCAAGGCCGAACGGCGCGGACATCGCGCCGAATGGCTGGCCGTGCTCTATCTGCGCCTCAAGGGCTACCGCGTCGTCGCCACCCGCTACAAGACCCATGCCGGCGAGATCGACATCATTGCCCGCAAGGGCGATCTCGCCGTGTTCATCGAGGTCAAGGCGCGGCGCGAGGCGCAGGTGGCGATCGACGCAGTCACCCCATCCGCCATGCGCCGCATCCGCGCGACGTCCGATGTCTGGCTGGCGCGCCAGCCCGATTTTCACCGCCTTTCGCAGCGCTACGATATCGTCGCCTGCCTGCCGGGCCGCCTTCCGCGCCATTTTCCCGACGCGTTCTGACCCCGAGCCGCGCGCTTTTACAATTCTGCAACAAAACCGTCGTCTGCCCGTCACGCAGCAAGGCTACCTCCCCGGTAATCATCGCTATCGATGATTTTGAGAACCGGGGAATTTGATCATGAAGAAATTTGTTCTGGCCGCGCTCGCCGCCGGCCTTTCCACGTCGACCGCTTTCGCCGCCACCGACATCACCTGGTGGCACGGCATGGGCGGCAAGAACCAGGAAGTCATCAACCAGATCGCCGAGAAGTTCAACGCATCGCAGGACGCCTGCACGCTGACGCCGGTTTCCAAGGGCACTTATGAAGAAGCGCTCGCCGCCGGCATCGCCGCCTTCCGTTCGGGCGAGCAGCCGAACATTCTCCAGGTGTTCGACGCAGGTGCCGCCACCATCATCAACGCCAAGGGCGCTGCCGTTCCGGCCGAAGACCTGATCAACGACGCTGGCTACACCTTCAACCGCGAAGACTTCATCGAAGGCGTGCGCTACTTCTACGCCGACAGCGACGGCAAGTTCGTCGGCATGCCGTTCAACTCGTCGGCGCCGATCATGTACATCAACACCGAAGCCTTCGAAAAGGCCGGCGTCGAGCCGCCGAAGACCTGGGAAGAGTTCGAGGAAATCGCGCCTGCCCTGAAGGATGCCGGTTACGTTCCGCTCGTCCAGTCGCAGCTCACCTGGGAAATGACCGAGAACTTCTTCTCGCGCAACAATCTCCAGTTCGCGACCAACAACAACGGCTATGACAGCGTCGAGGGCACCGAGATCCTGGTGAACACGCCCGAGCACGTCATGATGTATGAGAAGCTCAAGGATTGGTACGACAACGGCTATTTCGGCTATTACGGCGCCGGCTGGTCCGATAACCAGAAGCCTTTCGAGGAAAACAAGGTTGCGCTGTGGATCGGTTCCTCCGGTTCGTTCGGCGGTCTGCAGAGCACGGCCCAGATGCCCTTCTCGGCGACCTTCCTGCCCTATTGGGGTTCGATCGACGGCGCTGGCACCAATTCCTTCATCGGCGGCGCGGCGCTCTTCGCGCTTTCCGGCAAGTCCGACGACGAGAACAAGTGCACGGCCGACTTCTTCCAGTTCCTGACCTCGCCGGAAATCCAGTACTTCTATCACAAGTCCACCGGCTACGTTCCGGTCACCACCGCGGCCTATGAACTGGCCAAGGAAGACGGCTGGTATGAAGAGCAGCCGGTTGCCGAAGTCGGCATCCAGCAGCTTTCGCTGCCGGGCGGCGAATGGTCCAAGGGCTACCGCATGGGCTTCTACCCGCAGATCCGCGAAGTGATGGAACGCGAATACAACAAGATCTTCGCGGGCGAGACCTCGGTTCAGGACGCGATGGCAACGATCGAGCAGGAAGGCAACGCCCTTCTCGCCCGCTTCGCCAAGACCGCCGGCAACTAAGGCGCCGCATACGAAAATTGCCGGTCCGGGGGTTAACGCCCCCGGATTTTGGCGTATTTGCCAAATGCAATCCCCGTCGCAAACGGCGGTCGCGTTTGCTCTGCATGATGGAACTTGCTCCCAATACTCTCTCCCGCTTGCGGGAGAGATGCCCCGAAAAGGGCAGTGAGGGTGATGCAGCCTTTCCAATCGTGAGGGCGTTCGCGGGGTGGGTCTCCCCCCTCACTGTCGCTCTCCCCTCCGGGGCGAGAAGACTTGGGGGCCATGCGGCATAGGCGGGTTCGTCGCCCCGACCGCAACAGGAAACAGAAAATGAAGCGCGTCCAGTTCAATTCGGCCCTGCTGCCCTATCTTTTCGTGCTGCCGCAGATGGCGATCATCGTGATCTTCTTCTACTGGCCCTCGGCACAGGCGATCCGTTCGTCCTTCTTTCTGGAGGACCCGTTCGGTTTCGGCGAGACCTTCGTCGGCTTCGACAACTACGTCGATGCGCTCACCTCCTCCTACTATCTCCAGGTCGCGCGGTTCACGGTGATCTTCACCATCATCGTCACCTTCCTGTCGCTGACCCTAGGGCTGCTGCTCGCCTCCAAGGCCGACGACGTGATCCGCGGGTCGAGCAGCTACAAGACGCTGCTGATCTCGGTCTATGCGATCGCCCCGCCGGTTGCGGGCCTCTTGGGCATGATGTTCTTCGACCAGCATATCGGCCCGTTCGTCAAAATGGCGTCCTGGTTCGGCTGGGACATGAAGGTCGGGATCAACTATTTCGACACCACCTTCGCGATGATCACCGTCGCCGTGTGGAAGCAGATCCCGTATAATTTCATCTTCTTCCTGTCCGGGCTGCAATCGATCCCGGTCTCGGTGCGTGAGGCGGCGGCGATCGACAACCGCTCGCGCCTCGGCCGGTTCTGGACCGTGACGCTGCCGCTTCTGGCGCCGACGGCCTTCTTCCTGCTGATCATCAACATGACCTATTCGCTGTTCGACACGTTCGGGATCATCGACGTGATCGTCAAGGACAAGGCCGCCAACAACCCGATCACGCTGGTCTACAAGGTCTATATGGATGGCTTCCGCGGCAATGACATCGGCGGCTCGGCGGCGCAATCGGTCATCCTGATGATCATCGTCCTCGCGCTCACCTTCTTCCAGTTCCGCTTCATCGAGCGGCGCGTCCACTACAATTGAGGAAAGCGCCATGCACAGAACCAAACTGATCGATCACATCATCCTGCTGTTCGGCGTATTCTTCATGATCGGCCCGGTGTTCGTGGCCTTCATGACCTCCACCCACACGGCGATCGATGTCCATATCAACGGCCTGCAGGTGAGCTGGGGCGGCGATTTCGTCGCGACATACAAGGAATTGCTCACCCGCAAGGGCGGCTTTACCGGCGAGGTGACCGGCGCGCGCATGGTGATGAACTCCTTCATCCTCGGCGTCGGCTTCGCCGTCGGCAAGATCGTGCTGTCGATGCTGGCCGCCTATGGGCTGGTCTATTTCCGCTCCAGGTTTTCGACGCTGTTCTTCTGGATGATCTTCACCACGCTGCTTTTGCCGCTGGAAGTGCGCATCCTGCCCTCCTACGACGTGATGACCAAGCTTGGGCTGATCAACACCTATACGGGTCTGATCGTGCCGCTTCTGGCATCGGCCACCGGCACGTTCTTCTTCCGTCAGTTCTTCAAATCGGTGCCGGACGAACTGCTGGAGGCGGCCCGCATTGACGGCGCCGGGCCGTTCAAGTTCTTCATCGACATTCTGGTGCCGCTGTCGAAGACAATGATCGCCGCGATCTTCATCATCATGTTCGTCTATGGCTGGAACCAGTATCTCTGGCCGATGATCATGACCAATGACGAGAGCTTCTACACGCTGGTGCGCGGCATCAAGCAGATCCTGCTCGTCTGGGTCGGCTCCCAGATCCCCGAATACAATCAGGCCTTCGCCCTTGCCGTGCTCGCCATGCTGCCGCCCGTGCTGATGGTGGTGATCTTCCAGAGCTGGTTCATCAAGGGCCTGACCGAAAGCGACAAATAGGAACAACAACGATGTCCGCAATCGAAATCTCGAAGGTTTCCAAGATCTATTCCGGCGATCAGCGCGCGGTCGACAGCGTCGACATCGCGATCGCCGATGGCGAGTTCATCGTGCTGGTCGGCCCGTCAGGCTGCGGCAAGTCCACCCTTCTGCGCATGGTGGCTGGCCTTGAGACCATCACCGAAGGCGAGGTGAAAATCGCCGGCAATGTGGTCAACAGGATGGACCCGGCCGAGCGCGATATCGCCATGGTGTTCCAGAATTACGCGCTCTACCCGCATATGACGGTCTATAACAACCTGGCCTACGGCCTGAAGAACTGCGGCACGCCGAAGGCCGAAATCGCGGAGCGGGTCGCGGAAGCCGCCCGCATGCTGGAGCTTGAACCCTATCTGGAGCGCAAGCCGCGCGCGCTTTCCGGCGGCCAGCGCCAGCGCGTGGCGATGGGCCGCGCGATCGTGCGCAAGCCGGCCGCCTTCCTGTTCGACGAGCCCTTGTCGAACCTCGACGCCAAGCTGCGCGTTTCCATGCGCGGCGAGATCAAGCATCTGCAGAAGCGGCTCGGCACCACCTCGATCTACGTCACCCACGACCAGTTGGAAGCCATGACGCTGGCCGACCGGCTGGTGGTGCTGAATGGCGGCAGGATCGAACAGATCGGCACGCCGCTCGACGTCTACCACAAGCCGGCCTCGACCTTCGTCGCCAACTTCATCGGCTCGCCGGCGATGAATCTGGTTGAGGGAAAGCTGACGCAAGGCCAGCTCACGATCGGCGACAACAGGATGCAATTTTCCAGCGCTCCGCCCGCCGATGGCCCAGTCACCGTCGGCATCCGCCCGGAAGACCTGCAGCCGACGGCGGGTGCCGGCCTCAAGGCCCGGCTCGATTATGTCGAGGAACTCGGCGCCACGCGGCTTGCCCATTGCCTGACCGGCGGCGAGCGGCTGACTGCGGCGCTCTCCCCCGAGATACCGCTTGCCGACGAACTCACCTTCGCGGTGTTGCCGGAAAAGGTGCATTTCTACGACCACGCTACCGGGAAGCGGCTTTCGACCGCCTGAGCGACGCCTGCGATTGCCAAGGGGCGGCGCGATGACTAAATATCGTGTCGCTTTAACCGAACCGGGACACGCTTTTCATGGCCGCAATCAAGAACGTCGCCGTCCAGATGGACCATATCTCCACCGTCAAGATCGGCGGCGATTCGACCTTTGCCATGAGCCTCGAGGCGCAGAACCGGGGCTACAAGCTGTTCCACTACACGCCCGACCGGCTGAGCCTGCGCGACGGCAAGGTGTTTGCGACCGTCGAGCCGATGACGCTGCGCGATGTCGAGGGCGACCATTACACGCTCGGCACGCCGGAGCGGATCGACCTTTCGACCATGGATGTGGTGCTGCTCAGGCAGGACCCGCCCTTCGACATGGCCTATATCACCTCCACCCACCTGCTGGAGCGCATCCATCCGAAGACGCTGGTGGTCAATGACCCGGCCTGGGTGCGCAACTCGCCGGAAAAGATCTTCGTCACCGAGTTCACGGACCTGATGCCGCCGACGTTGATCACGAAGGATGTCGGCGAAATCCGCCGTTTCCGCGAGGAAATGGGCGATATCATCCTGAAGCCGCTCTATGGCAATGGCGGCGCGGGCGTATTCCACTCCACCCGAGACGATCGCAATTTCACCTCGCTTCTGGAAATGTTCGCGCAGATGTTCCGCGAACCCTATATCGCCCAGGCCTATCTGCCGGCCGTGCGCAAGGGCGACAAGCGCATCATCCTGGTCGACGGCGAATTCGCCGGCGCGATCAACCGCGTGCCGGCCGAGACCGACAGCCGCTCCAACATGCATGTCGGCGGCCGCGCGGAAGCCGCCGGCCTGACCGAACGCGAAAAGGAGATCTGCGCCCGCATCGGCCCTGCACTGAAAGAGCGCGGCTTCATCCTCGTCGGCATCGACGTGATCGGCGACTATATGACGGAAATCAACGTCACCTCGCCGACCGGTATCCGCGAGGTCAAGAAATTCGGCGGGGCGGATATCGCGAGCCTGATGTGGGACGCGATCGAGAAGAAGCGCGGCGGTCTATGATCTGTTCTCGCCCGCCAGCGCCTGCTGCGTGAGGCGCGCGCGGATCTCGTTCTTCTGGGCGTCGATCATGCCCGAGATCAGGAACAGATCGACGATCCACCATAGCGCCCAAATGCCAAGCAGGAAAAAGCCGACGATGAAGACGACGGTCAGTCCGCCGATGACGTTGAGCAGAAGCATGGCAAGGCCCGACCCCATGCGGCCGAGATAAAACCGGTGAATGCCGGCCCAGCCAAGGAAAAACCACAGCAGATAGGCAGCCGCCGGCGATTTGGCGCTGTTGGTCACGTGCTGCTCGATCAGTATCCGCTCTTCGGTCGTCAGTCCCATGGCACCCTCTTTGCTTTCGACCCGCGGTTTACTGCGGCGCTGGCGATCTGTCTATCCCGTTGAACACGAAGGAGAAATGAAAGTTCTCTTTTTGTTCTTGCAAGTAAGCGCGAGTTATGGAATCCTTGCAACCTGAGGATACAGGCAAGCGGGCGGGATGGTCATGGTTTCACGCGTTCATACGGTTGCGTTTCAGGGGATCGAGGGCGTTCCGGTCGATGTCCAGGTCATGGTCGCGCCGGGCAAGATCGGCATGCAGATCGTCGGCCTGCCGGACAAGGCGGTCGCTGAAAGCCGCGAGCGGGTGCAGGCGGCGCTCCATGCCACGGGCCTGGCGCTTCCGCCGAAGCGGGTCACCGTGAATCTCGCGCCGGCCGACCTGCCGAAGGAGGGCTCGCATTTCGACCTTGCGATCGCGCTCGGTCTGATGGCGGCGCTCGGGGCGGTGCCAGCGGATGCGCTGTCCGGCTACATGGTGATCGGCGAACTGAACCTTGACGGGACGATCGCCTCCGTGGCCGGCGCGCTGCCCGCGGCCATCGCCGCCAACGCGCTCGACAAGGGCCTGATCTGCCCGGTCGATTGCGGGCCGGAGGCGGCCTGGGCGAGCGCTGATATCGATATTCTCGCCCCCAAGAGCCTGATCGGCATCGCCAATCACTTCAAGGGCACGCAGGTGCTCTCCCGCCCGCACCCGGCCGTGCGCGCCGCACCGCACGACCTGCCGGACCTTGCCGATATCAAGGGGCAGGAGAGCGCCAAGCGCGCGCTCGAAGTGGCGGCCGCCGGCGGGCACAACCTACTGATGGTCGGCCCTCCGGGTGCCGGAAAGTCCATGCTCGCCGCCCGCCTGCCCTCGATCCTGCCGCCGCTTCTGCCGCAGGAACTGCTCGACATGTCGATGGTCCACTCGATCGCCGGCAAGCTTGCCGGCGGCAAGTTGTCGGATCGGCGGCCGTTCCGCGCGCCGCATCATTCCGCCAGCATGGCCTCGCTGGTGGGCGGCGGCATCAAGGCGCGGCCGGGCGAGGCCTCGCTTGCCCATCACGGCGTGCTTTTTCTCGACGAGCTCCCGGAATTCTCGCCGCAGGTGCTCGACGCCTTGCGCCAGCCACTGGAGACCGGCGAATGCGTGATCGCGCGCGCCAATCACCGCGTCTCCTACCCCGCCGCCTTCCAGCTTGTCGCGGCGATGAACCCGTGCCGCTGCGGCATGGCCGGAGAGCCCGGCCATTCCTGCGCGCGCGGCCCGCGCTGCGCCGCCGATTATCAGGCCCGCATTTCCGGCCCGCTGATGGACCGGATCGATATCCGCATCGATGTACCCGCCGTCAGCGCCATTGATCTCATCGGCGCGAAATCGACGGGCGAAGCGAGCGGCGCGGTGGCGCGCAGGGTGGAACGCGCCCGCAATGCCCAGCGCGAGCGCTTTGCCGGGCTTGATGAGAAGGCGACCACGGTCAATGCCCGCTGCGCGGCAAACCTGATCGAGAAACTCGCAGAACCCGATGCCGCCGGCCTTGCCCTGCTGCGCGAGGCGGCGGAGAAGATGCGGTTTTCCGCCCGCGGCTATCACCGCGTCCTCAAGGTCGCCCGCACGATCGCCGATCTCGACGGCAAGGCCCAGGTTGGCCGCATGCATATCGGCGAGGCCATAGCCTATCGCGTCGCAACGGCCGAAAGGACCGGCGCCATCGCCTGACGCGCCGGCGCAGCGCTCGACCGCGTCCCCGAGACATGCGGGCTTACCAAACACCCGCGCGAACGTGGTCCCGGCTCCCGGCTCCCGGCTCCCGGCTCCCGGCTCCCGGCTCCCGGCTCCCGGCTCCCGGCTCCCGGCTCCCGGCTCCCGGCTCCCGGCTCAAGAAGCATTCTCCCTAACCGTCCCTGCGCCAACCATTTTCCCCGGCCTCCCGCGCGGGACTAGGCTTGTGACAACGCAGCCCGCGAAGGAGATTCTCATGTCGGATGCAACATCGAAGCTGGGCCTTCCCTTTATCCTGCCCGCCCAGGCGCAAAAACACGTCACCCATAACGAGGCGTTGCAGCGTCTCGACGCCGTCGTTCATCTCGCGCTTGCAGGAGAAGACGACAGCCCGCCGGAAACGCCCGAGGACGGCGACTGCCATCTGGTCGGTGAAAGCCCGACCGGCCTGTTCTCCGGCCATGCCGGGGAGATCGCGATCTATCAGGATGGTCTCTGGCAGTTCGCAGGGCCAGCCGCCGGCTGGACCGCCTGGTTCGGTACTGATGCTAAATGGCGCGTCTTCGACGGTGCCGCCTGGGTCACGCCACCGGTTCCCGACGAGGCAACTTTCGCGTCCGTCGGCATCAATGCCGCGGCGGATGCCACCAATCGTCTGTCGGTGTCCTCTCCCGCAACGCTGCTAAACAATGCAGGTGCCGGCCACCAGCTCAAGATCAACAAGGCGACGCCCGGCGACACCGCCTCGCTGCTGTTCCAGACCGGCTGGTCCGGCCGCGCGGAAATGGGTCTCGCCGGCACCGACGGCTTTGCCATCAAGGTCAGCCCGGACGGCGCAAGCTGGTTCGAGGCGCTGCGCGTTTCCCCCTCCGGTGCGGTCGTCACGCCGGAACGCCCGCTCGCGCGCGCCGCGCGCGCCGTTGGCGCCACGCTGATCGACACGCCAACCGCGCTCGGCTTCGACACGCTTTACACGGGCGAGGGCGGGTTCTTTCTCGGCGCGGCGGTTGCCGGCGGCGGCGAAAAGCTGTCCTTTCCGGTCAGCGGCTATTACGCGGTTACCCTCAATATCTCGGCAACCGCAAGCGGCCCCTTCACCGTCACTCTGCAAAAAAACGCCTCGGAAAACGTGGTGATCGTGCGCGGCGGCGCGACAGGGGGAGACGAGGTCACGCTCTCGTCCACCGCCATCGCCTATTTTGCGACCGGCGACGACGCGCAGCTATCTTTCACCGGGGCAGCGACCTACAATCTGGGATATGGCGCCACCGAGGTGATCGCGGTTCTGACCTGATTGTCCCGAACGGCTTGAATGCATGCCGTGATCAGGGCTATCCATTGTAAACCCGCATGTCGCGGCCGGGTGAAATCGCCGCGACATGCGCGAGACAGGCAATAAGAGCGGAGACCCCCTTTTGCGGGGAGGGCATCCGCAGGAGAAAGGGCGATCATGGCGGGCATGGACTGGCGGAAGAGTTTCGATCTCAAACACCCTTCGCTGAAACCGCTCTGGGTGCGCATCCTGGCCGTGGCGCTCTCCGCCGGCTGGGCTGTGGCCGAGCTGTTTATCGGCTCGCCCTTCTGGGCGATCCCGTTCGGCGCTGCCGCCGCCTATATGGCCTATGTCTTCTTCTTCTCGCCCGATCGGCACTATTTCAGCGGCAAAGACGACGCGTGAGGCGCTTTACTCGCCGCAGCTCAGCGTGTGGAAATGGTCGCCCCATGCGGCGATCGCCACCTTGAAATACCCTTCTCCTTCGAAGCGATGGTCACCGCCCCAGACCAGCCGGCCGCCATCGGCCGTTCCGCGCAGATAAATCACGCCGTTTTCGGTCTTGAGCGGCAGGATCGCGCTTCGCCCACCTTCGATCTCTCCGGACACCGTGGAGAATGGCAGGTCCTTGCGCGCTTCGATCGCGCGATAGCGGGCGATATAGCTGACCGGCTGATTGCAACCATTCATCAGCACGAACGAAATGAACGGCGCGTAACCGGCTTCCATCACGCGGAACTGGCCGGGCTGAAGCCCCGTCATGATTCGGCCGATCCCCTCCTGCTCCGCCTTGCCGATATAGCGGCCGCGCCCGGGGCCGAGATAGATCCCGACAATGCCGGAGCTCGAACGGATGGCCGCGCCGGCGGCACCCTCCGGCAGCGCGCAGTTCAACGGCATAAGATCCCCGGCCTCAATCGCAAGCGCCGCGCAGCCGTCGCTCGCCATCTGCCCGCCGGTCGCGGCGTCATAGAAGTCCACGCTCAGCCCCTCGTCATTGCCGGCATGGCCGTAGTGAAAGCCCGCCTCCGCGGTGACCTCGGAAAAGGCCGGCTGCCCGTCCGCCTCCCTCACTTCGACGATAGCAGGCTGGTCGTTCAGCGAAGCGCCCGGACCGAAGGGCGCGTCGGCGGCGGGCAGATAGACGCGTTGAACGAAGCGCCGCCCGGCGGGAATATAGCCGTCATCGAGATCGATGCGCGGCATGATCTGGCGGTCTTCGAACGGCGCGCCGGTTTCGGGATCGATCACACAGGTCGCCGCCGTCAAAACATGGCGGGGACCGATGACCGTGCCCGAACAGACCACCTGATCGATGCCGCTGACGATGGCCGCCAGGCTGCGGTCCCGCCCTTCGCTGCCATCCACCGCTTCGACATGGGTTGCGGCGACTGCAGCAGACGCCAGAAAACAGCCCGCGAGAAGCGCGTTCAGGAACAGAAATCCGCGTTGCCGCAATGTCCGCCTACTCATCGGCGCCCTCCCCGGCCGGCTGTCCGTTCCCACCCGGTTCCGCGCCCCGCCTCTCGCCGGCATCGGTCGCCCTTTCCATGGCAGCCATGATCGCGGCGGCCTCCCGGCGGGCCTGTTCATAGGCGGCAGCATCGCCCTGCTTCAATCCGTTCGGCAGGTTTTGCAGCCGCTCGAGCTTGCGCAGAAGCGCGATCGGCACGCCCCGGCGAAAGGCCGGCTCCAGATAGCGTTGCGGATCCTCGCGCATCGCCGCCACCTCATAGCCGAAACTGCGCGCGACGCCATCGAGCAGCCGGTTGACCGCCTCGGCGGCGGCCACGGCGCGGTTGCGCATGTTGTTTTCCGCCAGAAACGTCATCAACTCGTTAGCCGACCACGCCGCTTGCACGATCTCTACCCCTTCGGGGCGAAGCTCGCTTTGCCAGACCGAGCGCGCCGTTTCCGGCGACAGCCACGCATCCTTGTTGATGCCGCTCAGCCAGATAAACGTCCGGTCCCAGCCGGGCCGCGACGGTGGGCTCTCGACCCATTCGCCCGGCGCGCCGGGGGTCGCGATCCGCTGCGATACGCCGACATAGGAATTCTGCGCGGGCGCATAAAACCGGAACATCATCTCGACCTCCGAAGGCCGGATGCGCGGCGCCTCCTCGGGCAATCGCGCGCCGGTTTCGCCTGATGGCGACCAGACCTGCACATCACCCGGCCCAAATGTCGGCAACAGATAGCGCCAGTCTTCGATTTCATAGCGAAAGCGCGCGGTCAGCACCGGCGCGTCATTCTCCAGCGCCATGTGCAGATCCGCGTCCCAGATGAGAACGCTTGTCGAAGGCTCATCCGCCGTGGGCGCGGTGAAGCTGGCGCTGTAGCTCTGCCCCCGTGCCTCCACCAGACGATTGCCGTCAGCCCCCGCCGCAGCCGGCAGCAGCAGCGCAAGCCATCCCAGGAAAAGAGACGTCAAGAACCGAGCCATAGCTCGAACCTTTCCTGCTGTTCATCGGACACGAAAAACCGGCGCTTGCCCCCGAGCGGCTGAAGCCCGGCGCGCGCGCCGTAATAGCCGCCGGTCTCCGCGCTGTCTGTCGCAAGCGGCATGTAGGACAGCGCGAACCAGCCCGCCACGCAGACAAGCAGAGCGGCGATGACGCCCCCGCCGAGCCATAGCAGAACCTTGCGCGGATCCCGCTTCGGCCTCTGGTGGACCGCCGAGGCATCCCACACTTCGTCGTCAACATCATCATCCCACGCGGGAACCGCAGGCGCCTTGACCGGCTGCGGGTCTGGCCGCGCGCGCTGGTGAAATCCGGTTTCGATCTCGAGAAGGCTTTCCGGCGCGTTCAGGAAGTCGCCGGCCTCGAAGGGCGGCGACACCGCGCGGCCGCCATGGGTTGCGCGGATCTGCAACTGCCGCCCATTGGCGGTCGCCAGATCGTAGAGCGGATCGCCCTCCACGATTGCGTCGCCGCGCTTGAAATAGGACCGCTCCACCCGGACCGGATAAAACTCGTCCCCCGCAGGCGATTGCATGATGACACGCGACATCCGTTCTCCGTCCTGAACCGCCCGCCCGGCCGCGCCACGGGGGCAATCCAATGCTTCCGGAGCATAGTCCGGCACCCCGCGCCATGCTCCTTGTCTGTTCCCGCGCAAGGCCTGCGCCGGCCCGCCTTTGATGCACGTTAATCCGCAAATCTTTACGGAATGAAACCATTTCCGGTTTGCCGTGCACATTCCCCTAATAAAGCGAAGACTAGATCAGCGGATTGCCGCCAGCAAGTGGGCGAGATCGGGCGGTGTCAGTCCTCAAGCGGACGCGCCTCGGAGGCCAGCATGATCGGCACGCCATCGCGGATGGGATAGGCGAGCTTCGCCTTCTCCGAAACGAGCTCCTGCCGTTCGTCATCATAGGAAAGCCGTCCCTTGGTCAGCGGGCAGACCAGAAGTTCGAGCATTTTGGGATCGATCCCGGCTTCCCTGGCGATCATGGTTCGCCCCTATTGCAGACGATCGCCGGGGTCGCCGGCAAGCGCGAATTCGATAATCGCGATGAACAGCGCCGCCCGCGCCCTGAGATCGGGCGCTTCCAGCAAGGCCTGTTTTTCCGCGGGGCCGAAGGGCGCCATCATCGACAGCGAATTGACGAGGGTGAGATTGCTGGCCTGCTCGATATGATCCCACTCGGTTTCCAGCCCCTCGGAATCGAGATAGGCTCGGAACGCCCGGATCAGGCCCGCCCGGTCGACGCCGTCATCCTGCCCTTCGATTTTGAGATCGCCCAGGAACGGCGCGATGGTGAAGCTGCGGAACGGCCGCGTCGTTTTCACCTCATCGATCAGCCGCACCCGGCAAATGCCGGCCAGCGCCACCAGGTACCGCCCGTCGCCGGTTTCGGCGAACGAGGTGATCCGGCCGAGGCATCCGATATTGGAAACCGGCGTATCGTCGGTAACCGAAAGCGTCTCGTCGTGGCGGGCGGGCTGGGCCATGACGATCAGCCGGTTGCCCGCGATCGCATGATCGACCATGGCGATATAGCGCGGCTCGAAAATGTTGAGCGGCAATTGCCCGTGCGGCAGCAACAGCCCGCCCGTCAGCGGAAACACCGGAGCGCTCTCCGGCAGATCCTTGGCGGTCAGATAACGGGCATTGCCAACCTGCATGGTGGTCTGGTCCCTTACGAGAAAAGGATGGTCGAAAGCCTGCGACGGGCTGCAATCGTGGCCGGATCCTTCGGCCCCCAGGCCTCGAAAAACGCGATCAACTGGCGGCGCGCGCCATCATCGTCGAATTCGCGGTCCCGGCGCATGATAATCAGAAGCTGCTCGGCAGCCGCCTCGCGCTTGCCCTCGGCATTCAGCACCTTGGCGAGCTTCATGCGCGCCTCGTGATCGTCCGGGTTCTGGGCCAAAGCATGTTCCAGGGCCGCGGGATCGCCGAACTTGCGCGCCTCCTCGATCTGCTCGATCTTGGTGACGAGCGCTTTGATGGCGTCATCCTCGCGCAACTCCTCCGGCACCTGTTCCAGCACCTGGCGGGCGCGGTCGAGCTGGCCGGCGGCAACCATGCAGCGCCCGATCCCGGCAAGCGCCTTCGGGTTTTCCGGGTCGGCCTGCATCACCGCGGCAAAAAGCTGGCCGGCCTCCTGCAGCTTGCCATCCGCGAGCATTTGCTCGGCCTGGTCCAGCGCCTCGGCGATCTCGGCCTTGCGGTCCTGCTCGGACGGGCTGTTCTGGGAAAGCTTGGCGATGAACTCATTGACCTGGCTTTCCGGAACCGCACCCATGAAGCCATCCACCGGCTGGCCCGCGGAAAACGCGATGACGGCCGGGATCGACTGAATGCCGAGCTGGCCGGCGATCGACGGGTGCTCGTCGATATTCATCTTCACCAGCTTGACCTTGCCGCCGGCGGCCGTGACCGCCTTTTCCAGCACCGGACCGAGCTGCTTGCATGGGCCGCACCAAGGTGCCCAGAAATCCACCAGCACCGGTTGGGCCTTCGATTCCTCGATCACATCCTTGCCGAATGCGGCGGTGGTCGTGTCCTTGATCAGCCCGCCGGGCGGCGTGGCGCCATTGACGGCGCCATCGGCCGAAACATTCATCTGGCCGCCGAAGGAACCGCCATAGGGGTTGTCAAATCCGCTCATCACTCTCTCCGTATGGCCTTCGAGGCCCCGTCTCTGTTGGATTTAAGATCGTGTGTCACACCGTTACTTTCAAGACAACCGGCTCATGCCCTGTAGCCCGGATGAAGCTTAACAGATCATCGCGCCCGATCGAGGTCGTGGCGGTGTTGCGCAAGGGATGGCAGTTGATGATCTCGTTCTCCATCAGGCTCTCATCGAGAATGAACGTGACCTGGCGCTCCTCGTCATTGATGGCGCCAAGCGCCGTCACCGAGCCGGGCTCGACCCCGAGATAATCCATCAACGCGTCCGGCCTGCCGAAGGAGACCCGTCCCGACGCCCCGATCAGCGTATGCACCGTCTTCAGGTCGACGGTTGCGTACTCTTCCACCGTCAGCAGGAAATACCGGCTCTTCTTGTCCTTCACGAACAGGTTCTTGGTGTGGCCGCCGGGGATCTTTTCGCGCAGGTCATCGCCTTCGGCCACGGTGAACACTGGCCGATGCTCGTGATTCTGATAGGAGATGCCGAGTCCGTCGAGAAAGGCGAACACGTCGTCGGAGGTCTTGGTCATCAGGGCCGTTCCGGTTTCGAATTGACGCCTGTTTCAACACCAAACGGCGGTCAATGCAACTCCGTCGCGCCGGTTGACGCGGCAATGGTCGCCGCACCAATGGCCCGGCAGCCCGACTTGCCCGCCTTCCCCGCTTCATTCAGCAGGCGCCGATGCTCTTTGCCAATGTTCGCGGGCGTATCGCAATTCGGCTAAAATACTGAAATACAGAGCTTTTGCCGACCAAGCAAAAAAATGCGCCATTCCCGTAATTTCTCTGTTGCATTTGAAATCCGCTTGGGCCATATACGCCCTCGTCGTCGCCGAGACGACATATCCGGCCTGAGAACTACCCCCGGCCGGGTTTTATGAGCGGGTGTAGCTCAGGGGTAGAGCACAACCTTGCCAAGGTTGGGGTCGAGGGTTCGAATCCCTTCGCCCGCTCCAGTTTTCCCAGGAAAATCAAATTTTTATGGATCCTTGACGCTGAAGATCAGCGCCGCGATCCCATCTCCTGCCCGATCTGCCCAGCTCGTGACTGGCATGTCCCTCTGGATACCATCCCTGCCGCCGGGCCGCCGGTTCTCGCGATGGATGCATTCGCGCGCCTTCGCCCATGCAAATTCTCCTTTCCGACATCGCCCGCATGAAAGCCGGAAAAGCTGGTTACCAGAGCGTTACACTTGCCTTAGGCAAATTTTAAAAGTGTGGCGCTAGGTTGTGAGCGTAGGTTGTGAGTTTTGTAGAGAGTACGATGACCGAGCTAGCCCGCGTTCGCGCAAAATATGTCATAGGTCCCGACGGCAGTCCGCTGACCGTTGCCGACCTGCCTCCTTCCAATACGCGGCGCTGGGTGATCCGGCGCAAGGCGGAAGTCGTGGCGGCCGTGCGCGGCGGCCTGCTGAGCCTGGAAGAAGCGTGCGAGCGATACTGCCTGACGGTGGAGGAATTCCTCTCCTGGCAGGCATCGATCGACGATCACGGCCTTGCCGGCCTGCGCACGACGCGGATCCAGCAATATCGCAACTGACCGGCGCGGCACCGCGCCGTCCCGCGGGTGACGGCTGGCGCCGGACGACCCGCGCGTTTCTTTTCGGCCCATCTCATCGAAGGCGTTTTTGACGCGGCAGGGCAGGAGTGTCGCCGCATCAATGCCGGCTTTTAGCCGAGATCAGCCAGGCCGCGATCGAAAGAGCGGAGACCGGCCATCCGCGAAGCCGATCCTGCAAAGAGCGATGACGGCGCCGCCCGATTTCAGCCCCCGCGGCTACTTGCGAAAGCCCTCCGAGACCCCACGATACCAATCGTCCGTCCCACAAAAAGCCAAAGGCCGCATCATCGCGATGCGGCCTTTGGTGTTAGCGGTTCCCCTCGGCTTAGCCCTTAGGCGCGCTTGCGGCCCGCGGCATCGCGCTCCTCGAGGGCGGCGGCGCGCTCATAGTCCAGTTCCATCTCGGCGAGCTCGGCTTCGGCCTTGTCGCGCTGCTCGCGCAGGTCGGCGACCGAGACCGCCAGATTGTCGGCCCGCTGGCGCGCCGATTTCGCGAATGTCGAATATGCGAAATGGCCGGGGTCGGTGATCCCGGATTTCTTTTCCTCGGCGGCGATCTGCTGCATGAGCTCGCCGGACATACGGGCGAATTCATCCATCATGAGTTGCAATTGCTGCAACTGCCGCTTCTTTTCCTTTACCTGAAACGCCTTCAGACGCAACAGACTGTTTCGTGCCTTCATACGCAAAACTCCCCGGCTGACGAACGCATAGCGGATCGGTCCCCCTCGGTTTCTGATTCGCGCCAAAAATGATTAACGAAATCGAAATCGCGGTAACCTTTCGTTTACAGTCATGTCCGATCATAGCCGTCAGGGCTTAAGGGTCGGTAAACCGCGTTATCGGATTCAAACAAAAACTAGCGAGTCAGATGAGTCACTTAGCAGTTTTGGTTAATCTTTTTTATCGGCTTTTGAGATTAAAAAAGTTCAATGAAATCAACGCCATTCTAATGTTCATTAATATCTTCTGGCTGTCTTGCCAAAAAGAATCAGAATTTGTTAACCATTAGATGGCAGCTTCCAAATCAGGTCATCACTGAGTCCGTATCGCGTCGGGGGCGACAACAGACCTTTCATAGCGGCGGTTCAAGGGGAAAGACATGCGGGTTCTTTTAATCGAAGACGACGGCGCCACAGCACAAAGCATCGAGCTGATGCTGAAGAGCGAAAACTTCAACGTGTACACCACGGATCTGGGCGAGGAAGGCGTCGACCTCGGCAAGATCTACGATTACGACATCATCCTTCTCGATCTCAACCTGCCGGATATGTCCGGCTACGAAGTGCTCAAGGCGCTTCGGGTTTCGAAGATCGCAACGCCAATCCTTATTCTCTCGGGCATGTCCGGCACGGACGACAAGGTGCGCGGCTTCGGCTCCGGCGCCGACGACTACCTGACGAAGCCGTTCCACAAGGAAGAGCTGGTCGCCCGCATCCACGCCATCGTGCGCCGCTCAAAAGGCCACGCGCAATCGATCATCTCCACCGGCGATCTCGCCGTCAATGTGGATGCCAAGACCGTTGAAGTCGGCGGCCAGCGCGTTCACCTGACTGGCAAGGAATATCAGATGCTTGAGCTGCTTTCGCTGCGCAAGGGCACCACGCTCACCAAGGAAATGTTCCTCAACCACCTTTATGGCGGCATGGACGAGCCGGAACTGAAGATCATCGACGTCTTCATCTGCAAGCTCCGCAAGAAGCTCGCCAACGCCGCCGGCGGCACCAACTTCATCGAAACCGTCTGGGGCCGCGGCTATGTGCTGCGCGAACAGGACCAGCAGGAGATGAAACGCGCCTGACGCGGTTCACAAGGCTGAAGAACGCGGCGCTCCGGCGCCGCTTTTCGTTTGAGCCTGCGCCCTTCCCGGCCCGGCCGGGCCGAGCGCGCCCGCAGAACCTCACTTCCCGCTTCGCATCCCGGCAAGCTGAGCCGCACCCGTCTCCCCGGCTGTCTTCTCGCCCAGCGGGGCACAGAGCAGCAGGAGGCGGCTCTTTAGCATGTCGATCTTGAATTTCGCGGCCGCGACGGCGGTTTTCGCCTTCTCGACATCGACACTCTCGCCGCAATGCGCCGCCTCATCGGCGTTCTGCAACTGGTTCTCCGCCCGCACCAGCGCTGCGTTCGCCGCGGCGAGGTCGCTTTCGGCGGCGGCGATGCCGAGCTTCAGGGCGTTGAAGTCGTTCATGAAGTCGCGTCGGTTGTCGCGCGCGCTCAGGATCGTCTCCATAAGCGTCAGCCGGGCATTCTGCGTCATGCGCAGCGCATCGCCTTCATCGATCAGCGGCAGGACATAGGATACCAGGAACTGGAGGTTCAGGCCGCCGGTCTGGGTCATGAAACTGGGGATCGAAGTTTTCAGCTTGGTGAAACGCGATTGCCGGGCGAGATCGAGCTGCGCGGCCGAGGCTTCAACGAGCAGATCCTCCAGGCGCTTCTTGCCGGAGCTTGCGAAACAGGCCTCCGCATCGTCGCTCTTCATCGACCCAAAGCCCGAAAGCGAAGACAGCACGGAACGCTCCGGGGCCACGCGATAGCCGCCCTCGGCAAGACCCGCAAGGCCCAGCAATTCATCCCGTTTCGAGGCGAGCAATCGCGACACCGCGTCAGCCTCGCGCCGGGCGGCGACGACCTGCGCCTTGAGCGCTTTCAACTCTCGTTGCGTGGCCTCTTCGTTCGCGACCTCCGCCTCGACATCGCCGGCCCGGCAGGCAAGCCCCTTTTCCTTCAACACGGCATTTTTATGCCTGAAATCGAGGGTCGTATATTCATTGTAGGTGTTGAGCAGGTTGGACGTCGCGGTGCGCTGGGCGATCTGGTATTGAACCGGGATCAGCCGGCCGGCGACCTCGACCGAGGGCTGATCGAGGCGGAGCAAGGCCTTCGAGATGTCCCAGTTGACGCCGAGCACGATATTCGAAGTCCCGGCCACATCCCCGAGATCATCGCCGGTATAGGTGGCAATCTGGCGCGCCTCGGCGCTGATGCGCGGCAGTCGCGCGGATTTGACCTTGTCGAGTTCGAGCATCGCCCGCGCGCGACTGATGCGGGCGCGCATGAAATCCTTGCCGGCGCTTTCCGCGCTCACCAGAAGTTCAGTGGGCCCCAGCACCGATCCGTCGGCCGGCGGTTCGGGCGGCTGCGCGCTGAGTTCCTGCTCCATCAGGTCGATCTGCTGGGCGGTTTGCTGCAATTGCTGGGAGGCGCACCCGGCAAGCGCCAGCCCGACGCCCGCAAGCGCGCCCATGCTGAGCCTGGCGGCCCCTCTGTTTCGGAAGTTTCGATCAGGCACGGTTGGCATCACACGGCTGGAGACGGGAGGGCATGCCATCGGCGCGGGCCTTACCCGTTGTGCGGCTGCGAACAATTGTTCCGCTCGGCGACGGGATGGCGACCGGGGATCGGCTGGATTTGCGCACAAAGACGCTCGAGACCGCCGGCAAGGCCGGGGGAAATTGCGGATATCTCACGGCTGGGCTCTCCCTCAGAAACTGACGGGAAATTTGCAGTTCAGACTTCGCAGAAACGGCTCGGGCGGGAAATTGTTTCCCGGGAGCCGACCTGCGAGCGATTCAATGCCGAAAGAATAGCCGTAAAGCTTGGCAAAAATGGGATAGCGCCTGCTGCGCTGCAAAAGAAAGCGGGAATCAGCGCTCAGGCCGCGGGCTTGGCCTCGAACACGACCTCGCCATCATTGACCACGAATTCGATGGCCATGCCGGACTCCTCCGCCAGCAGCGCGGTGTAATAGGGCTGCACATTATGCGAGGTGATCGGATCGTCCATGACCCCGCCATAAATGCGGGCGAAATCGGCCGGCATCTGCACATAATTGCCGCGGGTGCGGATGATGAAGGCGAAGATATCGCCCGCGGCATCGAGACCGACATCGATGGTGCCGCCGCGCGGAATAGTGGACTGGGCGACCAGGAACAGGTTCAAAAGCAGCTTGACCCGGTTCTTCGGCGCATTGATCCGCGGCCCGCTCCAGTTGAGCGTCACCCGCTTGCCGAGCCCGATCAGATCACGCGCCGCCGTCTCCGCCTCGCCGGTATCGAGCGGCGTATCCAGCGTGCCGGAGGCGCCGAAGGCGATGCGGGCGAACTTCAGATGGATGGTGGCCGAAAGCGTGCTCTGGCGGATGAGCTGGAGCGCGTCCTCGTCCATACCGCCCTCGTCCAGCAGTTCCAGCCCGTTTCCGGCGGCCCCGATCGGATTGACGACATCGTGGCAGATGCGGCTCGCAAGCAGGGCCGCAAGATCTGCGCCGCTCAGGGTCAGGTTCGGGTTCTTCATCGCGTCCACCATCCTTCGGATCAGGCCGCCATCGGCCGCCACTGTCTTTTGCTGGTATCGCCGCGCCGTGGCAAGCGATAATCGCTTTCGGGCAAAATCCTCGCATTTGGTAAATCCATTGTTAAGGGGTATGGCCCACAATGCCTGCCAAAAGTCCGCTGTCCGCCAGATCGCTGCCGCAAGATTTGGCGGCATTTGCGGGCCAGACCAAAAAGCAACAGGAATGGAACCGCCATGTTTGCCAGAAACGCCGTAAGGTTCATCAAGGCACTTGTCTTCGCCCTCTGGATGGTGGCCTTCGCCATCGTTCCGGCCGGCGCGCAACAGCAGACCCAGCAGCAAGCGCAGCAATCCGGCACATTCTCGCCCGATGAGATTGTCGACGCCGGCAATACCTTCTTCGGCGAAGCCAGCTCGGGCCTCGCCCAGACGCTGCAGAACGCGTTTTCCAAATACGGCCTGCCCAATGGCTATATTCTCGGGGCGGAAGGTTCCGGCGCCTTCATCGCCGGCCTGACCTATGGCGAGGGCACGCTCAACACCAAGAATGTCGGCTCCCACAAGGTGTTCTGGCAGGGCCCGTCGCTCGGCATCGATTATGGCGGCGACGGCTCGCGGGTGATGATGCTGGTCTACAACCTGCCATCGGTGCCCGACCTCTACCACCGCTATGGCGGCGTTTCGGGCTCGGCCTATATCGTCGCCGGCTTTTCGATGCAGGTCTACAAATACCGTGATGTCATCCTGGTTCCGGTGCGCTCGGGCATCGGCGCGCGTCTCGGCGTCAATGTCGGTTATCTGAAGCTGACCGAGCGGCCGACCTGGAACCCCTTCTGAGTGGAGCGCGGGATTGGGCGACCTGAAAACAGACATCGAAGCCCGCTA
Source organism: Martelella mediterranea DSM 17316 (assembly GCF_002043005.1). Lineage (NCBI taxonomy): Bacteria > Pseudomonadati > Pseudomonadota > Alphaproteobacteria > Hyphomicrobiales > Aurantimonadaceae > Martelella > Martelella mediterranea. The sequence continues at coordinate 1,569,972 of NZ_CP020330.1, read as the reverse complement.
TACGGCGATCTGCAGCCAGGTGGATGAAGCCACCGGCTCGGATCGCGAGGACGAGGCCCTGCGCGCGGCCTTTGCCGAGCTTGCCGCGTTGATGATCGCCTATCGCTATCGCGAGGGCGGCGAGGGCGCGCGCGATGCGCTGGCGGCGGCGCTTTCGCGCGATCAAGGCCGCAGCGCGCACCGGATCAGCCTTGCCGAACGCGCCCGCGCCCTGCTTGCCGAAACGCGGTAGATCGACGCTTTAGCCGATGCGGCCTTTCGCAAGCGCAAGCTGATAAAGCGCGATCGCGGCCGCATTGCCGACATTGAGGCTGTCGAGCCCCGGTGCCTGCGGGATGCGCACGGTTCGAAACGCCTCCATGATATCGACCGGCAGCCCCTCGCCTTCCGTTCCCAGCACGAGCGCCACCCGCCGTCCCGGCACAAGATGATGCACGGCCTCGCCGCCGGCGGGCGAGAGGGCGACGACATCGAAGCCGGCGCGGGCCAGCGCGGACAGGATTTCCGGCCCCTTGCCGTTTCGGGTCCACGGCATCTTCAGCACGGAGCCGACCGAAACGCGCAGCGCCTTGCGATAAAGCGGGTCACAACTGGTCTCGTCGAGCAACACCGCATCGGCGCCGAGCGCGGTCGCGTTGCGGAAGATCGCGCCGGCATTGTCGTGATTGGAAAGACCAATGCAGACGACCACCAGCGCGTCTTCGGGAAGTGCGGCGATCAGCTCTTCCGCCATGGGACGACCGGCAATGCGGCCCAGCGCCAGAACTCCGCGATGCATGTCGAAACCGGCGATTGCGTTCATCACCGCAGCATTGCAGGTGAAAACCGGCACATCCTCCGGATAGCTTTCCAGAATGCCTGCAATTCCCGCCAGCCGGTTTTCCAGCACGAGGATGCGATCGGCTTCGAACCTCGCGGCATCCGCCTCGGCCAGCACCCGCAGCACCACCGTGCCTTCGGCGATGAACAGGCCCTGCCGCCCGACCAGATCCTTTTCCCGGATCGCGCGGAACGGCGCGACCCGCTTGTCGTCCGGATCGGTGATTGCGATTGCCGGTGCGGCCATCTCAGTCGAAGCGGATTTCGACATCGGCGGCCATGCGGCCGGTGTGGAGGTCGAAGAGATAGAGCGTCTGCTCGCCGTTTTCCTTGATGCCGTAGATCAGCGCCTGGCCGTCGCCATAGCTGATATCGGCAATCTCGAAGCCGCGCGGCAGGTTGGCCGTCAGCGCCCTTGGCGCATCCGCGGGCACGATCGCGCCGCCGCGCTCGGCGACCGACGCCTCATCCGGACGGCTCATGACCTTGTACAGGATCGCGCCGAACACCGCCATCAGCGAGACGATCATGATCAACGCGGAGACGACCTGCAAGCGCAGCATCCGCCGCCGCACCAGCTCGACCGCGGGGTCGAGCGGCTTGTCTTCTTCTTCGTCTTCAATGCGGTGTTGCGACATTGTCCATTGCTCCGGGGGCCGGTTTCGCTTAACAAGCGCGAACCGCACTTGCAAAGTTCAGATGACAGACGACCCGTTTAAACAAACCCAGGCCGATAGAAAAGACTTTCTCGTCCCCGAGGGCACGAAAGAGCGTCTGGACGCTTTCATAGCGCGCGAGATGGGCGACGGCGTGTCGCGCACCCGCGTGAAGGCGCTGATCAATGCCGGCGCGGTATCGATCGACGGCAAGCCGGCGACCGAGCCGAGCCGCAAGGTCAAAGGTGGCGAGGCCATCAGCCTGATCATGCCCGAGGCGGAAGATGCCGAGCCGGAGGGCGAGGACATTCCGCTCGAAATCCTGCATGAGGACGGCGACATCATCGTCATCAACAAGCAGGCGGGCCTCGTGGTGCATCCGGGCGCCGGCAACTGGACCGGAACGCTGGTCAACGCGCTGATCCATCATTGCGGCGACACGCTTTCGGGCATTGGCGGGGTGAAGCGCCCCGGCATCGTCCACCGCCTCGACAAGGACACCACCGGCGTGATGGTGGTCGCCAAGAACGACGCCGCTCATCAGTCGCTTGCCGCACAGTTCGCCGATCACGGCCGCACGGGGCCGCTTCAGCGCGCCTACAAGGCGCTGATCTGGGGCCGGCCGAAAATGCTGCACGGTACGATCGACGCGCCGCTCGGGCGCGCGCCAGACCGCATTCGCCGCGCCGTTAAACGGGCAGACAGCGCCGATGCCGATTTCGCCATCACCCATTACACGGTCGAGCGCCGTTTCGGCGAAAAGCCGGACGGTAGCGCGCTGGCAAGCCTTGTCGAATGCCGGCTGGAGACGGGCCGCACCCACCAGATCCGCGTCCACATGGCGCATATCGGCCACCCGCTGATCGGCGACAACATGTATGGCGGTGGCTTCAAGACCAAGGTCAATTTGCTGGAGGAGCCCGCCGCCTCGCTGGTGCGCGGCTTCCCCCGTCAGGCGCTCCATGCCGCCCTGCTCGTGATCGAACACCCGTCGACCGGCGAAGAGATGCGCTTCGAAGCGCCCCTGCCCGCCGATATGGCAGCGCTTTGCGCTGCATTCGAGGGCTGAGCGGTCAATCCGATCAAAAACATTCCAGTCAATGGAAAGTTTTTGATCCAGATCCCTTGAAAGCCCTCCCTGCCATACTTAAATCGGGTTTTCCCTCCAGAAAATCGATGGTCGGATTGCGGGTTTTGTCCCGTTGATCGCCGCTGATTTGATGAGGATTGCAACACCAAGGGGGTGAAAGCATGGCCAATACGCTTCCCAGCATCCGTGCCGGAGAAAACGGTCTCAACCGTTATCTCGAAGAAATCCGCAAATTCCCCATGCTCGAGCCGCAGCAGGAATACATGCTTGCCAAGCGGTATCAGGAGCATGACGACCGCAATGCGGCCCATCAGCTTGTCACCAGCCATCTGCGTCTCGTCGCCAAGATCGCGATGGGCTATCGCGGTTATGGCCTTCCCATCGGCGAGGTGGTTTCCGAAGGCAATGTCGGCCTGATGCAGGCCGTCAAGAAATTCGACCCCGAACGGGGTTTCCGTCTGGCCACCTACGCCATGTGGTGGATCAAGGCCTCGATCCAGGAATATATCCTGCGTTCATGGTCGCTCGTAAAAATGGGCACCACCGCCAACCAGAAGCGGCTGTTCTTCAACCTGCGCCGCCTCAAGGGTAAGATCCAGGCGATCGAGGATGGCGACCTCAAGCCCGAACAGGTCACCGAAATCGCGACCAAGCTGAATGTCAGCGAGGAAGAAGTGATCTCGATGAACCGCAGGCTTTCCGGCGATGCCTCTCTGAACGCGCCGATCCGCGCCACCGAGGGTGAATCCGGGCAGTGGCAGGACTGGCTCGTCGATGACCATGACAGCCAGGAAGAGATGCTCGTCAATCAGGACGAACTCGAAAACCGCCGCGACATGCTGTCGTCCGCGATGGACGTGCTGAACGACCGCGAAAAGCGCATCTTCGTGGCCCGTCGCCTGTCTGAAGACCCGGAAACGCTGGAATCGCTCTCCGGCGAATTCAACATCTCGCGCGAACGCGTGCGCCAGATCGAGGTCCGCGCCTTCGAAAAGGTGCAGGACGCCGTGCAGAAGCAGGTCACCGCCAACGCCAAGGCGGTCCGAGCCGTGCGCGAGGGCGCAGACGATTCGGAATAGCGGCACCGCCGCGTTCCTGAGCGGCCAAGCCGCCTGGGAACAGGACGTTTGGAAATCATAACGCCCTCATGCATCATCGCATGAGGGCGTTATGCGTTGTGTGAAGACGATGTCGACGCGCTTCCTCAGCGCTCCGGGACCGGGGCACCGAGGCACATCAACGCGAGCGGCGCGAGGGGTGGCTCCAGCCCGAGAACACTGGCTGTGGCTTCATCACTGAAACCACCAACCAGAACGCTTCCCAGCCCCTCCGCCACCGCCATGAGCTGGATATTTTGCGCCGCCGCGCCCGCCTCCAGAACGATGTAGCGCTCGCCGCGCGCGCCATAGGGCTGCTGTTCAACGAATGCCCGCACCGGCGTCAGCATGTCAGCGCATATGGCAATAATGCACGCCGCGTTCGCAATCCATTCCGGGTTACCAATGGCCGCCTTGCAGAGAGCCGGGCGCAAATCGGCATGATTGATGTTCCTCAGGTCCAGCCCGCCCGGTACAGCGGTATACAATCCGCTCTCAAGGCCGACGACCCTGCCTGCCATGACAAACAGGCGGAGCGGGTAGAGCGCGTGGGCGGATGGAACGGTCCTTCCGTCATCCTCTCCCGACTTGCCCTGGCCCGCCCACAGGATTTTTTCCAGCGAGCGAAGCGGTATCGCATGCTTCGCGAACGCGCGGACAGAGCGACGCCGGGTGAGCGCGTGAGCAAGAGTTATATCCATCTGTCCAGCCTCGCTTCACCTCGGCAAACGTGCAGACTTTATTGGAAAGCCCTCAATTGTCGCCGATATCGCCCAGCGCCTGCCATTCCTGGACGGCGCGGTCGAAGATTGCCATGCCGGTCGTGCCCTTTTCCAGCGTCAGCAGCGCGCGGCGGCCATTGCGATAGGTGATCGGTATATCGATCCAGTTGCGCTCGGCTAGCAGCGCCAGGTTCTGGCCGCGCGCCTGATCGAAATCATTGAGCGCAAGCATATAGAGATCGTCTGTGATCTTGGCCGAGACCGCGATCAGCGGATCGCCCCGGGCGGCTTCGGTGTTCTTGAGCGATATCCGCTGGACATTGTCGACCGCGCCGCCCTGGAAATTATCGCCGAGCGTGAAGGCAATATCGATGAGATGGCTTGCCGGCAGCGAGGAATCGTCATTGCGGCGGAAGGTGATCACGCCGGACAGCCCGGCCTCGGGCACGTTCATGACGCCCTCGATCACCGGTTCGGACACTGCCGTGCCGGTGTTCTCCTGCTTCAGTTCCCAAGTCACCGTGCCCTGATAGGCCGACGGCACCGACTGGCCAAGCTGCTCCTCGTAAAGGAACATCTTCTGCGCGGAGCCGACCGGCGGCGCGGGCGCGGCCGCTTCCTGTGTTGTCCCCGAGGTCGCCGGCGCGCCGGAAGTCTGGTTGGCGACGGTGCGGGCCGGTCCGGCGCTGGCGCCGGCGGCGGGCAGGCCTTCCTCGACTTCTGTTCCATCCGGCAGCAGCCGCTGGGTGAATTGCTTTTCGCCCGCCGCTTCGCCCTCGTCCGTAGCGTCATCAGCCGGCGCTTGCGCTGTTTCCGTCTCCGGTTCTGTCGCCGGCGGCGTCTCGGGCTCTGCCGGCGTTTCGGCAGCCTGCTCCTGTCCCGGGTCAACCAGCGCCGTCACCGTGTCGCGGCCCTGCCAAGCGAAATAGCCGCCGACCGCGACTACCGCCAGAATGACAATGGCGGCAACCGCAATGACAATACGCTTCGCCCCGCCGCGTCCTGTCTCGTCGCCATCGCGACCGTAACCGGAGGACCGCTCATCATCATCGTAACCCGGTTCATCGGGTTCAAGCCCCAGCAGACTGTCCACATGGGCCCAGTCCTTCTCGGAAACAGGCCGTCCGCCCGCGGGAACGGCCGGCTCGGTTGGCACGGCGGCCGGCGCTGCCTCGTAGCGCCAATCGTCAGCGGCGCGGCGCTCGTCTTCATCCGGCTCGACCACGACCGATCCGGCATCGCTTTCCTCATCATCCTCCGGCGTGTCGAAGGAATAGGACTCCTCGGGATCGGGTTCGCGCTCGTAGACGACCCTGTCGGGCCTGTTGACCGCCTCGAACGTGGCGCCTTGCAGGAAGCCCGCGGGCTGGCGCGGTTGCACAGGTTCAGGCTCGGGCTCGGGCTCGGGCTCGGGCTCGGGCTCGAAATGATGCTCAGGTTCCGACGTGACTTCGTCTACCGGCGGCTCTTCATACAGCTCTTCGTCGCGGTAAGGTTCCTCGTCCCGATAAGGCTCCTCCACCGGCGGTTCCGGCGCAACATCGTCCTCGGCCGGAGCCTCATCGGTGAACCTGTCCTCGACAATCTCCTCATCGGGAGGCAGGGCGACGGCGAAATCGCTCTCGACCTCGGCGATCGCGGCATCGATCTTGTCGATCTGCCGCTTGATCATCGCTTCCGGCGGCGGGGGGTTCATGTTTTCCATCTGCCGGATGACAGCAGAGCGCGCCTTTTCATAGACGCGGGCGCGCAATTCCGGAGATTGTTCCGGAAGGCCTTCGACCGCGCGCCGAATGACTGCTGTGAAATCCGCCATGAATCACCCCTATTGTGCGGGACAGTGCCGCGACAATACTACGATTTTTTCTTAATCTTCAAATGGATCGGTCACGAGAATGGTATCATCGCGCTCAGGACTTGTGGATAAAAGCGCAACGGGAGCCCCGATCAGCTCCTCAACCTGGCGTACATATTTGATCGCCTGCGCCGGCAGGTCCGCCCATTTGCGCGCGCCGACGGTTGATTCCTTCCAGCCTTCCAGCGTGACATAGACCGGCTTGACCCGCGCCTGCGCGCCCTGGCTCGCCGGCAGCGCCTCGATCCGCTCGCCATCGAGTTCATAGGCGACGCAGATCTTCAACTCGTCCAACCCGTCCAGCACGTCTAGCTTGGTCAGCGCGATGCCGGTGATGCCGTTGGTGGCGACGGCCTGGCGCACCAGCACGGCATCAAACCAGCCGCAGCGGCGCTTGCGCCCGGTCACCGTGCCGAATTCATGGCCGCGCTCGCCGAGGAAATTGCCGATCTCGTCATTGAGTTCCGTCGGGAACGGCCCTTCGCCGACGCGCGTGGTATAGGCCTTGGTGATGCCGAGAATATAGCCGAGCGAGCCCGGCCCCATGCCGGAGCCGGCCGCAGCCTGCCCCGCGACCGTGTTCGACGAGGTCACGAAGGGGTAGGTGCCGTGGTCGATATCGAGCAGCGTGCCCTGCGCGCCCTCGAACAGGATGCGCTGGCCGGCGCGGCGCTTCTTGTCGAGCAGCAGCCACACGGTTTCGCGGTAAGGCAGGACCTGATCGGCGACCGAGGTGAGCTCCTCCATGATCGCATCATGGGAAATCTCGGGCGCGCCGAAGCCGCGGCGCAGCGCATTGTGATGGGTCAGCAGCCGGTCGACCTTGGCCGGCAGGCTCTCCAGATTGGCAAGGTCCATCAGCCGGATCGCGCGGCGGCCGACCTTGTCCTCATAGGCCGGACCAATGCCGCGCCGCGTGGTGCCGATCTTGGTGCCGGAATTGGTGGCCGCGTCCTCGCGCATACCGTCAAGCTCGCGGTGGAGCGAGAGGATCAGCGTCGCATTGTCGGCGATGCGGAGATTTTCAGGCGAGATCTTCACCCCTTGCGCTTCCAGCCGGCCGATCTCGGCGATCAGCGCATGCGGGTCGACGACGACGCCGTTGCCGATGACGGCAAGCTTGCCCTCGCGCACCACGCCCGACGGCAGCAGCGACAGTTTGTAGCTCACGCCGTCGATCACCAGCGTGTGGCCGGCATTGTGACCGCCCTGATAGCGCACCACGATATCGGCGCGCTCGGAAAGCCAGTCAACGATCTTGCCCTTGCCCTCGTCGCCCCATTGCGAGCCGACCACTACAACATTTGTCATATCACCTACCTGGAAGTCCTAAGTCACGGTTAAGCCGCAGCATCTATAACCATCTCGCTGTCATATTGCGATCCCCCACGCCCGCAAGCGCAAAATTTTCTCGTGACAGCGCCATGGCTGACGGACTATTCCGGTCTTACCCTCGAATGGATCGGCGAATGACATGAAATCAGGCGCGCACGCCAGCGAATGGCAGGCCTATCTGCTTCTCACCATCACGGCATTTCTTTGGGGCGGAAACATGACCGCGGGCAAGCTGGCGGTCGGTCACGTCTCACCCATGGTTCTCAATTCCCTGCGCTGGACCATGGCGGCGATCGTTCTCGGCCTGTTTTCGCTGCCGCAGATCCGCCGGGACTGGCCGGTGGTCAGGCGTAACTGGCCGGCAATCCTCGCCTTCGGCGCGGTCGGCTATACGGCCTATAACGCCTTTCTCTATTCCGGGCTCCAGCTCACCTCGGCGATCAACGTGTCGATGATCCAGGCGAGCCTGCCGTTTTGCATCCTCGCCATCAATTTCGCGCTGTTTCGCACCCGTTCGACCGTGCTGCAGATGACCGGTTTTCTGGTCACGCTGGCGGGCGTTGCCACCGTCGTTTCCCAGGGCGAGATGCGCAAGCTGTTGCATCTCGATCTCAATCTCGGTGATCTGCTGGCGCTCGCCGCGGCGCTCAGCTATTCCGGCTACACCGTGGCGCTGCGCTGGAAGCCGCCGCTCGACTGGCGGGTGATGGTGATCTCGTTCTGCTGCGGAGCGGTGATCGCCTCGATACCTTTGGTGGCAGCCGAAATCGCCTTGGGCTCCGCGATCTGGCCGCATGATGCCATCGGCTTCGGCGTGGTGCTTTATGCAGGCCTGTTTCCCTCGCTTGTCTCCCAGGCCTTTTTCATCCGCGGCGTCGACGTGATCGGCCCCAATCGCGCCGGCATCTTCATCAACCTGATCCCGGTGTTCGGCACGATCATCGCCGTGCTGGTGCTCGACGAGCAGCTTTCGGGATTCCACGCGATCGCCCTTGTGCTCGTCGTCGGCGGGATCGCGCTCGCCCAGTGGGGCAAACCGAAGCCGGCCTGAGACCGCGCGCAAAAAGAGAGCGGCCGGAACGCAAAACGATGCTTTTGCCGATCACGCCCTTTGCCTAAACCTGTCTGAGACGCCGCAACGAAAAGCGGCGGGGAACATCAGACAGGTGAGACATGGCCAAGCGCTTTTACTGGAATGAACTGACGAGCCCGGAATTTTCAGCACTTGATGCCGAAAAGACGATCGCGATCCTGCCGATCGCCTCCACCGAGCAGCACGGCCCTCATCTGCCGGTCGCGACCGATGTGGCGATCGCGCGCGGCATGCTGGACACGCTTCAGGACATGATCTCCGACGATCTCGACGTTCTGGTGCTGCCGGTTCAGGAAATCGGCAAGGCCAACGAACATGTCTACGGCCCCGGCACGCTGTCCTTCGGCGCCGATATCCTGATCCCGGCCTGGACCGCGATCGGCGAGAAGGTGGCCGAGGCCGGTCTCAGGAAGATGATCATCGTCAACAGCCATGGCGGCAATCTCGACATCATGCACATCGTGGCGCGCGAAATGCGGGTGCGGTTTGCGATGGCGGTGGTTTCCACCCAGTGGGGCCGGTTCGGCCATCCCGAGGGCATGATCAGCGACGAGGAGCGCACCTATGGCATCCATGCCGGCGAGGTCGAAACCTCGCTGATGCTGCATTTCCGCCCGGAACTCGTGAAGATGGAGCACGCGGAAAACTTCGTCTCGCTCGCCAAATGGCAGAAGGAAAACACCCGCCACCTGCAGCCGATCCCGCCCAACTCGCTCGCCTGGATCGCCCACGACCTCAACCCCAAGGGCGCGGTCGGCAACGCCGCCGCCGGCACCGCCGAAAAGGGCGAGGCGATCGCCCGGCATCAGATCGCGGGCTTTATCGAGCTGATCGAGGATTTGAAGGGTTATCCGCTGGAGAAGCTGTATACGCCCGGGTGAAGATGAAAGTGCCGATGCTTTGAGTTTCTGAATTGAATTTTGGAAGCCGAACCGGTCGCCACAAACGCGGCTTTCCATCTACGAAAAGCCTCTCAACCATGATCTCCCCCCTTGAGGGGGAGATGTCGCGAAAGCGACAGAGAGGGGTAAAGGGCGTAAGCCCTAAAAGCAGCAGACTCCGCATTTTTGGAGAGGGTTCACCCCTCTCTGCCCCTGTCGGGGCATCTCCCCCTCAAGGAGGGAGATTGTGGGCTGTGATGCCTCGAACCCACAATACCGCACGGATGATACTGGCCGGCAGCCAGAAAACTACACCGTCTCCGGCAAATGCCGGCGCTCCTGCAGCGTCGCGATCATCGCCGCCAGTTCGCGCAGCAGATAGTCCACAAAAAGACTGGTGGCGGCGTCGAGGGGCGCGCGGGCGCGGGCGAAGAGCTTCATCGGCTGGTGACGCACATGCGGGTCGGCGACCGGGCGGAACACCAGCTCGCCCCGGCTGCAATCGTCATAAACATCGAGCGGGTTGAGGAAGGTCAAGCCCGTGCCGCGCTTGACCAGTTGTTTCAGCATTTCCGACGCATTGGTCTCCACCACCGGCTCGATCGGCAGCGGCAGCGGCGACAGCATGAGATTGATGACATTGCGCAGGCTGGTGCCCGTCTGCGCCAGCACCAGCGGCTCCTGCACGACATCGGCGACATTGACGCGCTCCTGTTCGCCAAGCGGATGGCCGGGCGGCAGCACCGCGCCGATCGGCACATCGAAGGTGGCGACGGTGCGGATGCCGGGCGTCGGCGGAATGTTGAAGCCGAGCCCGAGATCGACATCGCCGGTGACCACCGAGGCAATGGTGGTATCGCCGATATCGGAGCGCAGGTGAATGCGGATGCGCGGGTTTTCCGCCACGAAGCGGGCGATGATCTCCGGCAGCGGCCCGGCCGCAAGCCCGACGGTGGTGACCAGCGTAACCTTGCCGGCCTGCGGCATTTTCAGCGCCCTTATGCGCGCCTCCAGCCGGTCATAGCTTTTCAGCACCTCGCGGATATGCTCGACGCACATCTCGCCGGCCGCCGTCAGCCGCAGGCCGCGCGGCAGCCGCTCGAACAGCGGCGCGCCAAGCTCCTCCTCCAGCGCCAGGATCTGCCGGTTGACCGCCGACGATGCCACATTCAACCTCTGGGCGGCCTTTCTGATCGATCCGCAACGGGCGATTTCATCGATATATTGCAGTTTGCGGGAGTGCAGCATCGGGGTAAACTCGACTGGAGTGACCAATTTTTACGCAGTGCGGCTACAATTATATCATTCGCGAGCCTTGTGCAAAAAAGGCATCGATGCGCACGAAAATTGATACTTCTCAAACAGCGGTTAAGCCGCTCAAATGCCAATCATAAGGCTTCAGCAAAACGCGAAGGGGAACGAGAAATGTCACTTCAATCCAGCATGACCGGGCTTGCGGCTCTCACCGGGCTGACGCTTGCCGCCGCAGCGCCGGCGCTTGCGCTCGACGAGGTTTCCTACGGCACCAACTGGCTGGCCCAGGCCGAGCATGGCGGCTTCTACCAGGCCGTTGCCGACGGCACCTACGAGAAATACGGGCTCGACGTCACCATCGTGCAGGGCGGCCCGCAGGCGGCCAACCGCGCACTGCTGATCGCCGGCAAGGTCGATTTCTACATGGGCTCGCCGCAGGGCGAATTCGACGCCGTGGTCGAGGACATTCCGCTGATCGATGTCGCGGCGATCTTCCAGAAGGACCCGCAGATCCTGATGGCGCATCCCGATCAGGGCATCGAGGAATTCGCCGATCTCGCAAAACTGCCGACGATTTTCATGGGCAAGGACGGGTTCCTGTCCTATTTCCAGTGGATGAAGGCCAATTTCGACGGCTTCAGCGACGAGCAGTACAAGCCCTACACCTTCAACCCGGCCCCGTTCATCGCCGATCCGCAATCCGCCCAGCAGGGATATCTGACATCGGAGCCCTATTCGGTGGAAAAGGAAGCCGGTTGGACGCCGAAGGTCTTCCTGCTCGCCGACAGCGGCTACTCGCCCTATTCGACGATGATCACCGCCCAGCAGAAGATGGTCGACGAGAACCCCGACCTCGTGCAGCGCTTCGTCGATGCCTCGATCGAAGGCTGGTACAATTACCTCTACGGCGACAACACGGCCGCCAACGATCTGATCAAGAAAGACAATCCGGAAATGACGGATGAGCAGATCGCTTTCTCCATCGACAAAATGAAGGAATACGGCATCGTCGTCTCCGGCGAGGCCGAGGAAGGCGGCATCGGCTGCATGACCGATGAACACTTCAAGACCTTCTTCGACGACATGGTCGATATCGGGCTCTATGAAGCCGACCTCGACTACACCAAGGCCTATACGACCCAGTTCGTCTGCAAGGGCGTCGGCAAGGACCTGATGAAGTAATCCGATCGCATCTCTCGCCCCGCCTCCGCGCGGGGCGCGGCCCGTTTACGCATACAGGAAAACCGCATGGCGCCCGCCGAGGCACTCACACAAAAGCCGCTGGTGAAGCTTGAGCATGTCACCAAGATCTTCTCCAACGGCACGATCGCGCTCAAGGATATGAGTCTCACCGTCTGTCAGGGCCAGTTCGTGAGCCTGCTCGGACCTTCGGGCTGCGGCAAGTCGACGGCGCTGAGGATCATGGCCTCGCTCGGCGACGTCACGCGAGGGACGATCGACTGGCCGACCTCGCGCATCTCCGCCAAGGGCAAGCCGGAAGGCGATATCAGCTTCGTGTTTCAGGAACCGACGCTGATGCCGTGGGCGACCGTGTTCGACAACGTCTTCCTGCCGCTGAAGCTGCGCGGCAAATCGAAGGCGGGCGTGCGCGACGAGATCATGGCGGCGCTCGCCACCGTCGGGCTTCAGGATTTCCCGAACGCCTATCCGCGCGAACTTTCCGGCGGCATGAAGATGCGGGTCTCGATTGCCCGTGCGCTGGTGACCAAGCCGAAACTGCTTTTGATGGACGAACCGTTCGCGGCGCTGGACGAGATCACCCGGCAGAAGCTCAACGACGATGTGCTGCGGCTCTGGCACGCGACCGGCATCACCGTGATCTTCGTGACCCATTCCGTATTCGAATCCGCCTATCTTTCCAACCGCATCGTGGTGATGCGCGCGCGCCCCGGACAGGTGTTCGACGATTTCCCGCTCGACACCAGCCAGGAGCGCGATGAGAGCTATCGCACATCGGAGGAATACAGGCTCGCCTGCGAAAAGGTCTCGCGTTCGCTTCAGGGCGCCATTCAGGCAGCGGGAGGCGAGCACTGATGAGCAACGAAAACACGGAACAGACCTACGCCCGCCCCGGCTTCTTCGCCCGCAATGGCGAGACCATTCTCAGGATCGTTATCCCGATCGCGGTGATCGTGCTGCTGATCGCGATCTGGCAGGCGATCGTGATCATCTACCAGACCCCGCATTATATCCTGCCCGGCCCGGCGTTGGTGGCGGAAGCCTTCTTCGAGGACTGGGGCACGCTTGCGCCTGCCTTGTGGGTCACCACCAAGATCACCTTCATCTCGCTAGGGCTCGCGCTGGTCGGCGGCGTCGGGCTTGCCGTGGTCATGGTGCAGTCGCGCTGGATCGAGACCGCACTCTACCCGATCACAGTGATCCTGCAGGTGACGCCGATCGTCGCGATCGCGCCGCTGATCCTCATCTACACGCCGACAACACAGGTAGCGCTGCTGATCTGCGCCTTTCTGGTGGCCTTCTTCCCGATCCTCTCCAACATGGCGCAGGGGCTGAAAAGCGTCGACCACAATCTGCTCAACCTGTTCGAACTCTACGGCGCCTCGCGCTGGCAGACGCTGATCCACCTGAAACTGCCGGCCTCGCTGCCCTATTTCATGACCGGGCTTCGGATCGGCGGCGGACTGGCGCTGATTGCGGCGGTGGTTGCCGAGTTCGCGGCGGGCTCCGCCGGGGCCGGCTCCGGCCTTGCTTTCCGACTGCTGGAATCGCAGTACCGCCTCAACATACCGCGCCTGTTCGCAGCCCTGTTCATGCTCGCCTGCCTCGGCGTCGCGATCTTCGCGCTGACATCCTTCATCGCCTGGCTGTTCCTGCACCGCTGGCATGAAAGCAGCCTGAAGAGGGAAAACTGATGTCCGGCTTTTTGACGCTTCCGGAAGCCCCGGCCTTCGTTCTCGCAAACGCCACCCTCCCCGCCATCAGCCTCGCCAAAGCGACGGGTTTTGATGCGCGCGAGGGGCTGGTCACCGCCGATATCACCATCGAAAACGGCAGGATCGGCGCGATCACCGCGCCCGGCGCGGCACCCGCCGCCCTGCCCGCCGCCGACCTTCGGGGCGGCATGGTCTGGCCGATCTTCACCGACATGCACACCCATATCGACAAAGGCCATATCTGGGAGCGCCGCCGCAATCCCGACGGCACCTTCATGGGCGCGCTCGAAAACGTCCGCGCCGATCGGGAGGCCAACTGGTCGGCGGACGATATCGCCGCCCGGATGGAGTTCTCGCTGAAATGCGCCTATGCCCACGGCACCGGCCTGCTGCGCACCCATATCGACAGCCTGCCGCCGCAGCACGAGATTTCCTTCGAGGTGTTTTCCGATATCCGCGAGAAATGGGCGGATCGGATCGAGCTTCAGGCCGTGGCGCTGTTTGCGATCGACATGATTTTCGAGCCGTTCTTTGATGATCTGGTGGCCCTGCTGAAACGCCGCAACGGCCTGATCGGCGGCGTCACCCAGATGCTGCCCGATCTCGACGCAAGGCTCGACCGGTTGTTTCAAGCGGCAGGCGAGGCCGGGCTCGATATCGACCTCCATGTCGACGAGACCGAGGACCGCGAGGTGCTGACGCTTGGCCGCATCGCCGAGGCCAAGCTTCGCAATAAATTCGAAGGCGCGGTCACCGTCGGCCATTGCTGTTCGCTCGCCAGACAGGATGAGGACACGGCGCGGCGCACCATCGAGCGCGTGGCCGAGGCCGAAATCGCGGTCGTCTCGCTGCCGATGTGCAACATGTATCTTCAGGACCGCCATCAAGGCGTGACTCCGCGCTGGCGCGGCGTCACTCTGTTCAAGGAACTGACGGCCGCCGGCATCAAGACCGCCGTCGCCTCCGACAATACCCGCGACCCGTTCTATGCTTACGGCGACCTCGACCCCGTCGAGGTGATCCGCGAGGCGGTGCGCATTCTCCAGCTCGACCATCCGCTGGATGACACGCCGCGCATCATCACCCGCACCCCCGCCGAAATCCTCGGCCGGGCGGAGCGCGGCGTGATTGCAAAGGGCGGGCCCGCCAATCTGGTGCTTTTCAGCGCGCGGCGCTGGAGCGAGTTTCTTTCCCGTCCGCAGGCTGACCGCATCGTGATGCGGAATGGCATGGGCATCGACCGCAGCCTGCCGGATTATCGCGAACTTGACCCGCTGATGGATAAGTGAACATGCCGGACTATCAACAGATCAAGGCCGAACTCGAGGGCATCGCCATCGAGGACAACCCCAACCTCGTCTCCCGCAAGAGCCGGGATTTCTACTGGTATTCGCCGATCCTCAAGGCCCAGCTCGAAAACGTCACCGGCGACCTGATCGTCTCGCCCGCAAGCGAGGAAGAGGTGATCAAGGTGCTGAAGGTCGCCTTCCGCCATGATGTGCCGGTCACGGCGCGCGGCGGCGGCACCGGCAATTACGGCCAGTGCATGCCGCTGTCGGGCGGCATCGTGCTGGACATGACGAAAATGAACCGGATCAAGGAAATCCATCCCGGCCGCGTCATCACCGAACCCGGCATCATCTGCGCCCAGCTCGACCGCGAGCTGAAGGAGAAATCCGGCCAGGAACTGCGCTTCCACCCCTCCACCACCGGCCAGGCCACCCTTGGCGGCTTCATCGCCGGCGGTTCCGGCGGCGTCGGCTCGGTCCATTGGGGCGGGCTGCGCGACCTCGGCAATGTGCTGCGTCTCAGGATCGTCACGCTGGAGGAAGAACCGCGCGTGATGGAACTGACGGCGCGCGATCTCCTGAAAGTCTCCCACGCCTACGGCACCAACGGCATCATCACCGAGGTCGAGATGCCGCTGGCGCCCGCCTATGACTGGGTGGACGTGATCGTCGGCCATGAGAGCTTCATGGACGCCGTGCGGTTTTCCGACCGGCTGGCGAAATCCTCCGGGATTCTGGTCAAGGAAATCGCTCCGATCGCAGCCCCCGTCCCTTACGAATATTTCACCCGCCACAAGCCGTGGCTGAAGGAGGGCGAGGCCGTCACCGTGGTCATGGTAGCGCCCCATGCGCTCGCGCCCTTCGAGGCGCTGGTGAAGCTGATGAAGGGCGAAATCCGCTTCCGTTCCGATGAAGTGGAGAGCCTGCGCGGCATTCCGCGCGCCTATGAGCTTGGCTGGAACCACACCACGCTGCGCGCGCTGAAGATGGAGCCCGACGCCTTCACCTATCTGCAGGTGCAGTATCCCGGCCCCGACCATGTCGAGAAGGTGCGCGAGATGACCGAGCTTTTCGGCGACGAGGTGATCGGACATCTGGAATTCCTGCGCTTCGACGGCGCAATCCAATGTTCCGGCCTGCCGCTGGTGCGCTACACCACGCCGGAGCGGCTGGAGGAGATCATCAAGATCCACGAGGCCCATGGCTGCCCGATCTTCAACCCGCACCGCTATACGCTGGAAGAAGGCGGCATGAAGCAGACCGATGAGCTGCAGCTTGCCTTCAAGAAGGAAACCGACCCCAAGGGCCTGATGAACCCCGGCAAGATGATCGCCTGGGAAAATCCGGATTTCGACTTCAAGGCCGGCAAGAACTTCCTGTTCAAGGGGCTCGCCGAAGCGGGAGCGGAATGAGATGCGGGTCCTCGTGCTCTTTTCCCACCCGGTCGAGACCAGCTATGGCGCGGCCCTCCACCGGCAGGTTGTCGAAAGCCTGACCAAGGCCGGGCACGATGTCGATGACTGCGATCTTTACGCCGAAAACTTCCAGCCGGTGCTGACCCGCGAGGAGCGGATCGGCTATCACGATTATCCGGAAAACACCGCGCCGGTCGCCTCCTATGTCGAGCGCCTGCAGAAGGCGGAGGCGCTGGTGATCGTCACGCCGATCTGGAATTTCGGCTATCCGGCGATGCTGAAGGGCTATTTCGACCGCGTCTGGCTGCCGGGCGTCAGCTTCGCTCTGGAGGACGGCAAGCTGAAACCGACGCTGCGCCACATCACCAAGGCGGCCGCCGTCTTCACCTATGGCGCGACGCCGATGCGGGCCTTCCTGGCCGGCAATCCACCGAAGAAGATGATCAAGCGCGTGCTGCGCGCCCAGATCAAGATCGGCGCCCCGGTGCGCTTCATGGCCCATTACGACATGAACAACTGCACCGAGGAAACCCGCGCCCGGTTTCTCGATAAGGTGAAGAGCGAGATGGAGGCTTTCTAGCCCTCACGCTCTTTACATCCCGTCTCAGTGCATTAGGTCTAAAGCTATCCTGCAGCGCTTCGGGCCTGCGGGATAGCGCATGCGTGCAGCCGGTTTTCGTCACGATGCGCATATCTGTCATTCCGGGCTGTTCCGCGCGGCAGAGCGTTGGGTATTCCGGTAGCGCTTGAACGGAGCCGATTGAGCATGCACGAATTGACCACCGCCGACGAAACCCGCCTTCGCAAGCTGCGCGGCAATGTGCCGGTCAATGCCGTGCTTCATGTCTGGTTGAAGGCCGTGCACCCGCATGCGCCAGCAGAATTGCGGCTTTCCCTGAACGACAATGTCTTCGGCAATGTTTACGTGCAGAATTCCGAGGAATACGAATTCCGGATGTTCTTCGTTCCCCATGGCGGTGAACTCGAATGCGCCTATGATCCCGAAACGACCACGATTTCGGTCGCCTACTGGTTCACCGATGCCAAGGTGCTGGAAGAAGGCATCACCGTCTTACGCACCCATGCCGCCAATGCGCCGGCGCCCGCGCCCGGCTCCTATCACTTCCGTCCGCCTTTCGGCTGGATGAACGATCCGAACGGCTTCGGGCGGTTCAACGGCTCGGCGCATCTGTTCTACCAGCATTATTCGCACGGACTGAAATGGAACACGATGCATTGGGGCCATGCGGTCTCGGAGGATTTCCTGCACTGGCGGCATCTGCCGATCTTCCTGTTTCCCTCCGAGGAGCTGACCGCCAAGCCGGACAAGCGCGGCGGCGCCTTCTCCGGCTCCGCCATTCCGCTGGAAAACTCCGCCGGCGTCCGCGTGTTCTTCACCGAAAGCGTTATCGAGCGCGATCCCGAGCGCGAAATCCAGATGGTGGCGACCTCGCAATCGCTGATCTTCGCCGGCGCGGCCAAGCCGCTGATCGACAAACGGCCCGAGCTTGAGGGCCTGACCCTCGATTTCCGCGATCCTTACGTCTTCCGCGGGCCGGACGGCTACTGGAAGATGCTGCTCGGCAGCCGCAAGGGCGAGGAAGGCGTCGTCCTGCTCTACCAGACCGCCGACGTGACGGCGGCCGGCGGCTGGGAATTCGTCTCGGTGCTGCATTCGGAGGGCCGGTTCAACACGCAGGTGATCGAATGTCCCTGCCTGCTGCCGCTTGACGGTCCGGCGGGCGATCCTTCCACCCATTGGGTGCTGATCTGCGGCCTGATGCACAGCCATCACGAGGAAACCGGCCGCAAAAACCTGACCACAGCGACCGTCGGCAAATTCGACGGGACGACATTCACGCCGCATTTCGAGCAGGAACTCGATTTCGTCACCGACAATTACGCCTTCCAGGCCTTTCTCGACCAGGGCACGCCTGTGGGCATCGGCTGGCTCGCAAACTGGGCCGATGCCGCCCCCGAAATCGATTTCCCGACCGCAATGACGCTGCCGCGCAACCTCGTCTACGACGCCGCCGACGACACGCTTCTGACGCCGCCGATCGAGGGCGTGGAAAGCCTGCGCGACCATCTGGTTGATGAAACCGCGCTTGCGGCCGGAGAACTGGTGAGCCTCGAAACCGGTCAGGCCGAAATCGTGATCGATCTCGATGGCCCGAGCTTCGAGCTTGATCTCTATCACAACAATATCGAGATCGTGATTACGCTGGATGAGGAAGGCCTGAGCCTGGTCTACCGCGACGATGCCGAAAACCCGACGCCGCGCTATATCGCGCCCGGCGCGAAGCCGAGCCATATCCGGGTGTTCCTCGATATCGGTTCGGTCGAAGTTTTTGCCGATAATGGCCGCTGGACCGGCACCAAGCGCATCGCCGGCTTCGATCCGATCCATTCCATGCGGCTCCGCCACGGCGACGTCCGGTCGGCGAAGGTCTGGGCGCTGTCGCTTTATAGCGGCGGCTGATCAGGTCAGCATCAACTGATCGTCGTCGATCTCGGTACCGGCCGCGCGGCCAAATCGCTCTAGCAGGTCCGAGACCTTCAGCTTCGAGCGCTCCTCGCCGGCAATGTCGAGTACGATCTGGCCGGCATTCATCATCAGGGTGCGGGAGCCATAGGCCAGCGCATCCTTCATCGAATGGGTCACCATCAGCGTCGTCAGCCGGCTTTCGCCGGCGATCTCGGCCGAAAGCGTCAGCACCTTGTGGGCGGCCGAGGGGTCCAGCGCGGCGGTATGTTCGTCGAGAACCAGGATCTTCATCGGCAGCAGCGTCGCCATCAGCAGGCTGACGGCCTGGCGCTGGCCGCCCGACAGCGCGCCGATCGGCGTTGCCATGCGGTGCTCGAGGCCGAGGCCGAGCTTTTCCAGATGTTCGGCGAAAAGCTTCTTCTGGCCGCGTTTGCCAAGCGCCAGGCCCAGACCCCGCTTCTTGCCGCGCGCGGCGGCGAGCGCCAGATTCTCCTCGATCGACAGCGATGAGCAGGTGCCGAGACGCGGCTCCTGAAACACCCGGCCGACAAGGCTTGCGCGCCTGGCTGCCGGCCAGTTGGTAACATCATTGCCTGCGAGATGGATGGAACCGGTATCGGGCTTTGCCGTGCCGACAACGGTCGACAGCAGCGTCGATTTGCCGGCGCCATTGGAGCCGATCACCGTGACGAACTCGCCCTCGGCGATATCGAGCGAGATACCGCGCAGTGCCCGCACTTCAGTCGCGGTTCCGGCATTGAAGGTGATGTGGATGTCGGAAAGTTTCAGCATCAGTCCTGCCCCTCATCCGGTTGCTGCGCGCCGCGCACGAGGCGAAAATTGAACATCGACTTGCGCCCCTTCTTGCCGCGGCTCTGGGACAGCACCACGGCGACAGCGACGACAATGGCGGTGATCAGGTTCAGGTCCTGCGGCTTGATGCCGATGAAGCCCGCCGACAGCGCAAAGGCGATGAACAGGCGGTAGACGACCGCGCCGATGACGCAGCCGAGCGTTGCCAGAAACACGGTGCGACGGCCGAGAATGGCCTCGCCGATGATCAGCGCCGCAAGGCCGGTGACGATGGTGCCGACGCCCATGGTGACGTCCGCCACCCCCTGCATCTGCGCAAACAGCGAGCCCGCGAGCGCGCAGAGCGCATTGGCGATCGACATGCCGAGCAGCGTCATCGCGCCGTTGCGGATGCCCTGGGCTTCCGCCATGGCCGGGTTTTCGCCCGAGGCGCGCAGGCCGAGGCCGATTTCGGTCTTCAGGAACCAGTCGATAATGAATTTGGCGCCGATGGCGATGATCAGCAGCAGGATCGTGTTGCTCCAGAGCCCCGCGCCCACGAGGTCTTCGAAGCGGGAAAAAACCGTGTCCTGGCCATAGACCGGCAGGTTCGGCCGTCCCATGATCCGAAGATTGATCGAAAACAGCGCCACCATCGACAGGATGCCGGCAAGCAGGTTCATGATGCCGAAGCGGACATTCAGGAGACCGGTGACGAAGCCGGCGGCCGCACCCGCCATCAGGCCGAAAAACGTCGCGATGAAGGGATCGATGCCGTGGATGATGGCGGCGGCGGAAACCGCCGCGCCAAGGGGAAAACTCCCATCCACCGTCAGGTCCGGAAAGTCCAGAACGCGGAATGACATGAAGATGCTCAACGCCACGAGGGCGAAGAGCAGGCCGGTCTCAAACGCGCCGGCAAGTGCGAAAAGCGTCATGTTTACTCGATGACCTTCTTGGCGCTGTCAACGACGTCGGCCGGAACCTCGATGCCCATGGCCTTGGCCGCCTTGAGGTTCAGGAACAGGTCCTGATTGCCGGGAACGACGACCGGAATATCGGCGACGGGCGTGCCTTCAAGGATCTGGGCGATCATATCGCCGGTGACCGTGCCCATTTCGGCATAGTTGAAGCCGAGGGCCGCGACCGCGCCGCGCTCGACGGAATCGGTGTCGGTGGTGAAGACGGGCAGCTTGGCGCGCTCGCCAACGGTCACGATCGCTTCCAGAACCGAGATCACCGAATTGTCGGTCGGCAGCAGGATGGCGTCGGCCTTGCCGACGAGGTTGCGGGCCGCATCCGGCACCATGGTGGACTGGGCGGCGGGGCTTTCGACGACGGTCAGGCCGAGTTCGGCGGCGCCAGCCTTGATGTCATCGACCTGCACGACCGAGTTGGCTTCGCCCGGATTGTAGATCACGCCGATGGTCTTGACGTCCGGAACGAGCTTCTGGATCAGCTCCAGCGCCGGCTTCGGCGGCTGCTTGTCGGAGGTGCCGGTGATGTTGGATTCCGGCTTTTCAGGGTTCTCGATCAGGCCGGCGGCGACGGGGTCGGTGACGGCGGCGAAGACGACGGGGGTGTCGCCCATGGAATTCTTCAGCGCCTGGGCCGATGGCGTCGAAATGCCGACCGCGACGTCCGGCGCGATGCCGGCGAATTCATCGGCGATCTGGCTCTGCGTGGTCATGTTGCCCTGGGCGGAGCGAGCGACGACCTTCAGGTTCTCGCCTTCCTTGTAGCCCTTTTCGGCAAGGCTCTCGACAATGCCTTCGCGCACGGCGTCAAGGGCGGGGTGTTCGACGATATAGGTGATGGCGACGGTCTTGGTGTCCTGGGCGACGACCGGTGCGGCAAAGCCGGCAAAAGCGGCGATCGCCGCGGTGGCGAACACCGTTGTCTTGAAGTTGAGCATTTCGAAACCCCCTGTCAGGATTGTTCTTGGCGCGATGTGATCACGCCCGGCAGTTTGGCCTGTGCCAAAGCGCCGGTCAACGCCGGAACGTCGCCGCCCGCGACTTTATTTGCCGGCGCTGGCGGCAGGTCCCCTGTCGCGCAGGCTCGCGTTTGCGGATGCCGCACCCCCTCAGGTGATTTGCAGCGATCCCTCGGCGTTCATCAGAAGATCAATGACGTCGGGCGCGGTGATGATCTCGTAGGCGGGGTCCATCTCTTCCGCGCTCATGCCGTTATGCTTCATGCAGGCGCCACAGATCGCGATCTTGCCGCCGGCCGCGCGGTATTTCTCAAGCAGGTCGGACACCGGCTCGAACGGCGCGCCGATATCGATGCCGTCGGTCGCACCGGGCTTGCCCAGTTCCACGGCCTCGACCATCAGGATGATCGTGGCGCTGTGCCCCTTCTTAAGCG
Source organism: Martelella mediterranea DSM 17316 (assembly GCF_002043005.1). Classification (NCBI taxonomy): domain Bacteria; kingdom Pseudomonadati; phylum Pseudomonadota; class Alphaproteobacteria; order Hyphomicrobiales; family Aurantimonadaceae; genus Martelella; species Martelella mediterranea. The sequence goes on along the minus strand of NZ_CP020330.1, from coordinate 1,547,901 downwards.
CGTTGAGCGCCATGGTGAAGGCGACGGTCACCTTGTTCGGGTTGGACTTGCCGTCGAATATCGTTGCAACAAAAGCTGTGGTTTGCATGTCGGGGCCTCCTTCTGCCTCTATTGGAATTGGTGAGGCGCCGTTGCTATACAAGTGCGACAATTGTCGCAGGCAGGACACCAACGGGAGATAGCGAAGCATGGGCGAAATCAAACTCGAGCCGGGCTGGAAGGAAAAGCTTCAACCGGAATTCGAAAGCGCCTACATGGCGGGCCTCAGATCCTTTCTTGTCGATGAGAAGAAAAACGGGCAGGTCGTCTTTCCCAAAGGCGAGGAATATTTTCGCGCGCTCGATCTGACCCCGCTCGAGCGGGTGAAGGTCGTCATTCTCGGGCAGGATCCCTATCACGGGCCGGGACAGGCGCACGGGCTCTGCTTTTCAGTGCGTCCGGGCGTGCGCACGCCGCCCTCGCTGGTCAATATCTACAAGGAGCTGGCCGCCGATGTCGGATTTCAGAAGGTCGATCACGGCTTTCTGGAGCATTGGGCGAAGCAGGGCGTATTGCTTTTGAACTCGGTGCTGACCGTGCGCCAGGCCGCCGCCGCCTCCCATCGCGGCAAGGGCTGGGAGGAGTTCACCGACGCCGTGATCCGCGTCGTGAACGACGAGTGCCCGCATGTCGTGTTCATCCTGTGGGGCGCCTATGCCCAGAAGAAGGCGAGCTTTGTCGATAGAAGCCGGCATCTGGTGCTGAAATCCCCGCACCCCTCGCCGCTTTCCGCCCATAACGGCTTTTTCGGCAGCCGCCCGTTTTCCAAGGCCAACCAGTTCCTGCTCGAACAGGGCATCGAGCCGATCGACTGGCAATTGCCGAAAGATCCCGGAGAAAGTTGAGGAGGCGGCGCTTGCCGAGCCGTGACCTTCAACACATTTATGCGCTATAGACGGCGCGATGGCGCAGCACGCAATTTACGGAGATACCGATGTCCCACCACAGAAAATTCTTCATCGACGGCGCCTGGGTCGAACCGGACGGGCGGGAAACGCTCGACGTCATCAATCCGGCGACCGAGGAGGTCGTCACCGCGATCGCGCTCGGACAGGCATCGGATGTCGACAAGGCGGTGGCTGCCGCGCGGCGCGCCTTCGAGAGCTTCTCGCTCACCACGCGCGAGGAGCGCCTGGCGCTTATGGAACGGGTGCTGGAATGCTACCGGGCGCGCGCCGACGATCTGGTCGAGGCTGTCATGAGCGAAATGGGCGCGCCGCTGAAGCTCGCGCGCAGCGCCCAGGTTCCCGTCGGCGCTTCCCATATCAGCAACACCCGCAAGGCGCTGGAGAATTTCGAGTTCTCCGAGGAGCGCAACAAGGGGCTGATCGTGCGTGAGCCGATCGGCGTCTGCGCCCTGATCACGCCGTGGAACTGGCCGCTGAACCAGATCGCGGCCAAGGTCGCCCCGGCGCTCGCCACCGGCTGCACCGTGGTGCTGAAGCCCTCCGAAATCGCGCCGCTCTCGGCCATCATCTTCGCCGAGATCATGGAGGAGGCCGGCGTTCCGCCCGGCGTCTTCAATCTCGTCAACGGCACCGGCCCGGATGTCGGCCAGGTCATGGCCGGCCACAAAGAAGTCGACATGGTCTCCTTCACCGGCTCCACCCGGGCCGGCATCATCGTCGCGAAGACCGCCGCGGACACGGTCAAGCGCGTCTGCCAGGAGCTTGGCGGCAAATCGCCGAACATCGTGCTGGAGGATGCCGATTTCGAAAAGGCGGTGGCCGGCGGCGTGCGCTCCTGCTTCCAGAATTCCGGCCAGTCCTGCGACGCGCCGACGCGCATGCTCGTGCCCGCCGCAAGGCGTGACGAAGCGCTGGAGATTGCCAGAAAGGCGGCGCTCACGCTCAAGGTTGGCGATCCGCGCGCGGAAGACACCGATCTCGGCCCGGTCGTCAGCCGCCAGCAATATGACAAGATCCAGGGGCTTATCGAAACGGCGATATCCGAGGGCGCGACCGTTGCCGTCGGCGGCCCCGGCCGCCCGGATGGCATCAATCACGGCTACTACGTAAAACCCACCGTTTTCGGCCATGTCGACAACGCCATGACGATTGCCCGCGAGGAAGTCTTCGGCCCGGTGCTGTCGGTGCTGTCCTATCAGAGCGAGGAGGAGGCGATCGCGATCGCCAACGACACGCCCTTTGGCCTTGCCGCCTATGTCCAGTCCAGCGATCTCGACCATGCCCGCAAGGTCGCGGCGCGGCTTCGCGCCGGCAATGTCACGATCAACGATCCGGACTGGGACACCGCCATTCCCTTCGGCGGCTATAAGCAATCCGGCAATGGCCGAGAGTTTGCCGACTGGGGCATGGAAGATTTTCTGGAAATCAAGGGGATACGCGGCTACACGGCTTAAAATTCCCCGCGAAACCGCTACATTGGAGCGCGACGCGCATGGCCGTTCGGCGGCGCGGATGACGAAAGATCGCATGCCCGGCCTGACGGTCGGGCATCAGTACAATAACGGCTCATGGCAGGTCTCGGAGGCGGTTTCATGAAAAAGAGCATCAACCCTAACGGCGTGCGCAAACCCTTCGGAAATTACAGCCACGGGCTTTACGTGCCGCCCGGCGCGGGGCTGCTGGTCACCTCCGGCCAACTCGGCATCGGCGCGGACGAGGTGATCCCGCGTTCGGTCAAGGGACAGGCCGAGCTCTGTTTCGAGGCGATCGGCAAGATCCTCGCGGAGGCCGATATGGGCTTCGAGGACGTGATCCGCATCAATGGCTATGTGACGATGCGCGAGGATTTCCCCGCCTATATGGACGTGCGCGACCGGTTCATTTCCGATCCCCTGCCCGTCTCCACGCTGCTGATCGTCTCCGGCTTCACCCGCGCCGAGTTTCTGGTCGAGGTCGAGGTGACGGCGGCCAAGGTCCCGTAAAGGCGGCCACCTGAACGCAGACCCGCCGCTCACCCAACCGCGTCGTCCACGAGCGCGCCGCGCGCTGCAATGACGCGGGAAGAAAGAGCCGCGGCCCGGGCGATGGCATCGACAAGGCTTTCGCCCCGCGCCAGCGCCGCGATCAAACCGGCATTGAAGCTGTCGCCCGCCGCCGTGGTGTCGACCACGTTTTCGGCCGGCGTCGGCTGGAAGCTGATCGCGCCCTCCGTTCCGGACCGGGCATGAATCATATCGACGCCGTTCTTGACCACCACCGTCTCCGCGCTGCGCGCGCGATAGCGGGCGATCGTCGCCTCAGGAGTGTCGTCGCCGAACACCGAGCCATCCTCGTCAAACGAAGGCAGCACCATGTCGCTGATCGCCGCGGCCTGCATGATGGTCTCCGCCATCGCCGCGCGCGAGGGCCAGAGACGGAGGCGCATATTGGGATCGAAGGCGATCACCGCGCCTACCTTTCGCGCCTCGGCAAGCACGTCCAGCAGCGTGCCGCGATCGGCCTCGTCGACAATCGCCATGGTGATGCCGGAAAACAGGACAAGGTCCCTGCCCCGCACGGCCGCCTCAAGCGCCGCGCGATCGGCGGCGAGCCGTTTGGCGGCGGACTGACCGCGCCAGTAGGAAAACGAGCGTTCGCCATCCTTCAGCGCGATCATGTAGAGGCCGACCGTGCGCTCCTCGATCCGGCGGATGCAGCCGGTTCCGACGCCTGACCGCTCCATGAAATCGAGCATCTCGCCGGAGACGGCATCCGTGCCGACGGCGGTGAAATAGTCGACCGTGGCGCCTTCGGGCAAAAGCTTCGCCAGATACCAGGCGGCGTTGAACGTGTCGCCGGCGAAGCCGCGCGTATAGGCGCCATCGGCGCGCGGAGCCATCTCGACCATGCATTCGCCGATGCTGAGAATGTTTTTCATATCTGTTCCTGATCGAAGAAACCGGGATTGGTCTGGTGGATGCGCGTGATGCTGCCGGCGATCCGGGAAAGGTGATGGCGAATGGCCGCAACGGCGGCATCGGCGTCCCGCGCCTTGATCGCGCCGACGATGGCGCGGTGCTCGGCAAGCGCATCATGGGCGGTGAAGGACAGCGAGAGGAGACGAATGCGATCCATATGGGCCTTATGCTCGCGGATCAGCGTCCAGGCGTATTCATGGCCAGCCAGCGCGCAGATCTGGCGGTGAAGTTCGTCATCGAGACGATGGAAGCCCATCCGGTCATCGGCTTGCACCGCCCTGCCTTGCTCCTCGAGCAATGCGTCGAGCCTGTCGAAATCCTCGTCCGTTCCCTGCTCCGCGGCGGCCATAACGGTCGCCACCTCCAGCGCCGTGCGGATGAACAGCGCCTGCATCACCGCCTCCACCGAAATGGGCGCGACGAGCGTGGCGCGCTGCGGCCGCACCAGCAGAAAACCCTGCTGCGACAGCCGGTAAAAGGCATCGCGCACCGGCTGGCGCGACACGCCGAGCGTGCGCGCGACCTCGGCTTCCGAAAGCTTCGTGCCGGGCGGTAGCTCGTTCTCGATGACCTGGCGGTAGAGCCTGTCATAGATCAGGTCGGTCACCGTCTGCCGGGGCTGCTCGATATTGGCCACCATGCGGCCTCCGTTGACAATTCTTGCATACTAACATATTAGTTTTAAGACGAATTGCAATGGGCCAAGGAGCCGCAAATGCTTGACACTGACCGGCTTTTCCCGCTGGAACCGAAGGCGCGGGACCTGGCGCGCGCGCTTTATCGCGAAGTGAGCAGGCTGCCGATCATCAGCCCGCACGGTCATACCGATCCGCGCTGGTATGCCGAAAACGAACCGTTTCCGGATCCCGCGCAACTGTTCGTGGTGCCCGACCACTACGTTTTCCGCATGCTGTGCTCGCAGGGCATTCCGCCGGAAAAACTCGGCGTTGCCCGCATCGACGGCGGGACGAGCGAGACCGACAGCCGGGCGATCTGGCGACTGTTCGCGGAAAATTTCTACCTGTTCCGGGGCACGCCCAGCCGGGGCTGGCTGGAACACGCCTTCGAGCATGTCTTCGGCCTGACCAAGCGGCTGGGACCCGACACGGCGGATGAATTCTACGATCACATCGACGATTGCCTGAAGCGACCGGAATTCCGCCCGCGCGCCCTGTTCGAGCGGTTCAACATCGAGGTGATCGCAACCACCGAAGACCCGCTCGACGATCTGAAATGGCATCGGCAAATCCGCGAAAGCGGCTGGACCGGCGGGCGCGTGATCACCGCCTATCGCCCCGACCCGGTGGTTGATCCCGATTTCGAGGGCTTTGCCGAAAATGTGGAAAAACTCGGCGCGATCACCGGGCTCGATACCACGAACTACGACCAGTATCTCGACGCCCATCGCATGCGGCGGGCCTATTTCAGGAAATTCGGCGCGACCAGCACCGATCACGGCCACGCCACCGCCCGCACCGAGGACCTGCCGAAGGCCGAAGCCACCGCGCTGTTTGAAAAGGCGCTGAAGGGCGCGTGCAGCGCGGATGAAGCGGACGCCTTCCGCGGCCATATGCTGACCGAGATGGCCCGGATGAGCATCGAGGATGGACTGGTTCTGCAGATCCACCCCGGCTCCTTCCGCAACCATTCCAGCACGATGATGGCCCGGCACGGACGCAATGTCGGCTTCGATATTCCGGTCCAGACCAGCTATGTCGAGGCGCTGCGCCCGCTGCTGAACGCCGTCGGCATGGACCCGGCGCTCAGCATCATCCTGTTCACGCTGGACGAGACCGTCTACACCCGCGAACTCGCGCCGCTTGCCGGCGCCTATCCCTCGCTGAAGCTCGGTCCGGCATGGTGGTTCCATGACAGCCCGGAGGGCATGCGCCGCTACCGCGAGATGACGACCGAGACGGCTGGCTTCTACAACACCGTCGGCTTCAACGACGATACCCGCGCCTTCTGCTCGATCCCCGCCCGCCATGATGTTGCCCGCCGCGTCGACTGCGCCTATCTGGCGACGCTGGTGACCACCGGCCGGCTGGACGAGGACGAGGCGCCGGAAGTCGCCCGCGACCTCACCTACAATCTGGTCAAACGCGCCTACAGATTGTGACGCCAGGCGGATCGGGACGGGAATCGCCATTCCGTCGGCCCATTGCGCCACCGTGCCTTCGTGCGCGTCCGGCCAATTTCAGAAGATCAACTTTGCAGAGGCCGGGTGTATTTTTCCACCCGGCCTTTTTTCATCCGCAGTTTGGGCGGATAGCGTTACCCGCCTGACCCGGCTGGTCGCTGGCGTAAACCCGGCATAAATGTAAGTTTAAACGCACTTTAATCATCCAGCTTCGATCCGTGCTTTGCCGTTTCTGACGAAATTACAGCGCCTTGATAAAAGCTTCAGATTTTAGTCATGTATATTGATTACAAGCTGAACGTGTGCCACAAATACCCCATCGCAGGAAAGGAAACCCCATGACAGTCACCAATTCGGGAGCGCTCGCGCCACAGCTCAACGAGCTATTGAATGGCGAAATGGAAGCCGCCCGCTTCTATTTCCAGGCTGCCGCCTGGTGCAACCAGCGCAATATGGCCGGTTGCCAGGCCTTTCTTCTGGCGCAGGCGACCGAGGAGCTGGATCATATGCGCCGGTTTCTGGCCTATCTCTTTGACCTGGACTTCGCGGTGAAAATCGCCGACATGCAGGCCCCGGAAATCCAGGCGCAGACCCCGCGCGAGCTGTTTGCGGCGATTCTCGAAACCGAGAAGAAGGTGACCCGCAACATCTACGCCGCCACAACGCGCGCCGAAGAGGAAGGCGACCACGCCACCTTCGAATTCCTGCAATGGTTCGTGCGTGAGCAGCGCGAGGAGGAGACCCAGTTCTCCGACATCCTTGCCAAGATCGACCTGATCGGCGAAGGCCCGCACGCGCTCTATTTCATCGACCAGGAAATCTCCAGGATCGGCGGAGCCGAATAGTCATGGACGATCCGGTCATTGAAACAGCGCTCGAAGGTCGCATCGTCTCGCTGGAAAGCCTCCAGCCCGGCGAGAGCGGCATTGTCGAGATCGTCGAGGCCGGACAGTTCGAAAACGGACTTTCCGTGCGCCTCAGGGCGCTCGGGCTTTCCAACAGCCATCAGGTTTCCATGGTGCGTCGCGGCTGGTTCGGCGGCCCTTTGGTTGTGCGCGCCGGCAAGGCGACCGAAATCGCCATTCGTCGTTCCGAAGCCGAACTCGTCAAGGTTCGCAAGATCTGAAAACAATCCGGCCCGCGCCATCGACGCGGGCCTCAATACCGACAGAGGCCGCAAAGGCTCACGGGTCAGTCGCTGAAATGAAAACGCCGGGCAAGGCCCTCCGCCTGCCCGATCGGGAACGGGATTTTCGATGAGCCATTGCGCACCCGCTGACGCCAATTTCGACCGCAACGACATTCCGCGCATCGCCATGATCGGCCAGCCGAATACCGGCAAGTCGATGCTTTATAACCGCATCACCGGCGCGAGCGCCTATGTCGGCAACTGGCCGGGGATCACGGTTTCGCTGTCCAATGCGCGGGTGAAGCTCTCCGGCCGCGAACTGGAATTCGTCGACCTTCCCGGGATTTACGACCTGGAGGGCTTTTCCGAGGATGAGACGGTCGTCGCCGACTTTCTGAAGACCTACCCGGTCGACCTTGTCATCATCGTCATCAACGCCAGCCAGATCGACCGGCAGATCCTGATGCCGCTTCAGGTCAGGCAGCTTGGCCTGCCGGCCGTCGTGATGCTGAATATGGCGGACGAGGCCCGCAAGAACGGCATCGTCATCGACACCGAAGCGCTGTCGGCGCGGCTCGGCCTGCCCGTCCACCTGATCAGCGCGAAATATGGCGAGGGCTATCCCGAAGCGATCGCCAGCGTCGATGCCGCCCTCGCCGCGCGCGTCGACATGGCCCCTGTTCTTGCAGACTATGAAGAATTGCGCGCTACGCTGATGAGCGAGGAGACGCTGGCCGAAACGCTGTCCGGCGCCGTCGTCTATCCCGAGAACCCGCCGGTCACGATGACGCAGAAGCTCGATCGCTTCCTGCTGCACCCCGTCTTCGGCCTGCCGCTGTTCTTCGCGGTGATGCTGTTTGTCTTCTACATCGTCTGGACCATCGGCCTGCCCTCGCAGGACTGGGTCGGCGCCATCACCGACTGGATCCAGAACCGCATCCTCGATCCGGTGCTCGGCCTTGGACCGAGCTGGCTGCAGAATTTCGTCATCAACGGCATCTGGCTCGGCGTCGCCACCGTCGCCTCCTTCGTGCCGCTGATCATGCTGTTCTTCTTCTGCATGGCGGCGGTGGAAGACAGCGGCTACCTCTCCCGCGCCGCCTATCTGATGGACACGTGGATGCGCCGCATCGGCCTCGACGGGCGTTCCTTCGTGATGCAGATGATGGGCTTCGGCTGCAACGTGCCGGCGCTGATGGGAACGCGGGTGATGCGATCGCAGCCGCTCCGGCTGCTGACCATGCTGATCATCCCCTTCTCGCTCTGTTCGGCGCGGCTTGCGGTGTTCGTGTTCATCATCGCGGCGGTCTTCCCGCCGGCGCAGGGGCCGCTGGTGCTGTTCTCCTTCTACGTCATCTCCTTCGTCGCCGCGTTTATCGCCGCCGCGATCTTCTCGCGCTCGAAGCAGTTCAAGAACACGGAGCCGTTCGTGCTTGAACTGCCGCCCTACCGCGTGCCGACGCTCCGCCAGGTCTGGCTTCGGGGTTATGGCGAACTCAGGGAATTCCTGCATCGGGCGACGAACTTCATCGTCATCGGCACGGTCGCCGTCTGGTTCCTCACCAATTTCCCGACCAACGCCACCGGGCTCGACACCTGGGGCGGAAAGCTCGGCGAACTGCTGCAGCCGGTCATGGCACCGATCGGCATCAATCCCTATCTGACGCTGGCGCTGATCTTCGGCTTCATCGCCAAGGAGGTGGTGATCGGCTCGCTGTCGACCATCTACGCCATGTCCTCCGGCCTCGTCGCCCACCAGATCGCGACCACCGTGTCGCCGGCGGCGGCCTATTCCTTCTGCCTGTTCTGCCTGCTCTACACGCCCTGCCTGACGACGGTCGCGACCGTGCGGGCGGAAAGCCGCTCGACGCTGTTCATGGTGTTCTCGCTGATCGTTTCGCTGGTCTATGCGTGGCTGGTGGCTTTCGCCTTCTATCAGGGCGCCCTTCTGCTGGGCTGGAAATAGGAGCGGACGATGAACAGGCTTTTCAGGAACAAGACCCTTCTTGCCATCTGCGCCGTCATCGCTGCCATCGTGGTCAGCGCGCTGACCTTTCTCGACGGCACCGGCGCGCATGACCCGGCCCACCGCTACGAGGCAATGAGGGCCGCGCTTGCCAGCGGCGATTTCCGCGCCGCCAATACCGAGGCCTCCGAAATCACGCTGATCCTCGCCAACCGCACCAATGACGGCTGGCTCGGCAAGGATGACGTCGAAAACCTGCCCTGCGCCGACATCATCTATATGGATCGGCTGTTTTCCGAAGCCTCCGGCGGCAAGTTCGGCCTTTCCGCCCAGCGCGAGGTGCTGGATAACCTTCCGCTAGATGACTCGGGTAGCGGGCGACTGTCTGAAAATCCGGATCGGCTCGTCGCTTTCGTTGAGGCCGTCGGGTGGCGCAGGGACGGCCAATGGCTCACCTATGACGCCATGTCGTTTTCGCCGGAGGACGCGCCGAAAGGCCATCTGCCGGTGTTCAAGCCGAAAGACGGCATCCGCATCCCCTTCAAATCCCGCGACGGACGCCCCCAGACCGGCGGCGCGCTTTTCGATCTTCTGGAGAGCCGGCTTGGCGAATGCGAGCCGGTCGCCGCCGGCTAGCACGCCCCGCCCTGATGCAAAACCGCCCCTTTCCGGCAAATAACGCCGGGGCCGAAGGGGCTGCCACAAAACATTCTCTTTCGTTTTCGTCAAAATATGTGTAAGAGCGCCCCCATGAGTACCGGGCGCTCCTCCCCAGAACATTGACTGCGCCCCAGCCCCAGAGATCTAAAAATATGGCACTTCGCAACATCGCGATCATCGCGCACGTTGACCATGGCAAGACGACCCTTGTTGACGAGCTTCTGAAACAGTCCGGCGCATTCCGCGAAAACCAGCGCGTTGACGAGCGCGTGATGGACTCAAACGACCTCGAAAAAGAGCGCGGTATCACCATCCTCGCCAAGGCGACCTCGGTCGTCTGGAAGGACACCCGCATCAACATCGTCGACACCCCCGGCCACGCCGACTTCGGCGGCGAGGTCGAGCGCATCCTGTCGATGGTGGATGGCGCGATCGTTCTGGTCGACGCCGCCGAGGGCCCGATGCCGCAGACCAAATTCGTGGTCGGCAAGGCACTGAAGGTCGGTCTTCGCCCGATTGTCGCGATCAACAAGATCGACCGCCCGGACGCCCGCGCCGATGAAGTCGTCAACGAGGTCTTCGACCTGTTCGCCGCACTCGACGCCACCGACGAGCAGCTCGACTTCCACATTCTCTATGGCTCCGGCCGCGCCGGCTGGATGAACACCTCGCCGGAAGGTCCGAAGGATCAGGGCCTCGGCCCGCTTCTCGATCTCGTTGTCGACCACGTACCGGCGCCGAAGGTTGCCGAGGGCGCGTTCTCGATGATCGGCACGCTTCTGGAAGCCAACCCCTATCTCGGCCGCATCATCACCGGCCGCATCCATTCCGGCTCGATCAAGCCGAACCAGGCGGTCAAGGTGCTGAGCCAGGACGGCAAGACCGTCGAGACCGGCCGCGTCTCCAAGATCCTCGCCTTCCGCGGCATCGAGCGTCAGCCGATTGAGGAAGCCCAGGCGGGCGACATCGTCGCGATCGCCGGCCTTTCCAAGGGCACGGTTGCCGACACCTTCTGCGATCCGTCGGTCACCACGCCGCTGACCGCCCAGCCGATCGACCCGCCGACGGTGACGATGTCTTTCATCGTCAACGACAGCCCGCTTGCCGGCACCGAAGGCGACAAGGTGACGAGCCGCGTCATCCGCGACCGCCTGTTCAAGGAAGCCGAAGGCAATGTCGCGCTGAAGATCGAGGAAGCCGAAGGCAAGGACAGTTTCTACGTCTCCGGCCGCGGCGAACTTCAGCTCGCAGTGCTGATCGAGACCATGCGCCGCGAAGGCTTCGAGATCGCCGTTTCGCGTCCGCGCGTGGTGATGCACAAGGACGCGGAAACCGGCCAGTTGATGGAGCCGGTCGAGGAAGTCGTCATCGACGTCGATGAGGAACATTCCGGCGTCGTCGTCCAGAAGATGGCCGAGCGCAAGGGCGAGATGGTCGAGCTGCGCCCGTCGGGCGGCGACCGCGTGCGCCTGCGCTTCTTCGCGCCCACCCGTGGCCTGATCGGCTACCAGTCGGAGCTTCTGACCGATACCCGCGGCACGGCGATCATGAACCGCCTGTTCCACGACTACCAGCCCTTCAAGGGCGAGATCGGCGGCCGCAGCCAGGGCGTCCTGCTGTCGAACCAGTCCGGCGAGGCCGTCGCCTATGCGATGTTCAACCTGGAAGACCGCGGTCCGATGATCATCGAGCCGGGCGACAAGGTCTATGCCGGCATGATCGTCGGCATCCACACCCGCGACAACGACCTCGAGGTCAACGTACTGAAGGGCAAGCAGCTCACCAATATCCGCTCGGCCGGCAAGGACGAGGCGGTGAAGCTGACCCCGCCGATCCGCATGACCCTCGACCGCGCGCTCTCCTGGATCCAGGACGACGAACTGATGGAAGTCACCCCGAAGTCGATCCGCCTGCGCAAGATGTATCTCGACTCCAACGAACGCAAGCGCTTCGAAAAGACCCGCGCGGCAGGCTGAGCAATCGCTGAATCGAATGAACGAACCCGGCCCGGCGGCCGGGTTTTTTTGTGCCACCTCGCCGCCCGCTCCCATCAATCTGCCCCCTTGAGGGGGAAATTGGGGCTGCATGGCTCGCTGGAGGCCGATGGGCTGGTGCTGCGCACCGATTTCGGCGAAGGCAGTCCCGGCCAAACGCAAAAAAGCTCCGCTGATCGGAAACCAGCGGAGCTTTTTGTCGTGAAGGAACCTCAGGCGGCGCGGCGGAAGGGTTTGACCCTTGCGGACGGGAGTTTCCGGCCCGAGGCCACGAGAACGCCAGTGGCGCCGCTCAGGTAGTCCGCCTGGAGCTCGAGCCCGAGAAAGCGGCGACGCTCGAACGGGCCGGGCATGACCAGAAGTTCCGCCTTGTCGGCCGAAAAGCCGAAGCGGGCGTAATATTCCGGATCGCCGACCAGCAGGATCGCGCCGTGGCCGCGCGCGGCGGCTTCGGCGATCGCGGCGCGCATCAGCGCACCGCCAACGCCCTTGCCGGACAGGCCGGGCTCGACGGCGAGCGGGCCGAGCAGTAGCGCGGGCACGCCACGGCCATCGGCGCCAATGCCGGCATCTACGTGCCACAGGCGCACAGTGCCGATCAGCGTGCCGGCGTCACCGCGGGCAACAAGGGCCAGGCCATCGGCCGGCAGGCGGTTGCGGCGGATTTTCTCCGACGATTTCTTCTTGCGCATCGGACCCATGGCGCGATCAAGCAGCGCCTCGCGGGCGGACACGTCGAAAGAGGCCTCTTCGGCAATAACGAAGGACTGAACAGCGATTTCAGCGAGAACCGGGGCCATCGGATTATCCCCCAAAATTACGGTGCAACAGGATGGCCGGGGCGTGGCCCCGGTCGGTTATCCCGGTGCGGCTCTCCTCAAGCCGCACCGATGTGCAAGGGAAATCCTCAGATGACGTAGGATTTCAGCGGCTCGAAGCCGTTGAACGCCACCGACGCATAGGTCGTGGTGTAGGCGCCGGTGCCTTCGATCAGAACCTCGTCGCCGATCGTCAGCGAGATCGGCAGCGGATACATGTTCTTCTCGTACATCACATCGGCGCTGTCGCAGGTCGGGCCGGCGAGAACGCAGGGCTCCATCTCGTCATCGTCCCGCTCCGTGCGGATCGGGTAGCGGATCGCCTCGTCCATGGTTTCGGCGAGACCGCCGAACTTGCCGATGTCGAGGAACACCCAGCGATGCTTGTCATCGTCGGACTTCTTCGAGATCAGCACCACTTCCGACTTGATGACGCCGGCATTGCCGACCATGCCGCGGCCCGGTTCGATGATCGTGCGCGGGAGCTGGTTGCCGAAATGGCGGGACAGCGCCGCGAAGATCGCCTGGCCGTAGGCTTCCGCCGTCGGGACGTCGCGCAGATACTTGGTCGGGAAACCGCCGCCCATGTTGACCATCTGCAGGTGGATGCCCTGCTTGGCAAGCTGCGCGAACACCCGTTTGGCGTCGGAAAGCGCTGCGTCCCAGGCTTCGACCTTGGTCATCTGCGAGCCGACATGGAAGGATACGCCGTAGCTTGCGAGACCCAGCTGATGGGCATAGACCAGCACGTCGACGGCCATGGCAGGAACGCAGCCGAACTTGCGCGACAGCGGCCATTCGGCGCCTTCGCCATCGGTCAGAACGCGGCAGAAAACGCGCGCGCCGGGGGCTGCACGGGAAATCTTCTCGACTTCCTCATGGCAATCGACGGCAAACAGGTTGACGCCGAGCGCATGGGCGCGGGCGATGTCGCGTTCCTTCTTGATGGTGTTGCCGAAGGAGATGCGATCCGGGGTCGCTCCGGCTTCGAGCGCCATTTCGATTTCGGCGACGGACGCGCAATCGAAGTTGGAGCCGAGGCCCGCGAGCAGTTCGAGGATTTGCGGGGCCGGGTTGGCCTTGACCGCGTAGAAGATGTCGCTGTTTGGCAGCGCGCGGCGGAAGGCGGTGTAGTTGTCGCGCACGACTTCGCGGTCCACGACCAGGCAGGGGCCATCGGGACGGCGGGTGCGGAAGAATTCGGCGATACGTTCGGTGGTCATTGTTCTAACCCCTTCTGAAGCATTCTGATCCGGAATTTTTCCGGATGACAAAGGGCGCATCGATCCGCGCACGAACCCGGCCGGTGGAGACCCCGGGGAACGGTTGCGGCGAACGCTCAAGTTTGAATCAGCCCTGCAAGCAAGGATGATCCGGCTTTGTCTGCCTTGGATTGGGGGATTGACCCGCCGCACTTCCGGCAATGAAGGTATGTGCCTCTTTAGTACCCCGGGGATGGAAATCCGGGAGACACCAGAAAGGCCCGCACCGTCGTTGCTTCAAGATGTCCTCGCTTGACCGGTTGGCCGGGAAGCGACTGGAGGGGTTAGTTCCAGGTACCTTACCGTGACCCTCACCATTCGAGAGTTCGGCGGACACCCACAGGCACGCGCGACTTTGGGCAAGCGGAGAGATATGAAAATCTCACTTGAAAATCAAGTGGGGCAACCCCAAAATCTTCCCCTGTATCCCGTTGAAGATGCTATCTGATTGACAAAACTTCAGTAATTTTTTCGCAAGCCCTTTCAAGGAGCGGCAATGGACACTTTGACGAGAATGCGGGCCTTCATCGACGTGGTCGAGGCCGAGGGCTTTTCCGCCGCCGCCCGCAAGACCGGCCGTTCCAAGGCGCTGCTTTCGAAATATGTGCGCGAGCTGGAGGACGATCTCGGCGTGCTGCTGCTGAACCGCACGACGCGCCAGTTCTCGCTGACGGAAGCCGGACAGCTTTATCATCGCCGCGTGATCGACATCGTCCAGGACGTCGACAACCTCTCCGATACGGTGCGCGCCAATAATTCCGACCTGCGCGGCAAGCTCAAGGTTTCGGTGCCCCGCACCTTCATCGATGCCCCGGTCGGCCGGTCGCTGCTCGATTTCACCGCCGCCCATCCCGATCTTTCGCTGGAGATCGTGGCCGAGGACCGGTTCGTCGACCTCGTCGAGGAAGGCTATGATGTCGCGATCCGGATCACCAGCCTCGAGGACTCCGCGCTGATTGCCCGCAAGCTTTCGGATTTCCGGTCGCTCGTCTGCGTCTCGCCGGCATGGCTTGCCACGCTCGATCGGCCGCTGGAAAAACCCGCCGACCTGGCGCATGTGCCGTTCCTGGTCGACACAAATCCGAAGTCCCACGGCTCGCTCAGGTTCCGCAACCCCGAGGACGGCACCGTCTACACCGTGCCGATCCACGGGCCGGTTTCGGTGAATTCGCCGATCACCACCATGCGCGGTGCGATCGCCGGGTTGGGCGTGGCGCTGGTGCCCGATTTTATTGCCACCGAAGCAATTGCATCGGGAGAACTCGTCACCCTTTTCGACGATCAACTGCCGACCAGCGCGGCGATCTATGCGATCTACCCCCACCGCCGCTATCTGCCGCAGAAAGTGCGCACCTTCGTCGATTTCCTGACGAAATGGTTCCCGAACAACTGCACCGAAACCGGAGCAAAAACGGCGCGATAACCGCGCCTTCACATCAATTCGTACGGCAGGAAATGCCGCTGGTTCTGGTCGACGGCGATCTTGCGTTTCAGCGGCGGCACGGCGCGGCTCGGGCATTTGGTGCGCTCGCAGATCCGGCAGGAAATGCCGATCGGGCTGAAGGCGGCGCGGTTGTCGGCGTCGAGATCGTCGGCATAGACGAAGGCGCCGGCATAGGAGACCTCGCAGCCGAGCGCGATCGCATAGGTGGGCTTCGGCGCAAAGAAGCCGCCGCCGCCCTTGGTGATCTGGGTCGCCAGACAGAGATAGCGCGCGCCATCGGGCGTTTCGGCAAGCTGGCGGATGATCCGGTCAGGCTGTTCGAAGGCCTGGTGCACGTTCCAGAGCGGACAGGCCGCGCCGAAGCGGGCGAATTGCAGCTTGGCGGCGCTGTGGCGCTTGGTGATGTTGCCCGCGCGGTCAACCCTTGCAAAGAAGATCGGTACGCCCTTTTGCCCGGGGCGCTGCAGCGTGGAAAGCCGGTGACAGACCTGCTCCAGCGAGGAGCCGAACCGGGCCGAGAGCAGTTCGATATCGTGGCGCAGTTCATGGGCGGCGGTGAGGAATTTGCGATAGGGCATCATCAGCGCGCCGGCGAAATAATTCTGCAGCCCCGCCCGGCAGATATCGACCGCCTCGGGCGACCGGAACCCGGCCTCCGCCGCGATCCGGTCGATCAGATCGGCGGCATGCAACTGCCCGATCTGCAGCGCCATCTGAAAGTTGCGGGTCGATTGCGGAACCGAGGCGTTGACCGCCAGCGTGCGCTGCTTGGGATCATATTGCCGGATCAGCGCGCTTTCCGGCCCGATCCGCAGCACCCGGACGCCGTGCGCCCTTTCCAGATGGGCGGCGAGAAGCGCTGCGTCGTCCGCCTCGCCGATGCCGATTTCCGCGGCCAGCTTTTCGGCGGCGATATCGAGATCGTGGAGGTAGTTGTCCACGAAGTGGAAGAAGTCGCGCACTTCCTCGTAAGGCGTTGCCTCCAGTGGGCTCGCGCGCGCGATCGTGTCGTCGAAGCCGGCAAGCTGCTCGTTCATCCGCCGGTAGGCCTGATGGGCGGCGACCAGCGCGTGGGCGAAGCCGGGCGCGTTCTGGACCACGAGTTTCAGCTCCTGAAGACCGGGCGTATAGTTCTCGAACACCGGATCCGTCAGCGCTTCCGTCAGCGCCGAGAGCAGCCGGTCGCCCTCCCCCGACGAAAGGTCGCTCAGATCGAGCTGGAATTTCTCGGCGAGCGCCAGAAGCACTGCGGCGGAGACCGGGCGCTGGTTGTTCTCGATCTGGTTGAGATAGCTGGTCGAAATGCCCAGCCGTTCGGCGCACTGGCTCTGGGTCATGTTGCCCTGGAGCCTGAGTTCACGCACCTTGCGTCCGATGAAGAGTTTTCCGGTGGCCATGTTCGCAATTTCGCAATTTCAGTTTTGCCATTTTATAATTTAACAAACTCACGCGTTCAAACATATTCTGCGGTCCGGCTTTGAGATAGGACCACGGTTCGTCCGGTAATGGGGAAGAGGCATGCGAACAGTTCTGGAACAATTGGAAAGCCGCCGTGCGGAAGCCCGCCTTGGCGGCGGTCAGCGACGCATCGACGCCCAGCACGCCAAGGGCAAGCTGACGGCGCGCGAGCGCATCGACGTGCTGTTCGACGAGGGCTCGTTCGAGGAATACGACATGTATGTCACCCATCGCTGCGTCGATTTCGGCATGGCCGGACAGAAAGTGCCGGGCGATGGCGTGGTCACCGGCTGGGGCACGATCAATGGCCGCCAGGTCTATGTGTTCTCGCAGGATTTCACGGTGCTTGGCGGCTCGCTGTCTGAAACCCATGCCCAGAAGATCTGCAAGATCATGGACATGGCAGTGAAGAACGGCGCGCCCGTGATCGGCCTCAATGATTCGGGCGGCGCGCGCATTCAGGAAGGCGTCGCATCGCTTGCCGGCTATGCCGAAGTGTTCCGCCGCAATGTCGAGGCCTCCGGCGTGATCCCGCAGATTTCGGTGATCATGGGCCCCTGCGCGGGCGGCGCGGTCTATTCCCCGGCGATGACCGATTTCATCTTCATGGTGCGCGACAGTTCCTTCATGTTCGTCACCGGCCCGGATGTGGTCAAGACCGTCACCAACGAGGTGGTCACAGCCGAAGAACTCGGCGGCGCGGATACCCACACCAAGAAATCCTCGGTCGCCGACGGGGCTTACGAGAACGATATCGAAACGCTGGAACAGGTCCGGCTGCTGTTCGATTTCCTGCCGCTCAACAACCGCGAAAAGCCGCCGGTGCGCCCGTTCCATGACGATCCGGGCCGGATCGAGAAACGCCTCGACACGCTGATCCCCGACAGTTCCAACAAGCCCTACGACATGAAGGAACTGATCCTCGCGCTTGCCGATGAGGGCGATTTCTTCGAACTTCAGGAAGCCTATGCCAGAAACGTCATCACCGGTTTCCTGCGGATCGAGGGCCAGACCGTGGGCGTCGTCGCCAACCAGCCGATGGTGCTGGCCGGCTGTCTCGATATCGATAGTTCACGCAAGGCCGCCCGCTTCGTGCGTTTCTGCGATGCCTTCAACATTCCGCTTTTAACGCTGGTCGACGTGCCGGGCTTCCTGCCCGGCACCGGCCAGGAATATGGCGGTGTCATCAAGCACGGCGCGAAACTGCTGTTTGCCTATGCCCAGGCGACCGTGCCGATGGTGACGCTGATCACCCGCAAGGCCTATGGCGGGGCCTATGACGTGATGGCCTCGAAGCATATCGGCGCGGATATCAATTATGCATGGCCGACGGCCGAAATCGCGGTGATGGGCGCGAAGGGCGCGACAGAAATCCTCCACCGCGCCGACCTGGCCGATGCCGAGAAGATCGCCGCGAAGGTCGCCGAATACGAGGAACGCTTCGCCAACCCCTTCGTCGCCGCCGAACGCGGCTTCATCGACGAGGTGATCATGCCGCATTCCTCCCGCCGCCGCATCGCCCGCGCCTTCGCGTCGCTGCGCAACAAGCGGGCGGACACGCACTGGAAGAAGCACGACACAATGCCGTTATAGGGCCGTTATAGGGGCAGAATGTCGCGGCGGCGGGGCCTATATAGAGTGCCCGCCGCGCCTTCGCATTGAGCGCGGCCACCACAGAGGACACAATCCCATGACCGAGAACAAGTTTCCGCCCGAAAACAACCTGCCCGCCGGTTACGTCCCGCCCAAGGTCTGGACGTGGGAACCAGGCAATGGCGGCGCCTTCGCCAGCATCAACCGGCCAACCGCCGGCCCCACCCATGACAAGGAATTGCCGGTCGGCAAGCATCCCCTGCAGCTCTATTCCCTCGGCACGCCCAACGGCCAGAAGGTGACGATCCTGCTTGAGGAACTGCTCGAAGCCGGCCACAGCGGCGCCGAATATGACGCCTGGATGATCAAGATCGGCGATGGCGACCAGTTCGGCTCCGGCTTTGTCGGCGTCAATCCGAATTCCAAGATCCCGGCGATGATGGACCATGCGCCGAAGGATGGCGGCGACCCCATCCGCCTGTTCGAGAGCGGCTCGATCATGACCTATCTGGCGGAAAAATTCGGCGCTTTCCTGCCGGAGGATCCCCGCGCCAGGGCCGAAACCTTCAACTGGCTGTTCTGGCAGATGGGCTCAGCACCCTTTCTCGGCGGCGGGTTCGGGCATTTCTATGCCTATGCGCCGATCAAGATCCAGTATGCCATCGATCGCTACGCCATGGAGGTCAAGCGCCAGATGGATGTGCTGAACCGCCAGCTTGCGCAAAACGAGTTCATCGCGGGCAGCCAATATTCCATCGCCGATATGGCGATCTGGCCCTGGTACGGACGCCTTGCCCAGCACGGCGCTTATAACGACGCCGGAGAATTCCTGTCCGTCCATGAATATGAGCATGTCCAGCGCTGGACCCGGAAATTGGCGGAACGCCCCGCGATCAAGCGCGGCTCGATCGTCAACAAGCCGTCCGGCGAGCCGGCGCTCAAGGAACGTCACGCCGCCTCTGATTTCGACGGCATACTGTAAGGTGCAATTTGTAAGGCCCGATGGCGCGGCTGAAGGAGACTGGAATGGCCAAACTGCCTGACATGACGAAGCATCGCGGATTTCCCTCCGGCATGCCGGGCACCGGCATCCAG
The DNA here is from genome assembly GCF_002043005.1 of Martelella mediterranea DSM 17316. Lineage (NCBI taxonomy): Bacteria > Pseudomonadati > Pseudomonadota > Alphaproteobacteria > Hyphomicrobiales > Aurantimonadaceae > Martelella > Martelella mediterranea. Next base: position 1,528,438 of record NZ_CP020330.1, on the reverse strand, counting down.
TTCGTCATCCGCCGCGCCAATCCCAAACGCGTGACGCCGATCAAGGCCCTGCCGCGCAAGGCCCGCCATGGCTCGAAGGAGCACCTCGTCGATGCGGCTTTTCTGCACGCGCTCTGGCACCATTTCGGCGATCAGCCGTTCGAGCGCGGCAATCTCGACGCGGCGCGCCTGTCGCTGCTGTTCGGTCGCGAGGTGGTCGCGGTCGAGCAGGATTTCGATCCGCAGTCCTATGAAGCCATGCTGGTGATCAACGAGCCGGTGGCGCGGGCCAGTTTCCCGGAATCGTTCGAAGATCATCTGGAGGTTTGACGGTGTCGCTCAAGAAAATCCTTATCGCCAATCGTGGCGAAATCGCCTGCCGGGTCATCAAGACCGCGAAGACCATGGGCATTCAAACGGTCGCGGTCTATTCCGACGCCGACCGCGATGCGCTGCATGTGAAAATGGCCGACGAGGCCGTGCATATCGGCCCCGCCCCCTCCAACCAGTCCTATAACGTCATCGACAATATCATCGAGGCGATCCGTGAGACCGGCGCGGATGCGGTGCATCCGGGCTACGGCTTTCTGTCCGAAAATCCGGTCTTTGCCGCAGCCCTCGAGAAGGAAGGCGTCGCCTTCATCGGTCCTCCCGTCGGCGCGATCGAGGCGATGGGCGACAAGATTACCTCGAAGAAGCTTGCGGCCGAGGCCGGCGTTTCCACCGTGCCCGGCCATATGGGGCTGATCGCTGATGCCGACGAGGCGGTGAAGATTTCCGACGATATCGGCTATCCGGTGATGATCAAGGCCTCGGCCGGCGGCGGCGGCAAGGGCATGCGCATTGCCTGGAACGCAGACGAGGCGCGCGAGGGTTTCCAGTCCTCCAAGAATGAAGCGAAGAATGCCTTTGGCGACGACCGCATCTTCATCGAGAAATTCGTCACCGAGCCGCGCCATATCGAAATCCAGGTGCTGGGCGACAAGCATGGCAACTGTCTCTATCTCGGCGAGCGCGAATGCTCGATCCAGCGCCGCAACCAGAAGGTGATCGAGGAAGCGCCTTCGCCATTTCTCGATGAAGCGACCCGCAAGGCCATGGGCGAGCAGGCCGTGGCGCTGGCCAAGGCCGTTGGCTACCACTCCGCCGGCACGGTGGAGTTCATCGTCGACGGCAGGCAAAACAAGTTCTACTTCCTCGAGATGAATACCCGGCTTCAGGTGGAGCATCCGGTGACCGAACTCGTCACCGGCCTCGATCTGGTCGAGCAGATGATCCGTGTCGCCGGCGGCGAGGCGCTGTCCTTCGGGCAGAACGATGTTCAGCTCAAGGGCTGGGCGATCGAAAGCCGGCTTTACGCCGAAGACCCCTACCGCAACTTCCTGCCCTCGATCGGCCGGCTGACGCGCTATCGGCCGCCGCAAGAGGGCGCCTACCCCGATGGATCGGTGGTGCGAAACGATACCGGCGTCACCGAGGGCGGCGAGATCTCGATGTATTACGACCCGATGATCGCCAAGCTCTGCACCCACGCCCCCGACCGCGCCAGCGCGATCGATGCGATGAGCGACGCGCTCGACAATTTCGAGGTCGAGGGCATCGGCCACAATCTGCCGTTTCTTTCCGCGGTCATGCGGCAGGACCGGTTCCGGTCGGGAAAATTGACGACAGCCTATATTGCGGAAGAGTTTCCCGACGGTTTTGCCGGCGTCGAACCGGACGACCATGCCGCCCGGATGCTGGCGGCGATCGCGGCACTGATCAATTACCGGATTCAGGACCGGGCGGCCCATATCTCCGGCACCATCGACAATCACCGCCGGTCTGTCGGCGCCGACTGGGTGGTCACGCTTGCCGGCCACGCCTTCACGCTGACGCTCGCGACCGGAAGCATTGCCACGATCACCTTTGCCGATGGCAAGACGACAAGCGTTGCCAGCGACTGGCAGCCGGGGATGAGCCATGCGCGCTTCGATGTCGACGGCCGCGCCGCCGGCATCAAAGTCGATCTGAAGGGCCCGGCGATCCGCCTGCGCTGGCGCGGCATGGATGTCACGGCAAGGGTCCGCTCACCGCATGTGGCGGCGCTGGCGAAATTGATGCCGCACAAAATGCCGCCGGACACCTCGAAAATGCTGCTCTGCCCGATGCCGGGCGTGATCACCGCGCTGTCGGTCGCAACGGGCGATACGGTCGAGGCCGGCCAGGCGCTTGCCACCGTCGAGGCGATGAAGATGGAAAACATCCTGCGTGCGGAAAGACGCGGCGTGGTGAAGGCCGTTGCCGTCGAAACCGGCCAGAGCCTTGCCGTCGATGAAATGATCATGGAATTTGAATGATGACCGGCGGGAGGAATTGACCATGGCGAACGACAAGACCATCGCGGACTGGAAGGCGCTCGCCGAAAAGGAAGCCAAGAAGCCGGTCGAGGAGCTGACCTGGAACACGCCGGAGGGGATCGCGGTCAAGCCGCTCTACACGGCGGAAGACCTTGAGGACATCGACCATATCGGAAGCCTGCCGGGCTTCGCCCCCTTCGTGCGCGGCCCGCGCGCCACCATGTATGCCGGACGGCCCTGGACCATCCGCCAATATGCCGGCTTCTCGACGGCGGAGGAGAGCAATGCCTTCTACCGCCGCAATCTCGCGGCCGGCCAGCAGGGCGTTTCGGTCGCCTTCGATCTCGCCACCCATCGCGGCTATGACAGCGATCATCCGCGCGTGGTGGGCGATGTCGGCAAGGCGGGCGTTGCGATCGATTCGGTCGAGGACATGAAGATCCTGTTCGACGGCATTCCGCTGGAGACCATCTCGGTGTCGATGACCATGAACGGCGCGGTGATCCCGATCCTTGCGAATTTCATCGTCGCCGGCGAGGAACAGGGCGTTCCCCGCGAAAAACTGAGCGGCACCATCCAGAACGACATCCTCAAGGAGTTCATGGTCCGCAACACCTATATCTATCCGCCCGAGCCCTCGATGCGGATCATCGCCGACATCATTGAATATACCGCGCAGGAAATGCCGAAATTCAACTCGATCTCGATTTCCGGCTACCACATTCAGGAGGCGGGCGCGACGCTGGTGCAGGAGCTTGCCTTCACGCTCGCCGACGGGCGCGAATATGTCCGCGCGGCTCTCGCCAAGGGCCTCGATGTCGATGCGTTTGCGGGCCGGCTTTCCTTCTTCTTCGCGATCGGCATGAACTTCTTCATGGAGGCGGCCAAGCTGCGCGCCGCGCGCCTCTTGTGGACGCGGATCATGGAGGAATTCGCGCCGAAGAAGGCATCCTCGCTGATGCTACGCACTCATTGCCAGACCTCCGGCGTCTCGCTGCAGGAGCAGGATCCCTATAACAACGTCATCCGTACCGCCTATGAGGCGATGTCGGCGGCGCTCGGCGGCACCCAGTCGCTGCACACCAATGCGCTTGACGAGGCGATGGCGCTGCCGACCGAGTTTTCCGCCCGCATCGCCCGCAATACCCAGCTCATTCTCCAGAACGAGACCGGCGTAACCAAGGTGGTCGATCCGCTGGCCGGCTCCTATTATGTCGAGAGCCTGACCAGCGAACTCGCTGAAAAGGCCTGGGCGCTGATGGAGAAGATCGAGGCGGAGGGCGGCATGACCGCCGCCGTCGACGCCGGCCTGCCGAAAAAGATGATCGAGGAGGCCGCGACCCGCCGCCAGGCCGCCGTTGACCGGGGCGAGGAGGTGATCGTCGGCGTCAACAAGTTCCGGCTTGAAAACGAGGAGCCGATCGAAACGCTCGATATCGACAATTCGGCGGTGCGCGCCTCCCAGATTCGCAGGATCGAACAGACCCGCCGCCAACGTGACCCCAAGGCCTGCGACCGGGCGCTGGCCCGGCTTGCTGAAGTGGCAAAAACCGGCGAGGGTAACCTGCTGGAAGCGGCCGTCGAGGCCGCGCGGGCGCGGGCCACCGTCGGCGAGATTTCCGATGCGATGCGCGAGGCTTTCGGCAGCTATGCCGCCACGCCCAAGGTGGTGCGCAACATCTATGGCGCGGCCTACAAGGACGACCCTGAATATGCCGTCATCACCGATCGGCTGAAAGCCTATGCCGAGACAAAGGGCAGAGCGCCGCGCGTTCTGATCGCCAAGCTCGGCCAGGACGGGCATGACCGTGGTGCCAAGGTGATCGCGTCCGGCTATGGCGATATCGGCTTCGATGTCGTCGCCGGCCCGCTGTTCCAGACGCCGGAGGAGGCCGCCGATCTGGCGGTCAGCGAGAAGGTCGATATCGTCGGCATGTCGTCGCTCGCCGCCGGCCACAAGACGCTCGCACCGCAACTGATCGAGGCGCTGAAGAAGCGCGGCGCCGACGAGGTGATCGTTGTCGTCGGCGGGGTCATTCCGCGCAAGGATTATGATTTCCTGCTGGAAAGCGGCGTCGCCGCCGTCTACGGCCCCGGCACCAACGTGCTCGATTCCGCCAATTCGCTGCTCGACCTGCTCGAGGGCAAGAGACGCAACCGGTAGAGGCCCGCATGATCACCCGTCTCAATCACGTCGCCATCGCCGTGCCCGACCTTGCAGAGGCAGCGGCATGCTATGAAGCGCTGGGCGCAAAGGTTTCCGAGCCGCAGAACCTGCCGGAGCATGGCGTCACGGTGGTGTTCATCACCCTCGACAACACCAAGATCGAACTGCTGCATCCGCTCGGCGACGGCTCCCCGATCACCGGATTTCTGGACAAGAACCCGAGCGGCGGCATCCATCACCTCTGTTTCGAGGTGGAGGATATCGCCGATGCCTTGGCCAGGCTTGGCGAATGCGGCATCCGCGTACTCGGCGACGGCAAACCGAAGACCGGCGCCCATGGCAAGCCTGTCCTGTTCGCCCATCCCAAGGATTTTCAGGGTGCGCTGATCGAGTTCGAACAGGAATAAATTCCTCGGCTACCGGATCACCACGCAAGCCTCGCCGCAAAGCCCCCCAATCCTCTCGCCCCGGAGGGGAGAGATGTCGCGACAGCGACAGTGAGGGGGGAGCCTATCACCGCGAACGCCATCACAATTTGAAACGCCGCGCCACCCTCACTGCCCCTTTCGGGGCATCTCTCCCGCCAGCGGGAGAGAATATTGGGAGCAAGCGGCACTGTCGGAACGCTGCTTGCGCTCACGCCTCGTCTTTAAGCCCCGCCATTGCCTCGAGCGTGCGGATCAGCGCGGAATTGTCGAGTTCGCCGTCGCCGCGGGCGATCGCGGCGTTCATCAGCTGCTCGGTGGAGGCGGCATTGGGAAGTGCCAGGCCGATCTCGCGGGCGGCGTTGACGACGAGCGCCATGTCCTTGCGCTGCAGCCGCATGCTGAAACCGGGATCGAAGGTGCGGTTGAGCATCCGCTCGCCGTGGATCTTCAGGATCGGCGAGCCGGCGAAGCCGCCCATCAGCGCCTCGCGCACCTTGGCGGGGTCCGCGCCGGCCTTCTTGGCAAACAGCAGCGCCTCGGAAACGGCTTCCACCGTCAGCCCGACCACGATCTGGTTGGCGAGTTTGGCGGTCTGGCCATCGCCGACCGGGCCGATATGGGTGATGGTCTTGCCCATCGCCTCGAACAGCGGCTTGCCGCGTGCGAAGTCTTCGTCCGAGCCGCCGACCATGATCGTCAGCGTCGCGTTTTTCGCGCCGATATCGCCGCCGGAGACCGGCGCATCGAGATAGGCGCAGCCGATCGCGGCCAGTTTATCGGCGAAGTCCCGCGTCGCCACCGGCGAGATCGTGCTCATGTCGATCACCATCTTGCCCTTGGACAGGCCGTGGACCGCGCCGTTCTCGCCGAACAGCACCGCTTCGACATCCGGCGTATCGGACACGATGGTGATCACGATCTCGGCGGCCTCGGCCACCGCCTTCGGCGTATCGCAGGCGGTCGCGCCCTTTTCGACGAGGAATTGCGAGACTGGCTTCACCCGGTTGATGAAGAGTTCGTGGCCGGCGTCCATCAGGTTGGCCGCCATCGGGCGTCCCATCAGGCCGAGGCCGATAAATCCGATTTTCATAAAACTGTTCCTTCGCGATAGTAGAGGGCCTTGTCACGGGTTCCTCGAATCTATAGCACGCGTTCGTCAAACCGCACGGTATGCGGACCAAATTTTAAGGAGAGGAGTGCCGGACCGATCCGGGCTCCACGAAAACAAAAGCCGGTTTCGGGCAGCAACTCGACCATAATTTTCCAAGGAAGCGGCCTTCCGGCGAAGGGATTTCTTGGCGCAAATTCGCCACTTTTCATAATCTTCGCCTCACGATCCTCCCATTCAGCAGATTGGTTTATTTCATGAAGAAGACACTCCTCGCCGCAATCGGCGCCGCCTTGATCTTCACCACGCCGGCCAAGGCCGATCAGGTGGAAATCCTCAATGTTTCCTATGACATCGCGCGCGAACTCTACGCCACGATCAACCCGGCCTTCGCTGAGTACTGGAAGGCCGAGACCGGCGACGATGTCGAGATCAAACAGTCGCATGCCGGCTCCTCCAAGCAGGCGCGCGCGATCCTGCAGGGCCTGAAGGCCGACCTCGTGACCTTCAACCAGGTGCTGGACGTGCAAATTCTTGCCGATAACGGCTTCGTCGCGGCCGACTGGCAGCAGGCGCTGCCCAACAATGCCTCGCCCTATTACTCGCTGCCGGCCTTCCTGGTGCGGAAGGGCAATCCGAAGGGCATCGAGGACTGGGACGATCTCGCCGCCGAAGGCGTGGAACTGGTGTTCCCGAACCCGAAGACCTCCGGCAATGGCCGCTACACCTATCTCGCGGCCTATGGCTACGCGCTCGACCAGTTCGGCGGCGATGACGAGAAGGCGCGGGAATTCGTCGGCGACTTTCTCGGCAATGTCGCCGTGTTCGATACCGGCGGCCGCGGCGCCACCACCACCTTCATCGAACGCGGCATCGGCGATGTGCTGATCACTTTCGAGGCGGAAGTGGAGAACATCCGCGCCGAATACGGCGAGGATGAATATGAGCGCGTCGTGCCGTCCATGTCGCTGCTGGCCGAATTCCCGGTCGCCGTCGTCGACAAGGTCGCCCAGGAGCGCGGCACGGAAGAGGTTTCCAAGGCCTATCTCGAATTCCTCTACACCAAGCAGGGCCAGGAAATCGTCGCCTCGTTCAACAACCGCGTCCACAACGAGGAAGTGAAGGCGGAATATGCCGACAAGTTCCCAGACGTGAAGCTGATCACCGTGGAAGACGTGTTCGGCGGCTGGGAAGCGGCCAACGAGACCCACTTCGCCGATGGCGGCGTGCTGGACCAGATCCAGTCGGCTCGGTAACCGGCACGAAGTCCCCGTACCCCATTAGCGTCGCGGCAAGCACAAACCTCGCCGCCCCAATCTCCCCCCTTGAGGGGGAGATGTCGCGAAAGCGACAGAGAGGGGTAATGGGCACAAGCCGCAAGCTCCGCGTTTTCTGATAGGGTTCACCCCTCTCTGCCCTGCCGGGCATCTCCCCCTCAAGGGGGGAGATTGGCGTGTTGTGAGGGCGAGCCGTCCCGCTGAAGCCTCAAGCACCCGCAGCGAGGAGTGCATCCCGCCAACAAAACCCGTGCCCCCTGCAACAAGAATTGCTATAGCCTCCGGCATCACCGCGAAAAGGCCATCATGACGTTCATCATGCCGACAGCGACCAGACGCGCGAACCGCAGCGTCATGCCGGGTTTCGGGCTGACGCTCGGGACCACGCTGCTTTTTGTCGCCCTGATCATCTTGCTGCCGCTGTCGGCGCTGTTCTGGCAGCTTGGCCAGCTCGGCTTTGCCGATTACTGGCGCATCATCACCAATCCGCGCACGCTTGCGGCCTTCCGCGTCACGATCTCGGCGGCAGCCCTTGCCACCGTGTTCAACGCCTGTTTCGGCCTGCTGCTCGCCTGGGTGATCGTGCGCTACAAGTTTCCCGGAAAGCGCCTGCTCGACGCGCTGATCGACCTGCCCTTCGCGCTGCCGACGGCCGTTGCCGGCATCGCGCTGGTGGCGCTCTACGACCGCAATGGCTGGATGGGCATGCTGTTGTCGGACTTCGGCATCAAGATCGCCTATACCTGGTGGGGCATCGCGCTCGCCATGACCTTTACCTCGGTGCCCTTCGGCGTGCGCACGGTGCAGCCGGTGATGGAGAGCCTGAGCCTCGATCTGGAAGAGGCGGCTCAGACGCTTGGCGCCACCGATTTCCAGGTGTTCCGCCATATCGTGTTCCCGCAAGTGTTCCCGAGCTTCATCATGGGCGCGTCGCTCGCCTTTGCCCGTTCGCTCGGCGAGTTCGGCGCTGTGATCTTCATTGCCGGCAACATGCCGTTCAAGACCGAGATTGCCTCGCTTCTGATCATGATCCGGCTCGATGAGTATGATTTCCCGGCCGCAAGCGCGATCGCCGGCACGGTGCTGGCGCTGGCGCTCCTCGTGCTGATCCTCGCCAATATCGCTCAGAACCGCGCCGCGCGGCATATGTCGAGGGGAGGCTGAGCCATGGTCCATCCGCAAGTCAAGGCTCTGAGGCGCAGACGCAGCCTGAAGCGGGCGGCACTGGTGCTCGTCGCCGTCGCCTTTGCCGCTCTCATCATGGGCCTTCCGAGCGTGGCGATCTTCGCCCGCGCCTTTTCCGAAGGCATCGGCGTCTATGCCTCGGGCCTCCTCGAGCCTGAAACGCTGCATGCGATCAAGCTCACCGTCATCACGGCGCTGATCGCGCTGCCGGTCAATATCGCCTTTGGCATATGCGCCGCCTGGGCCGTGACCCGGTTCCGCTTTCCGGGCCGGCGGGTGCTGATCACGATCATCGAACTGCCGTTCTCGATCTCGCCGATCGTTGCCGGCCTTTGCTATCTGCTGGTCTATGGCTCCACCGGGCTCGTCGGCAGCTATGCCGATCAATACGGCATCCAGTTGATGTTCAACCTCACCGGTATCGTGCTGGTATCGCTGTTCGTCACCTGCCCCTTCGTCGCCCGCGAGGTGATCCCGCTGATGGAGGTTGCCGGCCGCGACCAGGAGGAGGCAGCGCTGACCCTTGGCGCCAACGGCTGGCAGACCTTCCTCCACGTGACCCTGCCCAATATCCGCTGGGCGCTGCTTTATGGAGCGATCCTGGCGAATGCCCGCGTCATCGGCGAGTTCGGCGCCGTCAGCGTCGTCTCCGGCAATATTCGCGGCGAGACCATGACGCTGCCGCTGCAGGTGCAGCTCCTCTATGACGATTACAACGTGACCGGCGCCTTTGCCGCCGCCACCATTCTGACGGTGATCGCGGTGATCACGCTGATCCTGAGATCCGCGATCGAATCGCGTCACCCGCAAGCGCACTGAGAAAGACCGACAATGGCCCTCACAGTCGAAAATGTTTCGAAATCCTACGGCAGCAACAAGGTGCTCGACCGCGTCGATCTCGATATCCGTCCCGGCGAGTTCGTGGCGCTGCTCGGTCCCTCGGGCTCCGGCAAGACCACGCTGCTCAGGATCATCGCCGGCCTGCAATTCGCCGACGAGGGCCGGCTCCTGATGGAGGGTGAGGACATTACCGGGCTGGAGGCGCGGCTGCGGCGTTTCGGCATGGTGTTCCAGAGCTATGCGCTGTTCGAAACCAAGACGGTGGCCGAAAACGCCGCCTTCGGGCTGAAGATGCGCCCGCGCGCCACACGGCCATCCCGCGAGGAGATCGGCAAGCGGGTGCGCGATCTGCTCGACATGGCGGAGATCGGCCATCTTTCCGACCGCTACCCCTCGCAGCTTTCCGGCGGCCAGCGCCAACGCGTGGCGCTGGCGCGCGCGCTTGCGATCGAACCGCGGCTGCTGCTGCTCGACGAGCCCTTCAGCGCACTCGATACCAAGATCCGCAAGGGCTTGCGCGGCGCGCTCCGCGACCTGCAGAGAAAGGTCGGGATTGCCGCCATTCTGGTGACCCATGACCAGGAGGAAGCCTTCGAGATCGCCGACCGGATCGCTGTGATGTCCGAAGGCCATATCGAACAGTTCGGCACGGCGGAGGAATTGCTGCGCCGGCCCGCGACGCCGTTCGTCGCGGAGTTCCTCGAGGGCATGAGCAATTACCAGAACCTCGGAGCCGGGATCTGATCAGCCTGTCATCGAGGCGGCAAACAGCATCAGGCCCAGAAGCGTGACCAGAAGCGCGCCGGCGATCTCGATGCCGTAGCCGATCACGGTCGCGCGCGTGGCGCCGCGACCGGCAAGGCGCACGGCAAGTCCCTTGGCCGAGACGGCGATGATCGCCAGCACCGACACGGTGATCGCGGTGCCGATCGCCATGGCGAAGACCGAGGCGATACCGCCGAGGATCAGCCCGTTCAGCAATGCGAAGGTCAGCACGATCAGCGCGCCCGAGCAGGGCCGCATGCCGATCGCCAGGATCGCCGATCCGGCGCCCTTCCAGTCGAAATCCTTGCCCCCGAGGTCCTTGGGTTCCGGCATATGCACATGGCCGCAGCCGCAATCGGGACCATGCACATGATGGTCGTCATGGCGATGCGCGTGACCGTGATCGTGCTCATGATGATGGTCATGATCATGAGCGCCATGGCCGGCGCCCCCGAAGATCGCACGGGTCTTGGTATAGAGCAGCCACAGGCCGAAACCGGCGATCAGCAGAAAGCTGGCGCGCTCCATGTAAAGCGTGGCATCGCGCATCGAAACGGCGGTGCCGCGCAGAAACAGATAGGCCGTGCCAACCAGCAGGATCGCCGTCACGCCCTGCGCCAGCGAAGCCAGAAGCGAAATGAAGATACCGCGCCTGAGCTCGGTCTCGTTGGCGATCAGGTAGGACGATATCACCGCCTTGCCGTGGCCGGGGCCGACCGCGTGAAACACGCCATAGGCAAAGGAAAGGCCGACAAGCCCCAGCACCTTCACCGGGTCGTCCTTCATCGCCTTCAGCGCCGCCGTCAGCGCATGGTAGAATTGCTGCTGATACTGGTTGATGGTCATCAGCACCGATTGCAGCGGGCCGAAGGAGGAAGAAAACGAAGGCTCCGACGAGCCGATGCCGAGCGGCGAGGCCGAGAACGACTTCTGGCTCAGGCCGAATATCAGAAAAGCCAGAAGCGCCAGGAGCAGGACAAGCGCGATCGGGCGGGTCAGTCGGGGCATGTGAGGTCCAGGCGGGTTGCGAACAGCTTGCTCATGTCGGTCGGATCGTTGAAGAAGGCCGCCGTCAGCGCATCGCTGTTTTGGGAGATGATCTCATCGGGATCGGGGCGCACGACCGCGGCTTTGCAGCGACCGAACGCATCGCCGATCATAGCAAGGTCCTCGTCGCGCTGAAAGTCGATCGCCGTATACATGCTGGCATCGTAAATGCCGAAGGTAAGGTGGCCGGAAAGCTTGATCGGCCTGGAAGGCTTTGCCGAGAAGATCAGCAGCAATTGTCCGTCCATCATGTCGGCGTGAATGACGTCGGGTTCGGCCAGCGGCACGTCCTCGCCATTGTCATTGATCTGCGTGTAATAGCCATATTCGGCGAGCGATTCGCGCACGGTATCGCCGATATCCGTCAGTTCCTTGCCGGTCAGCTGATTGTCCATATTGGCGTCATAGTCGAGGATGACCGAGGAGGTGAAGAACTCATCGAAGCGCCAGACATTCTGCAGCGCGGTGACATTGCCGTCATCATCCGCCACCACTTCCAGCCGCGCATCGACGAAGACATGCGGATGGGCGCCGGCCTGCGAGGCGGCGGCGAGGCAGAAAAGGGCGGCTATGCTGAGACTGCGGTGAAATTTCATGCTGTCTCATTGGAGCAAAACTGAGTCAGAAAAAAGCCCGTATGCGCAGATTTTGACGCGGGCGCGGTTTTGGGTGATCGAATTGCTTTCGGAAACGCCAAAGCGCGCCCCTCGTCAAAGGGACGCGCCTTGTCGCGATTTGCTCTTTCAATGGGCGCTGAGGTTTTCCTCCGGCGCCGGTGCGGCTGCGGCCCCGGCGATGATGATCGGCGTCAGCAGGTCGCCCCACTTGCCGCCGCCGTGGTGGCGGGCCGAGCGGATGATCTCGACCGAGACGCCGGCATCGACCGCGCGCATGACCGCCTGGTTCAGCCGGTGGAGATCATTGGCGACCATGCGGATGGCGGCCTGCTGCTCGGCGGACATTTCGCCGGATTGCGCCTCGGCGCGTTCCTTGACGTTGAGTTTCGGTGTCATTGCGTAGTCCTCCCTTGCCTATTCTGCTGCCTCGAACTGGGCTGTTTCGGTGGATTCTCCCATGGCGGTGGTGGAGCCGGTGCCGCCGGTGATCGCCATCGACACCGCATCGAAATAGCCGGTGCCGACTTCGCGCTGGTGGCGGGTCGCGGTGTAGCCGTTGCGCTCCGCCGCGAATTCCGCCTGCTGAAGCTCGCTATAGGCCGCCATCTGGCGTTCCTTGTAGCCGCGGGCGAGCTCGAACATGCCGTAGTTGAGCTGATGGAAGCCCGCCAGCGTGATGAACTGGAACTTGTAGCCCATGGCGCCAAGCTCGCGCTGGAACCGGGCGATATCGGCCTCGTCTAGGTTCTTCTTCCAGTTGAAGGACGGCGAGCAGTTATAGGCCAGAAGCTTGCCGGGATGTTCCTTGTGCACACCCTCCGCAAAGCGCCGCGCCTGCTCCAGATCCGGCTTCGAGGTCTCGCACCAGATCAGGTCGCAATGGGGCGCATAGGCGACCGCGCGGGCGATGCAGGATTCCAGCCCGTTCCTGACCTGATAGAAGCCTTCCGGCGTGCGCCCGGCATCGTAGTCGACGAAGGGCCGGTCGCGCTCGTCGATATCCGAGGTCAGGAGCTTGGCGGCTTCCGCGTCGGTGCGGGCGATCACCAGCGTCGGCACGCCCATGACGTCGGCGGCAAGCCGCGCCGCCGTGAGGTTGCGGATATGGGCCGATGTCGGGATCAGCACCTTGCCGCCGAGATGGCCGCATTTCTTTTCCGAGGCGAGCTGGTCCTCGAAGTGGACGCCCGCGGCACCGGCCTCGATATAGGCCTTCATGATCTCGAAGGCGTTGAGCGGACCGCCGAAACCAGCCTCCGCATCGGCAACGATCGGCGCGAACCAGGTATCGACCGAAAGCCCCTGACCTTCCGAAACCTCGATCTGGTCGGCGCGCTGCAGCGTCTTGTTGATGCGCTTGACGAGTTCGGGGCCGGCATTGGCCGGATAAAGCGACTGGTCGGGATACATCGCCGAGGCGGTATTGGCGTCGGCGGCGACCTGCCAGCCGGAAAGATAGATCGCCTTCAGCCCGGCGCGGACCATCTGCATGGCCTGATTGCCCGAGAGCGCGCCGAGCGCATTGACGAAATCCTCGTCATGGATCAGCGACCACAGGCGCTTAGCGCCTTCCTCCGCAAGCGTGGCGCGAATCGGCATGGAACCACGCAGACGCTTCACGTCCTCGGTGCTGTAGGGACGCTCGATCCCGTCAAAACGGCCTTCCGCCGCGCCTTCGACAAGTTTGTAAAATTCCGACATTATTTTCTCCTCACTTCGATATTCATTTCTGCCTCGACCCGAGACAATCTTTATCGATGTGACAGACTTAACGAAAATTCGGCGTTATATCCAACGAAATAGGCTTTCATCGGCCCGAAATCGGGTTATACTGTCGGCCGTTTTACAGAACGCTATTGTAAATCTGTAAATTTTGTAAAAGGATTTTGCGATGGTCGAGAGCAAGATATTCGCAGGCCCCAGGCTCCGCAGGCTGCGCAAGCAAATGGAGCTGACGCAGACCGCGATGGCGGAGGCGCTGGCAATCTCGCCCTCCTATCTCAACCTGATCGAGCGCAACCAACGACCGCTGACCGTGCAATTGCTGCTGAAGCTCGCCGCCGTCTACGATGTCGATATCGCCTCGCTGCAGGGAGAGAGCGGCGGGACGATCGGCCAGCTCAAGGCGGTGTTCGCCGATCCTCTGCTCTCCGGCGAGTTGCCCGGCGACCAGGAATTGGTCGAGGTGGCCGAGGCCGCGCCCAATGCGGCGATCGGCATTATGAAGCTCTACCGCGCCTATCAGGAACAGGCCGCCCGCCTTTCCGACCTGACGGCGCTGCTCGCCGAGGAGGGCCGCCAGACACACCTCACGGGGCGGCGACTGCCGCATGACGAGGTGCGCGAGGCGCTGTCGCGGCGGCCATGGTATTTCGACGCGCTCGACCGCGCCGCCGAGGCGCTGCATGCGGAGCTTGCGCCGGGCGACGAAATGTCGGCCGCGCTCAAGGACTGGCTGCGCGCGAAGCACGGCATCGCCGTGCGCGTGCTGCCGCCGCATGCCTTGGTCAATCTCGGCCGCCGCTTCGACCGCCACACCATGCGGCTGTTCATTTCCGCCCGGTTTTCGCCCCATGACCGCCAGCGCGAGATCGCGATCGAGGCGGCGCTGCTCGCCTTCCGGGACGAGATCGCGGAAGCGATCGAGACGCTGGCGCTCACCGGCGACGAGGCGCGGCGGATCGCCCGGTTCGAGCTTGCCCGCTACGCCGCCCATGCGCTGCTGATGCCCTACGGCCCGCTCGTGGAGGCCGCCCGCAGGGACCGGTACGATATCTCGCTTCTGGCCGGGCGCTTCGGCGTATCCTTCGCCCAGGCCGCGACAAGGCTCGTCAGCCTGCAACGGACGGACAATGCCGGCCTGCCGTTCTTCGCGATGGAAATCGATGTCGCCGGCAACATCCTGCGGCGGATCGGCGAGGGCGGCTTTCGCGGCGAATGTCCGAGGCTCGATGTCTATGACGCCTTCGCGCGGGCCGGTCGGCTGATCGTCCAGCGCGCCGCAATGCCGGATGGCGCGGAGTTCCTGACGCTGTCGCGCACGGTGGAGGGGCCGGAGCCGGCATCCGGCGAACGGCCGCATCTGACCGCGCTGCTTGTCGGCCTGCCCTACGCGCATGCCGCCGCGACGGCCTATGCGACGGCGGAACAGCCCGCCACGCCCATCGGCCCGGTCTGCCGGCTCTGCGAGCGGATCGGCTGTCTGTCGCGCGCCGAACCGCCGGTGACCCGTCCGCTCGGCCTCGACGAAATGGTCGCCGGGCTCTCGGCCTTCGATTTCCGCTGAGGCAGCCGGCGCCTGTCCGTCAGCGCGCCACCCCACTCCACAGCCGAAAGTTTCGGTCGTTGTGGTCAGCCCGCAAGTGACCAATACAGCGAGATGGCACCGAAATTAGTGCACCGAAATTCGTTACACTAAAATCAAAATTTCCATGAAATATTTACACGTCTCTCGCCTTCCCGCTATAGACGCTCCCACCTGACACCGCTTGGAGGAGCGCATGACCCGCACATTCACAACCCTCGCCGCAGCCGCGCTGGCCGCCGGCCTCATTGCCGCGCCGGCGCTTGCGGAACCCCGCAGCGACGTCATTGTCGGCATGGCGATCGAGCCGACCGGGCTCGACCCGACGGCCGCTGCCCCGGTCGCAATCGGCCAGGTGGTCTGGAAGAACCTGTTCGAGGGGCTGACAACGGTGAACGAGAACGGCGACATCGCCCCGCAGCTTGCCGAGGCATGGCACGTTTCTGACGACGGCCTCACCTATACGTTCAAACTGCGCGAGGGCGTGACCTTCCACAACGGCAAGCCATTCACCGCCGAAACCGCGAAATATTCGATCGACCGCATCATCGCGGATGACAGCGTCAATCCGCAGAAGGTGCTTTACAGCGCGATCGAAACCGTCGAGGCGCCCGACGCGCACACGCTGGTGCTCACCCTTTCCCGCCCCGCCTATGATCTTCTCTACTGGCTCGGCTTCCCGGCCGCCGTGATGGTGGAGCCGGACAGCGAGGCGACCAATGCCACCGATCCCGTCGGCACCGGGCCGTTCGAGTTCGGCGAATGGAAGAAGGGCAACCAGGTCACCCTCACCCGGAACCCGAATTACTGGGGCGAAAAACCCGCGCTTGAAACCGTGACCTTCCGCTTTATTGCCGATGCGCAGGCGCAGGCCGCCGCGCTGACCTCCGGCGGGGTGGACGCCATACCGGAATTCGCCGCCCCCGAACTTGTCAGCACATTCGAGACCAATGACGCCTTCAAGGTCGTGCCCGGCACCACCGGCATGGAAGTCGTCGCCGGCATGAACAACGCCAAGCCGCCCTTTGACGATCGCCGGGTGCGCCGGGCGCTGATGATGGCGATCGACCGGCAGGCGATCATCGATGCCACCAATTCCGGCTACGGCACGCCGATCGGCAGCCATTTCTCGCCGTCGGATGCCGGCTATGAGGACCTCACCGGCGTGCTGCCCTATGATCCGGAACAGGCGAAGGCGCTCTTGGCCGAGGCCGGCTACGGCGACGGTCTGCAATTCACCATCAAGGCGCCGAACCGGGGCTATGCCGAAAGGGCGGCGGAAATCATGCAGGCCTATTTCGCCCAGATCGGCGTGACCGCGACGATCGAATCCTCCGAATTTCCGGCGAAATGGCTGCAGGACGTGTTCAAGGACACCAATTACGACATGACAATCATCGGCCATGCCGAACCGCTCGACATCGGCATCTATGCCCGCGATCCCTATTACTTCAACTATGACAATCCCGATTTCGACGCGACGATGACGGCGATCGCCGACGCGACCAGCGCCGAGGAACGGCTGGCGGGTTACAAAAAGGCGCAGGAAATCCTGGCCGAGGACGTGCCGGCGCTGTTTCTCTATGCCTGGCCGAAGATCGGCGTCTGGAACGCGGACCTCGAGGGGCTGTGGGTCAATGAGCCGGTTCCCTCCAACGACATGACCGGCGTGCACTGGAGCAAGTAGACCGTGTTGCAAACCCGTCCGGCGGTGCGGCGCATCGCCGGCAATCTTGTCTTTCTCGCCGCAAGCCTGTTGGCCGTCTCCTTCATCATCTTCGCGGTGATGGCGGCGGTTCCGGGCGATCCGGCGGAAATCATGCTCGGCACATCGGCAGCCCCCGATACGCTTGCGGCGCTGCGCAGTGAACTCGGCCTCGACCAGCCCTTCCTCCTGCGCTACGGCGACTGGCTTGCCGGCCTCATGCATGGCGATCTCGGCCTTTCCTACACCTATTCGACGCCGGTTGCCGCACTGATCGGCGAGCGCCTCGCCGTCACCCTGCCGCTTGCCGGTTACGCCGTGGCGCTGTCGCTGGCGATCGCCCTGCCGCTTGGTGTCTTCGCGGGCCAGAGACCCGGCGGGCCGGTGGATATCGTCGCGACATTCTTTTCCCAGATCGGCATTGCCGTGCCCGGCTTCTGGATCGGCCTGCTCTTGATCCTCGGCGTGGCGCTGACGCTCGGCTGGTTTCCGACCGGCGGGTTTCCGGGCTGGCAGGCTGGTTTCCTGCCCGCCATCACCGCGCTGACGCTGCCCGCGATCGCGCTTGCCATCCCCCAGGCCGCGGTGCTGACGCGGGTGACGCGCACCGCCGTCATCGAGGTGGCGCGCGAGGATTTCGTGCGCACGGCGCGCGCTAAGGGCGCAAGCCGGATGCGGGCGCTGTGGCGTCACGTCGTGCCCAATGCGCTGATCCCGGTCGTCACCATGCTCGGCATGCAGATATCGGTGCTGATGGCCGGCACCGTGCTGGTCGAAAACGTCTTCACCCTGCCTGGCCTCGGCACCCTTGCCTATCAGGCGCTCGCCCAGCGCGACCTGATCGTGATCCAGAATGTCGCGCTGCTGTTCGCCGTCATCGTCATGGGCCTCAATTTCGCGGTCGACACGCTCTATGCGGTGATCGATCCGCGCCTGAAGGCCACGCGATGAGACGCCTGCCTCTCCTCATTGGCGGCATCATCACCGCCGTTCTCGTGACCGCCGCGATCCTCAGCCGGTTCTGGACGCCGATGGACCCCGCCGCGATCAACATTCCCGCCCGCCTCAAGGGCCCCGGCCCCGGCAGGCTGTTCGGCGCCGACCAGTTCGGCCGCGACGAATTGTCGATGATCATGGCCGGCGCATGGACCTCGCTGTCGATCGCATTTTCTGCGGTCGCGATCGGCGGAACATTCGGAACCGTGTTGGGCACCATGGCGGCGGCGCGCCGGGGCGTGGCCGAGGCCGCGATCATGCGCGTCAACGATATCGTCTTCGCCTTCCCGCCGGTGCTGTCGGCCCTGCTGCTGGCCGCGGTGCTGGGCGGCGGACCGGTAACCACCATTACCGCGATCGCGCTGTTCATGGTGCCGGTGTTTGCCCGCGTCAGCCGGGGCGCGGCGCTGCAGGTCTGGGCGCGCGACTACATTCTCGCCGCCCGCATGGCCGGCAAGACTGGAACGCGGATCACGCTCGAACATGTACTTCCCAATATCGCCGCCCAGATCATCGTTCAGGTCGCGATCCAGACCGGGCTTGCGATCCTCACCGAGGCCGGGCTCTCGTTTCTAGGTCTCGGCGTCGCGCCGCCGACGCCGAGCTGGGGGCGGATGCTGGCCGATGCCCAGACCTATCTCGCGAGCGCGCCGCATCTGGTGCTCGCCCCCGGCCTTGCGATCGCTTTCTCCGTTCTCGGGCTCAACCTTCTGGGCGACGGTCTCGGGCGGCTGACCGATCCGCGCGAGGCGTCATGATGCTCGATATCCGCAATCTCAGGGTCAGTTTCCCCGACCGGCGCGGCGGGCAGCGTGAAGTATTGCACGGCATCGATCTGTCGCTGGCAAAGGGTGAGACGCTCGGCATTGTCGGCGAAAGCGGATCGGGCAAATCGGTGCTGGCGCTGGCGGTGATCGGCCTGCTGCCGCGAACGGCCCGGGCGGAGGGCGAAATCCTGCTCGATGGCGAAAACCTGCTGGCGCTGCCGGAACGCAGGCTCACCCGACTGCGCGGGGCAAAGATCGGGATGATCTTTCAGGAACCGATGACCGCGCTGAACCCGGCAATGACCGCCGGCAGCCAGATCGCCGAGGCGCTGCGGCTTCATCGTCCGATCTCCCGGGCCGAAGCGAGACTGGAAGCCCTGCGGCTGATGGACATGGTCCGCATCCGCGATGCGAAGGCAAGAATAAATTCCTATCCGCACGAACTTTCCGGCGGCGAGCGCCAGCGGGTTGGCATCGCGATCGCGCTGGCGCTCAAACCCCGGCTTCTGATCGCCGACGAACCGACCACCGCGCTTGATGTCACCGTGCAGGCCGAAATCCTCGACATTATTGACGATCTCGTCGCCGAACTCGGCGTCGGCCTGATCCTGATCTCCCACGATATCGGCGTCATCGCCCGCATGTCCGATCGGGTTCTGGTGATGCATGACGGCGAGAAGATGGAAGAGGGCGGAACCGAAGACGTGCTGCGCCATCCCGCCCATGACTATACCAAGACGCTGCTGGCATCCCTGCCCCGAAGGGTCCGCGCTGGACTGGAGGGCGGATCATGACCCCGCTGCTTCAAACCGAGGGGCTAACGCGACGTTATGGCGAACGCGCCGCGCTGGACGATGTCTCGATTACCCTCGCGTCGGGCGAAATCCTCGGCATTGTCGGCGAGAGCGGGTCCGGAAAATCGACCCTTGCCCGGCTGATCATGGCGCTCGACCGCCCGAGTGGCGGCCGGGTGCTGTTCGAAGGCGCCGACCTTTACGCGCAATCACCGCGCGATCTCCGCAAGCTGCGGCGTCACTTCCAGATGGTGTTTCAGGACCCCTACAGCGCGCTCGACCCGCGCCAGACGATCGGCCGCATCATCGCCGAACCGCTGGCGCTTGACCCCGACGCCCCGACCGGCAAGGCAAGGCGGATGCGGGTGGCCGCACTTCTGGAAGAGGTCGGGCTGAAGGGGCGGGATATCGATCTCTACCCCCATGAATTTTCCGGCGGCCAGCGGCAGCGGATCGCGATCGCCCGCGCGCTGATCACCCGCCCGAAACTGCTGGTCGCCGACGAGCCGACCTCGGCGCTGGACGTGACGGTGCAGGCGCAGATCCTCCGGCTCATTCTCAAGATGCGCGCCGAACACGGCCTGTCGGTGCTGCTGATCACCCACAATATCGCCGTTGTCGACGAGATCTGCGACCGCGCTGTGGTGATGCAGACCGGCCGCGTGGTGGAGGAGGGCCCTGTGCCGCAACTGCTCGATGCCCCGCATGAGGCTTATACAAAACGCCTGCTTGCCGCCGAGCCGACGCTGGCCACGATCGGTCGCCGGCGACGCAGCTAAAAAAACCCGGCCTGACCTTGCGGCCGACCGGGCTATGCGGCTTTCACCGCGGGAGAGAATGCTAAACTGGTGCGCCGCATGCGGCGGTTCAAGAAGATGACCGATTTGTCATGATTGAAGGGGGGCATCCGGGTGCTTCGACAGGCCGAAAAGCTTCGCCATCCGCAGCAGGCAAGAGCGCCCGGCATTTCACGCGTTGAAACGCAGCGTGATCGAATTGGCTGTCGGCGACCGATCGGACTAGCGTGGATCATGCGGTTTGGGAGAGCCGCATCGCGTTTGAGGGGAGGAACTCATGACGACATTGTTTAAAACCATCGGGACCGCGATCGCCGCCGCCGGCGCGATGTGCATCTCGCTCGGCCCGGCAACCGCGGCGCTGGCCGCGGACTGGCCGGACGCCAAGCCGATCCGGATCGTGTTTCCGTTTCCGGCGGGGCCTGATTTTCTGGTGCGGATGATGGCCGCCGATCTCGAGGAACAGCTTGGCCAGACGGTGATCGTCGACAACAAGCCCGGCGCCGGCGGTACGATCGGCATGGCCTCGGTCGCCCACGCCAAGCCCGACGGCTATACCTTCGTCGTCGGTTTTCCCGGCCCCACCGCCAATTACACCAATACCTATACCGGCCTGCCCTATACGCCATTGGAAGATTTCGACTATGTCAGCCAGATCACCCATGGCGATATGGTGGTCGTGGCGCGGGCGGATTTTCCCGCCGACGATCTCGGCGAACTTCTGGCATACGCCAAGGCCCATCCGGGCGAGGTCAGCGCCGGCAATCCGGGCATCGGCTCCTACGGCCACATGATCGAACTGATGATGAGCGAACAGGCCGAGGCCGATCTCAAGATCGTGCCCTATCAGGGAACCGCGCCGACCCTCGTCGACCTCCTGTCCGGCAGCCTCGACATCTCGGTCGACTTCCTGTCGGAGGCCTATACCGAACATCTGAAGTCGGGCACCATGAAGGCGCTCGGCATCGCGTCCGCGGAGCGCAACCCCGATTTCCGGGATGTCCCGACCTTCCAGGAGGCCGGCGTCGATCTGGTCGCGCCGCTCTGGTCCGGCATTCTCGCGCCCAAGGGAACGCCGCCCGCGGTGATTGCGCAGATGAACGAGGCGATCGCGAACTTCCTGGCGAGCGAGGAAGCGCAGGCGGCCTTCGCCAAGAACTACCAGCGCGCCACCTCGTCGACGCCGGAGGAACTGCAGGAAATGGCGATACGCGAGGAAGCCACCTGGCGCGATATCATCAAGAAGTACAATATCCGCAACAACTAGCGTGCCGGGCGGACGGCTTGCTCCCATTGCTCTCTCCCGCTGGCGGGAGAGATGCCCCGAAAGGGGCAGTGAGGGTGGCGCGGCATAGCAATCCGTGAGGGCGGTCGCGGTGATAGTCTCCCCCCTCACTGTCGCTGTCGCGACATCTCTCCCCTCCGGGGCGAGAAGATTGGGGGGCTATGCGACAAAGTCATATGCGATGGCCCTGCCCTCCGGAGCGAGACAATTGATTGGGGGCTGTGCGGCAAGGCGGCAGGTTCAGCAGGCGGGAGATCGACATGAGTGCAGACTACGGCGCGCGGCAGAAGAATATCATCTTCTCCGGCATATTTCTGATCATCTCCATAGCCATGGGCGGCTATGCGCTGACGACCATGAACATGGGCACGCTGGACCGGATGGGACCGGCCTTCTTTCCGGTCGTCCTGTCGGCAATCCTTGCGGCGCTTGCCCTGATCGTGCTGTTTCTGCCCGCCCCCGCCGACGCAGAGCCCTTTGCCATAGCGCCGCCGCGGGCGATCGTGATCATCATCGCCTGCCCGATGATCTTCGGCTTCGCCATCGAACCTTTCGGCCTGCTGATCGCTGTTTTCCTGTCAATTTTCGTGTCTTGCCTTGCAAGCCAGGTGACGACATTGCGCCAGGCGCTACTGCTTTCCGCCGCCTTCAGCCTCTTCTGCGTCCTCGTCTTTCATTATCTTCTGAGCATGACCATCCCCCTTTGGGGTTCGGTCTTCACGGGTTGATCCATGGACCTTTTCGCGCATCTCTCCCTCGGACTGGAAACGGTCTTTCAGCCGATCAACCTGCTGTTCTGCTTCCTCGGGGTTTTCCTCGGCACCGCCATCGGCGTTCTGCCCGGCATCGGGCCGCTCGGCACGATTGCCATCCTTCTGCCGGTGACCTTCGGCTTTCCGCCGGAGGCCTCGCTGATCATGCTGGCCGGCATCTATTACGGCGCGCAATATGGCGGGTCCACCACCGCCATCCTGATCAACCTGCCGGGGGAAGCATCCTCGGCGGTGACCGCTATCGATGGATACCAGCTTGCGCGACAGGGCAAGGCCGGCACGGCATTGGCGCTGGCGGCGATCGGCTCGTTCATCGCCGGCTGTTTCGCGACGCTGCTGATCGCCATCTTCGCGATCCCGCTGACAATGCTTGCGCTGAAATTCACGCCGCCCGACTATTTTTCGCTGATGGTGCTGGGACTGGTGGCCTCGATCGCGCTCGCCCACGGATCGGTGCTCAAGGGCATCATCATGATCGTGTTCGGCCTGCTTCTCGGCACGGTCGGAACCGATCTCTACACCGGCCAGGCGCGTTTCACCTTCGGCATGTTCGATCTGGCGGAAGGCATACCGATCCTCGGTTTCGGCGTCGGCATCTACGCCCTGTCCGAAATCCTCAAGGGCCTGGAGGATGAAACCCCGCGCGAACCGCTCAAGACCAACATCTCGGCCCTGCTGCCGAGCCGCCGGGACCTGCGCGAGGCCGGCATGCCGATCCTGCGCGGCACGTTTCTCGGATCGTTTCTCGGCATATTGCCGGGCGGCGGCGCGATGCTGTCGTCATTCGCCTCCTACATGGTGGAGAAACAGGTCTCGAAAAGGCCGGAGACCTTCGGCCGCGGTGCGATCGCCGGCGTCGCCGGTCCCGAATCGGCCAACAATGCCGGCGCGCAAACCTCGTTCGTGCCGATGCTGACGCTCGGCATCCCGTCCAATCCGCTGATGGCGTTGATGGTTGGCGCCCTGATCATCCAGGGCATCACCCCCGGCCCCAACCTGATCAACGAACAGCCCTCGCTGTTCTGGGGCGTCATCGTCTCGATGTGGATCGGCAATCTGATGCTGGTCGTGCTCAACCTGCCGCTGATCGGGCTGTGGGTGAAGCTTCTGAGCGTGCGCGCCAATTTCCTCTATCCCGCAATCGTCGGCTTTTCCGCCATCGGCGTCTATTCGATCAACGAAAACCCCTTCGATCTGATCGTCATGTCGGTGTCGGGCGCTGCCGGCTATGCGCTGAGCAAGCTCGACTGCGAGCCGGCGCCGCTTCTGCTCGGCTTCGTGCTGGGGCCGATGATGGAAGTCTATATGAGGCGCACCATGCTGCTTTCGGGCGGCGATGCCAGCGTGTTCCTCACCAGCCCCATCAGCCTGGGCCTGCTGATCGTGTCCGCGATCGTCCTGGTGATCGTGCTGATCCCCTCGGTCAATCGCCGCCGCGCGGAGGTGTTCGTGGAGGAGGACTGAGCGCGGGCGACCTGCACCTTCAACCGGCCCGTTTCGTGCCTGCCCGTTCGGCAGGATGCCCATTTTCGAGGCACCCCTCCCGAGCCCTGCGTTTTTTGCATAGGGGCAATGCTGTTAACCCCCTGCCTCATGCCCCGCAGGCTCTGTATATATCCAATCAACAACAGCGCACCGAACACACGAAAGGAGCCGCAACATGAACATTCAACGCTCGTTCAACAACTGGCTCAAGTATCGCGAAACCGTCGCCGAACTTGGCCGCATGAGCAATCGCGAACTTTCCGACCTCGGTATCAGCCGCGCTGATATCCGTCGCGTCGCCCGCAAGGACGCGATCTGACAGAGCTTTCGAAGGGTGCTATCCTCCTCCCGGCCCCCTTCGATTACGATCGGCGATCCTCCTCCTCCCAAATCGCCGATCACCACGATGACGCCCACCGGATCCTCCTCCCCCGGTGGGCGTTTTCATGTGCGCAATTGCGGATCGTTCAGGCCGACCGGACCTACGGATAAAGGTAAAGACGCTCCCAGGCGCTGCGCGGGATTTCTTCGCCGAGCTTGAAGCTGAAGGATTTGACCGCGAGCTCATCGCTTGCCGTCGCGCAGTGGTAGGAGAGCTTGTACCAGTGACCATGCGAGCGCACGGCCGCGCCCGGCGCATCGATCGTCGTGCCATTCACCTTTGTCGGCGCGAATGTGTAGGCAATCACCTTGTCGGGCGTCATGTCCTTGCGCGCCGCGTCGATCCGGCTCAGCGCCTCCACGTCGCAGCGTTGCTCAAGCTTTTCCTCGGGATCGAGCCGGTCGAGCTCGTTTTCGATCCGCTGGCTGATGGCGAGGGCGGGCGTAGCAACGAGCGTCAGCGTCAGCAGCGCAAGGAAGGCCTTGGTCAAGTCTCTGTCTCCGTTCATGGAAATCTGTCTTTGTCGCTTCCGTCCGGAAATCGGCATCCGCAAGCGCATCGTATATTGTAAGCACAGAGCAGCCGAATGCGGCAAGTCTGAGACCCGCGCTTGATGTCGTCCTTAAGCCCCCCTATCTTGCGCCGACATGAATGACCCGAAAGGCCTGCCCGTGACCCCCTTCAAGACGCTGCCCGATGCTCCCAAGGCAATAAAAAAAGCCCTCAGAGACACCCGCCACGGCAGGACCCGCACGGATGATTACGCCTGGCTGAGGGCCGCCAACTGGCAGGCGATGTTCAAGGACCCGACGATCCTGGAAGCCGATATCCGCGCGCATCTGGAGGCCGAGAACGCCTATATGAAGGCCGCGATGGCCGACACCGAAGCGCTGCAGAAAAAGCTGGTTGCGGAGATGCGCGGGCGTATCAAGGAGGACGACAGTTCCGTGCCGATGAAGGAGGGTCCCTATGCCTATGGCACGGCGTTTCGCACCGGAGCCGAACAACCCTATTTCTTCCGCATCCCGCGCGATGGCGATTTCAATGACGAGAGCATCCGCGAAACCCTGCTCGATGGCGATCTGGAGGCCAAGGGCAAGGCCTATTTCGATCTCGGGGGCTTCGACCAGACCACGGATCACAGCCGCGCGATCTGGAGCTATGACGACAAGGGATCGGAGTTCTACACGCTGAAGGTTCGCGATCTTGAAACCGGCAAGGATATCGAGGACAGGATCGAGAATACTGGCGGCAGTGGCGTCTGGGCGCCCGACGGCAAGAGTTTCTTTTATACCGAGGTCGACGACAACCACCGCCCCTCGAAAGTGTTCCATCACGTGATCGGCACGAAACAGGAAGACGACCGACTGGTCTATGAGGAAAGCGATCCCGGCTTCTTCGTCGGCATTGCCGGCTCGCTGCTCGACGATTTCATCACTATCGACATCCACGATCACCAGACCTCCGAGGTCCGGATCATCCCGACCTCGAACCTCGACGCCGAGCCCGCGCTGGTGGCGGCGCGCGAGACCATGGTGGAATATGACGTCACCGAGGGCGGCGATGTCTTCTATATTCTCACCAATGACGGCGGGGCCAAGGATTTCAAGATCATGGAAGCCCCGGTGAACGCGCCCGGCAAGGCAAACTGGAAGGAGGTCGTGCCGCATCAGGAGGGCCGGCTGATCCTGGCGCATACGGCCTTCGCGCGGCATCTGGTCTGGCTGGAGCGATTCGCGGGCCTGCCGCGCATCGTCATCCGCGACCGGGCAACCGGGGAGGAACACGCCATCGCCTTCGAAGAGGAGGCCTATTCCCTCGGACTGCAGGGCGCTGCCGAATACGACACGGACACGATCCGCTTTTCCTATTCCTCGATGACGACGCCGAGCCAGCTCTATGACTACAACATGGCGACGCGCGAACGGACCTTGCTGAAGACGCAGGAAGTGCCTTCCGGCCATAACCCGGACGACTATGTCACCCGCCGTATCCAGGCGAAGGCCGCCGATGGCGAACTGGTGCCCGTCAGCATCGTCTATCGCAAGGATACGCCGCTCGACGGCAGCGCGCCCTGCCTGCTCTACGGCTACGGCGCTTACGGCATCTCCATTCCGGCCTCGTTTTCCACCAATTGCCTGTCGCTGGTCGATCGCGGCTTCGTCTATGCCATCGCCCATATCCGTGGCGGCAAGGACAAGGGTTTTGCCTGGTACGAAAACGGCAAGATGATGCACAAGAAGAACACCTTCTCCGATTTCATCGCCGCCGCGGACGCGCTGGTCGCCGAAGGCTTCACCAGCCATGGCAAGATCGTGGCCGAAGGCGGTTCGGCCGGCGGCATGCTGATGGGCGCCGTCGCCAACATGGCGCCCGAAAAATTCGTCGGCATCATTGCCGCCGTGCCTTTCGTCGATGTCCTGACCACGATGCTGGACGATAGCCTGCCGCTCACCCCGCCGGAATGGAACGAATGGGGCAACCCGATCGCCTCCGAGGAGGCCTATGACTATATCGCCAGCTACAGCCCCTACGACAATGTGGGACCGAAGCCCTACCCCGCCATTCTGGCGCTTGCCGGGCTCACCGATCCGCGCGTGACCTACTGGGAGCCGGCGAAATGGGTGGCAAAGCTGCGCGAGGCCACCACCGGCACGGCGCCGGTCCTGCTCAGAACCAATATGGACGCCGGCCATGGCGGGGCATCCGGGCGGTTCCAGCGGCTGGAGGAAAAGGCGCTGGAATACGCCTTCGCGCTGAAGGTCGCAGGCAAGGCGGAACGCTGAGCAGAGCGCAAACATTGCCGATCACTTTCGGGCGCGGTTTCGACGTCCCCCAAAATGTCTCAGGGGAACCGAAACTGTATACAGCGAGTTGACGCCATCAGGTTCACGCGCCCTAATGGAACGCGAGACCAATGAGCGGCGTTGGACAACCGACATCGTGGACCGATACCGGCGGGGATGAAGGCGGGATCGACCAGTTCCAGTTGAACTGCGGAAATGCCGTCCTGACAGAAAGAGCGCTATGAAACTTCAGCTGTCCCGGCGGTTATGGGTCATCTCCCAGGTCATGCGGCAATTGTGGTTTGTGGCCGCGATCTATTGCGTTGCCGGCATTGCCACCGCGCTTCTGGGTATTCTTCTGAACCGCTATATTCCTGAGGATATCGGCGACACGATCGGCGTCGATTCGGTAGGATCGCTGCTGTCGATCATCGCCTCGAGCATGCTGACGGTGCTGATCTTCTCGCTCAACACCGTGGTGCAGGCATCGTCGTCGGCGGCCAGCAGCGCCACGCCGCGGGCGGTCGGCACGCTTCTGGAAGACCGCACCGCGCAGTCGGCACTTTCGACCTTTCTCGGCTCGTTCATCTTCAGCCTTGTCGGCCTTATCGCGCTCAACACCAAACTCTACGGCACCGGCGGCCGGCTGGTTCTGTTTATCGCCACCATTGCCATCATCGTGCTGATCATCGGCACATTGCTGCGCTGGATCAACTATCTCGGTCGTCTCGGCAAGGTCAGCCGAACGATCGAGCAGGTCGAGGATCAGGCCGTCACCTCGATGCGCAACTATCGCGCCGAACCCTTTCTCGGCGGAACCGAATTCGACGGCGATATGCCGGGCGTTCTGCAGCTCATCGAACCGCCCGAGTCCGGCTATCTGCGCTTTGTCGACATGGCGACCCTGGACGCGGTGTCCCGCAAGTTGAATGCCGATATCTACGTGCTGGAACGGCCGGGCGCTTTCGTCGCACCAGGCCGCCATATCGCCGGCATCAGGCTGACACAGGACGACGGCGTCGTGGACGAGGACGTCGTGGCAGAAGCCGCAAGGGCATTCACCATCGGCCATGAACGGTCCTACACGCAGGATCCGCTTTACGGAGTGACGGTTATGTCGCAAGTCGCGCTGCGCGCGCTTTCTCCCGCCGTCAACGATCCGGGCACGGCCATTGACGTGGTGACGCATCTGGTGCGCATCCTGGAAGCCGGCGAAAAGCCCGATGGGGACTCGGAGCCGCGCTATCCGCGCATCCACATGCCGACGATAACGGCAGAGGAATTCTTCGATGCCGCCTTCACCGCCATGGCGCGCGATGGCGCGGGCATGGCCGAGGTGGTGATCCACCTTCTCCATGCCTGCCGGGCGCTTGGCCACACGGATATCCCGGGCTTTTCTGAAATGTCGAAGAAATTCTCGACGCTGACCGTGGATCGGGCGCGCGAAACACTGCGGTTTCAATCGGATATCGAGCGCGTCGAGCGCGCGGCAAGTCGCAGCAACATCGCCTCGCCGGTCAGCTTCCGGCAAAACAACCCGGAACAATAACAGGCCCGACCCGTTAAACCGAAGACAGCGATGGCAGATCACCGTCGCCTGAAAAGCCGGGAGGTCGGCAAGGGGCAACATCTTCGCGGGTTTCCTCCGCAATACCGACCACATGCCCCGGAAAAGCTCAAGTTTCGGGGGAATGATATTCATGTTGGTGCTGACTTCATTGATTTTCGCGCTGATCGGCCTGTTTCTGGGCGGCGGCGGCATCTGGCTGATCACGCTCGGCGGTAGCTGGTTTTATCTGATTGCGGGCGCCGCATTTCTGGCGACCGCCTTTTTTGTACTTGTCCGATCGGCGCTTGCCTACTGGGTCTATGCCGCGACCATTCTGGTAACGCTGGTCTGGGCGCTGCTGGAGGTCGGTTTCGACTGGTGGCAGCTCGGCGCGCGCGGCGGGCTCGTCGTGCTGCTCGGCCTTTGGTTGCTGCTGCCGTGGGTGCGCCGGCCGATCTTGCGCGATGACTACGGCTTTCCGGAAAAAGACAAACCCGCCCGCGCCGGCCCGTGGCCGCTGGTTGCCGCGGTTCTCGTGTCGATGGTGGTCGCGGTCATTTCGCTGTTCACCGACCCGCATGCGATCGAGGGGGCACTGCCCGGCGCCCGCAGCGCCAGCGCCGAAACGGCGGACGCCGTTCCCGACGGCGAATGGCATGGCTATGGCCGCACCGAAAGGGGCCAGCGCTGGTCGCCGCTCGACCAGGTCACCCCGGAGAATGTCGGCGACCTGGAACTTGCCTGGCAGATCCAGACCGGCGACATGATGGGCCCCAACGACGTGGTCGAGACCACCTATGAGAATACCCCGCTGATGGTGGACGACACGCTCTATGTCTGTACCCCGCATAGCTGGGCGATGGCGTTTAATGCCAGGACCGGCGAGGAGAAATGGAAATTCGACCCGAAGGTTCCCGTTGACGGCAACCGCCAGCACCAGACCTGCCGGGGCGTGACCTATTACGACGATCCCGACATTGCTGAAGGCGAGCGCTGCAAGACCCGCGTCTACCTGCCGACCTCCGATGCCCGCCTGATCGCGCTCAACGCCGAGGACGGCACGATCTGCGAGGATTTCGCCGACAATGGCACGCTGCAGCTTCAGAAAAACATGCCCTACAAGACGCAGGGGTATTACTACTCGACCTCCCCGCCGCTGGCGATAAACGGCAAGATCGTGGTCGGCGGCTCGGTCAACGACAATTACTCGACCGACAGCCCGTCCGGCGTGATCCGCGCATATGACATCGATACCGGTGAACTGATCTGGAATTTCGATACCGGCAATCCGGAGCAAACCGAACCGCTCGGCCCGGACGAAACCTATACCAAGAACTCGCCGAACAGCTGGTCGGTGATGTCCGGCGACAGCGATCTCGGCCTGATCTATGCGCCGATCGGCAACCGCACGCCGGACCAGATCGGCCTCAACCGCTCGCCCGCGGTCGAGAAATATTCGTCTTCGGTTGTGGCTCTCGATGCCGAGACCGGCAAGCCGGTCTGGAATTTTCAGGGCGTCCACCATGACCTCTGGGACATGGACGTACCGGCCCAGCCCGCCCTTCTCGACCTAACGATCGACGGCGAGACCGTGCCGGCGCTGGTGCAGGCGACGAAGCAGGGCGAGGTCTTCGTGCTGAACCGCGAAACGGGCGAACCGATCCTTCCCGTCAAGGAAGTTCCCGCGCCCCAGGAAGGCGGGCTTGACGGCGAAAACCTGTCGCTGACCCAACCCGTCTCGGCGCTTTCCTTCAACCCGCCGAAGCTTGAGGGCAGGGACATGTGGGGCGCGAGCCTGCTCGACCAGCTCGTCTGCCGCATCAAGCTGAAGCAGTATAATTACGAGGGCCGCTACACGCCGCCCTCCGTCGATGGCACGATCGTCTATCCCGGCAATTTCGGCACGCTCAACTGGGGTTCGGTCGCCGTCGATCCGGAGCGGCAGGTGATGTTCGCCATGCCGGTCTACATGGCCTACACCTCCACGCTGGTGCCGAAATCGACGCCGGGCGTGGCCACGCAGGGCATCAATTCCAACAACGGCGCCGACTATGCCGTCTCCTTCTCCACCCTGCTCGGCCCGCTCGGCGTGCCCTGCCAGGCGCCGCCATGGGGCTATGTGGCGGGCGCGGACCTGACCACTGGCGAGATCGTGTGGAAGCACAAGAACGGCACGATCCAGGACATGACGCCGCTGCCGCTGAAGATCAAGATGGGCGTTCCCGGCATTGGCGGTCCGATCATGACGCGGGGCGGCGTCGCCTTCCTCGGCGCGACCATGGACAATTACATCCGCGGCTATGACGTGACCACCGGCGAACAGCTCTGGGAAGCCCGGCTTCCGGCCGGCGGCCAGGCGACGCCGATGACCTACGAGACCGCGGACGGCGCCCAATACGTGCTGATCGTCGCCGGCGGCCACGGCTCGGTCGGCACCGAGACGGGCGATTATATCCTCGCCTACAAGCTGCCGGAGGGTTAGGGTATCCCGGCCGGCGGCTTCGCCGGCAGGCGGGGGCGTACCGGAATGCCGCCGAACGCCCTTTCCTTCCGGCAATTTGCCCGGATATTTCCGGGCTTGGCGGTTGCCGTTCCCGAAACGGCTTCCTATGTAACCCGCAAGCGTCAATTTATTAACTGAGGAGTATTGAACATGGCTTTTGAACTGCCCGATCTGCCTTACGCCTACGACGCGCTCGCCCCCTACATGTCGGCCGAGACGCTCGAATTCCACCACGACAAGCACCACAACACCTATGTGACCACCGGCAACAAGCTGGCGGAAGAAGCGGGTCTCGGTGGTCTTTCCGTCGAGGATGTCATGGTCAAGGCCTATGGCTCCAACCAGCCGCTCTTCAACAATGCCGCCCAGCACTTCAACCACATGCATTTCTGGAAGTGGATGAAGAAGGATGGCGGCGGCACCAAGCTGCCGGGCGCGCTCGAAAGCGCGATTTCCTCCGATCTCGGCGGCTACGACAAGTTCAAGGCCGATTTCATCGCCGCCGGCACCGGCCAGTTCGGCTCCGGCTGGGCATGGGTCGCGGTCAAGGACGGCAAGCTCGAAATCATGAAGACCCCGAACGGCGAAAACCCGGTCGTCCACGGCGCCAAGCCGATTCTCGGCGTCGACGTGTGGGAGCACTCCTACTACATCGACTACCGCAACGCCCGCCCGAAATATCTGGAAGCCTTCGTCGACAATCTCATCAACTGGGACTACGTCGCCGAACTCTACGAAGGCGCCACCAAGTAAGGCAAACGCCTTTCGACTGATCATTAAGCCCGGCCCGAGAGCCGGGCTTTTTCGTACCATGCGCCACCTGCGTTCGCGCCGACCGATCGCAACCACTCCCGTGACCAGATTCCGAAAACCGAACAATATGTTTGAGAAACCCTTTTCTCACGCATATTTCTCTGTTATATGGACATGAGAAACCGGTTTCCCAGCGAGGGGATGGCGTGACGGATGCGAATGTTGGCGGGCGTGTTACGATTTATGACGTGGCCTCGAAGGCCGGCGTCAGCACCGCCACGGCTTCCAAGGCGCTCAACGACACCGGCCGCATGGCGGCGGAGACCCGCGCCCGCATCCGGCGCGTTGCGGAGGAGCTGGGGTTCCGTCCCAATGCGCTGGCGCGCAGCCTCACCAGCAAGCGCAGCTTCACCGTCGGACTTCTGACGGACGATATCTATGGCCGCTTCACCCTGCCGGTCATGGCCGGGGTATCGGAAGGGCTGATCGACCAGGGCGTTTCGGTGTTTCTCTGCTCGGTCGGGGGTGATCCCGCACTTGCCCGCATCCATCTCGATGCGATGCTCGACAAGCAGGTCGACGGGATCATCGCCACCGGCAAGCGCGTCGACCGGCCACTTCCCATCGATTTCTCGGCAGTCCCGGTGCCCGTCGTCTACGTGTTGACCGAGGGGCCCGCCGAGGCAATTACCCTGGTGCCGGATGAACGGCAGGGCGCGCGCGAGGCGGTGCGTCATCTAATACAACGCGGCTGCCGGCGTATCGCCCATATCACCGGCCCAGAGCATTTTCTGGTCGTGCGCGAGCGCGCGCTTTCCTATCGCCAGACCCTGGAGGCCGCCGATTTGAGAGTTCCCGCGGCCGACGTCCTTTACGGCACATGGTCGGAGCATTGGGGGCATGAGGCCGTCGCGCGGCTCTGGAGCTTCGATGAACGGCCGGACGGCATTTTCTGCGGCAATGACCAGATCGCGCGCGGGGTAATGGACGCCCTTCGCGAGCGCGGCGCGGCCATACCGCACGACGTGGCCGTGGTGGGGTTCGACAATTGGGAGATTGTCGCCGAGGAGACCCGGCCCCCGCTCACCACGATCGACATGAACTTGAAGGAGCTTGGACGCCAGGCCGGGCTCACGCTCGTGCGTCTGGTCAATGGCGAGGAGATTGAGAAAGGGCTTCTGCAGCTGCCGTGCAAACTGGTCGTGCGCAGCTCCTGAGCCTTTCGAAAGCGTGCGAAGGGGCCGGCACGGAACACGGCCCCATATCGGAGGAGGATAGAAATGAAACCCGTTAAAATCGCGGCGCTGACGGCGCTCGCCCTCGCCATGACGCCCCTCGGCGCTTCCGCCGAAACCTACAGCATGTGGGCGCGCAACAGCAGCGAAGCCTTCATGCCGGACCTGATCGAGGCCTTCAACGCCTCGCATGAGGACCAGATCGAGCTGCAGATCGTGCCAAGCACGGAAATGGTCCAGAAATACGCCGTGGCGGCCGCGGGCGGCTCGGCTCCGGATTTCGTGTCGCTGGACCTCGTTTACACGCCGGCTTTCGCCAAGGCCGGACAGCTCGCGGACCTGACCGAACTGGCCAGGAGCCTTCCCTATTTCGATCAGTTGTCGAAGGCTCATGTCGAGGCCGGCACCTATGACGGCAAGATCTACGGCGTGCCGATGTCGGCCGATGTCTCGGTGCTGTTGTGGAACAAGCGGTTGTTCCGCGAAGCCGGGCTCGATCCGGACAAGGCGCCGACCAACTGGGCCGAAATCGAGGACTATGCCGGCAAGGTCAACGCGCTCGGCGACGATACCTACGGCTTCTATTTCGCCGGCGCATGCGGCGGCTGCAATGCCTTCACCTTCATGCCGCTGATCTGGGCATCGGGCGGCGACATTCTGGTCGATGACGGCAAGCGCGCCACCATCGACACGCCGCAGATGCATGATGCGATCAACTTCTATCGCGACCTGGTCGCCAAGGGATACGTGCCGGAAAGCGCGAAGACGGATACGGGCACCAATTTCTTCGGCGGCTTCGCGGCGGACAATGTCGGTATCTCGCCCATCGGCGCGTTTGCCATCGGCAACCTCGTCAAGAACTATCCGGATGTCGAATTCGGCGTGGCCCCCCTGCCGGGCAAGGATGGCGGCGTGTCCTCTTTCGGCGGCGGCGACAATTTCGTCGTCACGGCGGGTCGCGACACGCTCGGCGCGGCAAAGGAGTTCCTGGACTTCGCCTATTCGGTCGAGGGACAGACGCTACTCGCCCGCCTGGGCAGCCTGCCGACGCGCGCCGATGTGGCCCAGGAGGCGCTTTCCGGCCTTGATGACCGTTACCTGACGGCGGTCGAAGCGATGGAAACCGCGCGCACGCCGTCATCGCCGGTCTACAACGACATCATCAATTCCAAGACGGGACCGTGGAAGCAGATGCTTGGCGAAGCCTTCTTCGGCGACGATGTCGACGGTTCCCTGAAGCGGGCGCAGGACACGATGCAGTCGATCCTGGACGCGTCCAACTGATCGCGCTTTCGCCGGGCGCCTGACGCGGCGTCCGGTCTACTTCCCGGGCGCCATTGACGGCGCTCCGGGCCCTTTTCCCACGACCCATGGAACAGGCGCCATGCCAGAAACGCAATTCACAACAGCGACGCCGCGCAGGCCGCGCCGGGGACGGGTGCGGCGCAAGCAGCTTGTCGGACTTCTGTTCGTCGCGCCGGCGGTTGCGCTGGTAACGGTTTTCTTCGTCATCCCGCTCTGCATGACCTTCTGGATGTCGCTTCACAACTGGCCGCTCATGGGCGCGCCGCGCTTCATCGGGCTCGGCAATTATGCGCAGATGCTGCATGACAGCCAGTTCTGGAGCTCGCTCCGCTTCACGGTGTTCTACACGCTCATCGTCACGGTCGTGCTTTTCGCGGTTGCCTTTCCGCTGGCGATCTTCGTGGAAAAGCCGGATGCGATGACCAGGTTCTACCGTACGGCTTACTTTCTGCCTTACGTCGTTGGCTTCGGTTCGGCGAGCCTGCTCTGGGTGTGGCTGATGAATGTCGATTCCGGCCTGTTCTCGCAACTCGCATGGCGGCTGGGGCTCACCGAAAAGCCGGTCAACCTGCTGGCGAGTTTCGACACCACCTTCATCTCGATCATCGTCATGGTGGTGTGGAAGACGGTGGGCTTCAACATGATCATCCTGCTCACCGGCCTGCAGGGCATCTCCACCGAGGTGCAGGAGGCGGCCCGCGTGGACGGCGCCTCTTCCTGGCAGCGCTTCCGCCGCATCACGCTTCCGCTGATGCGACGCACGATCGCGCTCGCCCTGATCCTGTCGGTCTCGGGCTCGATGCTCGCCTTCGACCAGTTCTACATCATCTCGGACGGCGGGCCGCAGAACCAGACGATCACCACCGTGTTCTGGATCTTCAGCCAGTCCTTCATGTCGTTCCATCTGGGCTACGGTTCGGCGCTGTCGATGGTGCTTCTGCTGATCCTGGTCACCATCAGCGTGATCCAGCTCAGGCTGCTGCGCAATCCGGAGGGCATGTGATGAGCCGCCGCAAGATGAAACTACGCCGCCAGCGGTTCCAGATGACCCGGCGCAACATGATTGGCCTGTTTCTCGCCTTCCTGTTCCTGGCGCCGCTCGCCTGGAGCCTGCTGGTGAGCTTCAAGACATCGGCGGAATCGCGCAAGCCGCCTCTGCCGCCATGGCCGACGACCGGCTTCAGCACCCAGAGCTACCAGAACCTCTCCGATTTCGGTAGCGGCATCTGGACCTATACCGGCAACAGCCTCACCGTGTCGCTGGCGACCGTGGTGCTGTCGGTGGTGGTGAGCCTTCTGGCCGGCTACGGCTTCTCGCGCTTCCACTTCCCGTGCAAGAACGCGCTGTTCGTGCTGATCATCGCCACGATCATGATCCCGTTCCAGTCGGTTCTGACGCCGCTATTCGTCATCCTGTCGAAGCTTGGCCTCCAGAACACGCTGACCGGTATCGTCTGCGTCTACGTCACACTGCAGATGCCGTTTTCGATCTTCATGATGCGCAACGCCTTCGACGCCGTGCCGAAGGAAATCGAGGATGCGGCCCGCGTCGACGGCGCCTCGGTCATCAAGGTGCTCTACCGGATCATGCTGCCGCTGGTGCTGCCCGGCGTGGCAACGGTCGCGATCTTCGCCTTCCTCGCCTCGTGGAACGAGTTTCTGGCCGCCCTCATCCTTCTGACAGACCAGCAGAAATACACCCTGCCGGTGCTGATGGTCGCGGTTCGCGAAGGGCAGTACGGCACGATCGACTGGGGCGCGGTCCAGGCCGGCGTGACGCTGATGATGGTGCCGTGCCTCGTCGTCTTCCTGCTTTTGCAGCGCTACTACATCCGCGGCCTGACCGCGGGCGCCGTCAAGTGAATATCCAGACCAAAAAGGACTGACCCATGACTTCCTTCGACCTTCCCGCCATCAGCGGCTTCCGCCCTCCCGCGCTTCCCGATGTCGATGTCCAGGGCTTCTGGGGGGATCGCATCGATGCCGTCGCGCACAGGACGGCGATGATCCTCTATGATCGCTGCGTGGCCGCCGGCATGCTCGAGCAGATCAATCCCGATATTCCGGTTCCCCCTCTGCGGCTGCCCTTCCACACCCGGGCCGATGGCACGCCGGACACCGTCAATGTCCAGATGTTCTGGGATTCCGACGTCGCCAAGGTCATCGAGACAGCGGCCTACGCGCTTTACCGCACGCCCAACCCCGATCTCGAGGCGAAGACCGACGAGATCATCGCGATGTTCTGCAAGCTGCAGCAGCCGGATGGCTACCTCAATTCCTGGTTCATCCGCATGCGCCCGGGCGAGCGCTGGACCAATCTGCGCGATTGCCATGAGCTATATTGCGCCGGCCATCTGATGGAAGCCGCCGTCGCCTATTTCCAGGCCACCGGCAAGCGTGGGCTGCTTGACGCGATGTGCCGCTATGCCGACCATATCGGCTCCGTCTTCGGCCCCGGCCCGGACCAGAAGCCCGGCTATTGCGGCCACGAGGAAATCGAGCTGGCGCTGGTGCGCCTCGGCCGCGTCACCGGCGAGCAGCGCTATCTCGACCTCGCGCGCTTCTTCATCGATGCCCGCGGCCAGAAGCCGCATTACTTCGACATCGAGGCGGCCGCCCGCAACGAGGACCCGAAGCGTTTTCGCCACGACACCTATGAATACAACCAGTCGCACCTGCCGGTGCGCGAGCAGACCAAGGTGACCGGGCATGCGGTCCGGGCGATGTATCTCTATTCCGGCATGGCCGATGTCGCCACCGAATTCGGCGACGACAGCCTGACTGATGCGTTGAAGATTCTCTGGGAGGATCTGACGGAAAAGCAGATGTATGTGACCGGAGGCATCGGCCCGGCGGCAAGCAATGAGGGCTTTACCGACTATTACGACCTGCCCAACGAGAGCGCCTATGCCGAGACCTGCGCTGCCGTCGGCCTCGCCATGTGGGCGAGCCGCATGCTCGGCCGCGGCCCGGACGGTCGCTTCGCCGACGTCCTGGAGCAGGCGCTCTATAACGGCGCGCTCTCCGGCCTTTCCCTCGACGGCTCGACCTTCTTCTACGACAATCCGCTGGAAAGCCGGGGCGGCCACCACCGCTGGACCTGGCACCGCTGCCCGTGCTGCCCGCCGAACATCGCCCGCACCGTCGCCTCGATCGGCACCTACATGTATGGCGTCGCCGCCGACGAGATCGCCGTCCATCTCTACAATGAAAGCACTGCCCGGCTGGCGGTCGCCGGCGGCAGCGTCACAGTGGAACAGAAGACCTCCTATCCGTGGGATGGGCACATCGATATCACGCTCGGCCTCGAAAAGCCGCTCGCCTTCCGCCTGGCGCTGAGGGTTCCCGGCTGGTGCGACGGCGCATCGCTGGCGATCAACGGCGCGGCCGTCGAATGCGAGATAGAACGCGGCTATCTGCGCATCGAGCGCGAATGGCAGCCGGGCGATGCGGTAACGCTCGATTTGCCGATGCAACCTTATGCGCTGCATGCCAACCCGGCCGTGCGGGCGGACCTCGGCCGGGCCGCGCTGGCGCGGGGCCCGCTGATCTACTGCGTCGAGGAAACCGACAATGCAGCCGGCCTTCACGAACTGGTCGTCGACGATACGATTGCAACGGCGAGCACAAGCGTGCTGAGCGCCCTGAACGGCGGCGTCGCCATCGACGTTCCGGCTCACCGCGAAGACTGGCAGGGACACGGCAACCGGCTTTACGACCGGCAGGCGCCCGGACGGCGTCCGGTGACCGCGCGCTTCGTCCCCTATCACCTCTGGGATAACCGGGAGCCCGGCGAGATGCTCGTCTGGGTCAGAACGTGAGATGAGCACATTATCTGAGGAAAAGGCCGACATCACGCTTCGCGGCGTGCGCAAGAGCTTCGGCGCGGTCGATGTCATTCACGGCCTCGATCTCGCCATCAAGGGCGGCGAGTTCGTGGTTTTCGTCGGCCCATCGGGCTGCGGCAAGTCCACGCTGCTCCGGATGATCGCGGGGCTGGAGGATGTCACCGATGGAGACATTCTCATCGCCGGACGGGATGTCACCGATCTCGACCCCTCGAAGCGCGGCATCGCCATGGTGTTCCAGTCCTATGCGCTCTATCCGCATATGAGCGTGCGCCAGAACCTCGCCTTCGGCCTCGAAATCGCCAGGACGCCGCAGGCCGAAATCGAACGTCAGGTCGAGGCGGCCGCCGAAATCCTGAAGATCGGCCCGCTACTCGACCGGCGGCCGGGCCAGCTTTCGGGCGGGCAGCGGCAACGGGTCGCCATCGGACGGGCGATCGTGCGCAAGCCTCTCGCCTTCCTGTTCGACGAGCCGCTGTCCAACCTCGATGCCGAGCTCCGGGTCAGCATGCGCATCGAGATCGCAAGGCTGCATCGCGAACTCGGCAACACCATGATCTATGTCACCCATGACCAGACCGAGGCCATGACGCTTGCCGACCGGATCGTCGTGCTGCGCGATGGCCGGATCGAGCAGGTCGGCACGCCGCGCGAAGTCTACGAGGATCCGAACAACCTGTTCGTCGCCGGCTTCATCGGCTCGCCGAGGATGAATATCATCGACGCGACCGCCGGTCCGGCGGGAAGTCTTTCCGTCGGCGGCCAGACGATTGTCGTCGATCCGCCCGCTGAAGCGATGATCGAGAACACGCCGGTCAGGTTCGGAATCCGCCCGGAACATCTGGTGATCGGCGAAAACGGCGGCTCTTCATTTGAAGCCACGGTGGATTTCGCCGAATATCTCGGCGGCACGCGTTATCTTTACTGCCGTCTGCCGGACGGACAGGACCTCACCGTCGAACAGCGCGAGGGAGAGGATCACGCCTCCGGAGAGCGGATATGGCTGACATGCCAGAAGGGCTGCATGCGGCTGTTCTCGCCGGACGGTGAACGGTTGCGGTGAAGGGGAGGAGACAGCGACATGGATGCTGAACGGCAGGGTGGAAAACGCCCGCTGGTCGCGCTCGCGATGGGCGATCCGGCAGGAATCAGCCCCGAACTTGCCGCCCGGCTCGCGGCGTCGGAACGCGTGCGGGATGCCGCGCGGCTGGTCGTCATCGGCGACCGGCGGGTGCTTGAGGCGGGCGCGGCCGTCGCGGGGCTTGCGGCCGCCATCCCCGAAATCGCGATCGAGGAGATCGGGAATGCCGTGACCGGCCCGGCGCTGATCGATCTCGGCAATCTCGATCCGGCCGACATCACGCC
Organism: Martelella mediterranea DSM 17316; assembly: GCF_002043005.1. Taxonomy (NCBI): domain Bacteria; kingdom Pseudomonadati; phylum Pseudomonadota; class Alphaproteobacteria; order Hyphomicrobiales; family Aurantimonadaceae; genus Martelella; species Martelella mediterranea. Next base: position 1,489,054 of record NZ_CP020330.1, on the reverse strand, counting down.
CGGCGAAGCCAGCCTTGCCGGCGGACGGTTCGCGGTCGAAAACTTCTCGCTGGCGTTGCGGCTCGCCGAGGCAGGCAGGGTCGACGGGGTCTGCTACACGCCGTTCAACAAGAAGGCGATGCGCCATGCCCATCCAGGTTATGACGACGAAAGCCGTTTCATCACCGAACTGCTTGATCTGGATGATGGCGGCATCCGCGAGTTCAACGTGCTCGAGCAGATCTGGAATGCCCGCGTCACCTCGCACATTCCGCTGAAGGATGTCTCCGCGGCGCTGAGCGAAGAGGTAATCCTTCGGGAAATAGCCCGAACGGAGAACTGCCTCAGGCTCGCCGGGATTGAACAGCCCCGCATGCTGGTTGCGGGCCTGAACCCGCATGCCGGTGACGGCGGCAGCTTCGGCATGGAGGAAATCGACATCATCGGCCCGGCCGTCGCGACTGCAAAGGCGCGTGGCCATGACGTCGACGGCCCGTTTCCAGCCGATACCGTCTTCGTCAAGGCGCTGAAGGAAGGCCATCACGCGGTGCTGACAATGTATCACGACCAGGGCCAGATCGCGATGAAGCTGATGGGTTTCGACCGCGGCGTCACCATGCTAGGCGGGCTTGCATTTCCGGTCTGTACGCCGGCCCACGGTACGGCCTACGATATTGCGGGCCAGGGCATCGCCAGTCCGCTCGCCGCGGAGGAGGCGATGCTCTTGGCCGCGCGCATGGCTGCGCCAGCAGCAACGGAGAGGAAACCGCAATGAGCGATGTCATTATCGAGGATCCCCGCATGGCCGATCTGGTCGCGCCGGATGCCAGGCTTGAAAAACTCTGGACCGGGGCGACATGGAGCGAGGGGCCGGTCTGGTGGGAGGACGGCGGCGTCACCTGGAGCGACATTCCCAACAACCGGATGCTGCGCTGGCATCCCGAGGAAGGCGGCACGGTATTCCGCGAGCCGTCCAGGCACACCAATGGCCATACGCGCGACCGCGAGGGACGGCTCGTCTCGTGCGAGCACTCCGGCCGCGCGGTCAGCCGCACGGAAGCCGACGGCACGGTGGTGACGCTGGTCGACCGCTACCAGGGCAAGCGTCTGAACTCGCCGAACGACGTGGTGGTCAAGTCCGACGGCACGATCTGGTTCACGGATCCGCCCTACGGCATCCTCTCCGACTATGAGGGCGTCAAGGCGGATAGTGAAATCGGCGCCTGCTATGTCTATCGTCTCGATCCGGAGACGGGAGAACTCACCGTCGTCGCCGACGATTTCGACAGACCGAACGGCCTCGCCTTTTCGGTGGACGAGAGCCTGCTCTACATCTCCGACACGGGACGGTCCGAAGCGCCCAACGGGCCGCCGCATATCCGCGTCTTCGAGGTGGAAGACGGGAGGCGGCTCAGGAACGGCCGGATCTTCGCCGAGGTTTCGCCCGGCGCTTCGGATGGCTTTCGGCTCGATGTCCACGGCCATATTTTCACCTCGGCGCATGACGGTATTCAGGTCTTCACACCCGACGGCGAGCGGCTGGGGAGAATCCTGGTGCCCGAGATCGTCGCGAACTGCACCTTCGGCGGGCCGGAGAAAAACAGGCTGTTCATCACCGCCTCGACATCGCTCTACGCCATCGACGTCCTGACCAGCGGGCTGCCGGGCCGATGAGCGAAGCAGATGCCGGCACGCTGGTTATCGTTGAAAAGAGCAGTCACTGCCTGAGCTTCTACGACCGGCGGACGACCGAGCGCCTCGACAGTATCGACCTGCCCCGCTACTCGCACGAACTCGTGGTATCCGCCGATCGGGCATTCGCCTTCGTCGGTCACTACGGGCTGCGCACATCCGCCGACCATGGCGATGGCGGACGTTCCGTCACCGTGGTCGATCTTGCCGCCCGCAGGATCGTCCGGACGCTGGACTGCCGGCCCTGGCGCCGGATTCACGGCATCGCGCTCGATGGCCAGGGCCGGTTGCTGGCGCTCAGCGAAGGCGACAACGTCCTGATGACCTTCGATGACCCTCTGTCGGCGGACGCGCCGTCGCGGGCCGTGCCGAGCGGCGGGCTGAAAGGCCACCTTTTCCGGGTCGGCGCCGATGGCGAAACAGCCTATTGCTGCAACCTTCTGAGCCATACCGTGACGAAGGTCGCGCCGCGCGATGCATCCGTCGCACCCGTGGCGGTGACGCCGGGCGAAAAGCCCGAGGGCATATGGCTCGATGCCGGTGGCGACACGCTCTATGTCACGAACCGCCTCTCAGACACGCTCGTCGCCATCGACACCGCCTCGATGCGCATTACGCGGGAGATGAAGACACGTAGCGATCCGCTGCGCGTCTACGGTCTTGCCGGAAATCGGCTTCTGCTCCTGAACTGCGGCGATAAAAGCATTTCGGTGGTCGACGCGGAAGGCATGCGCGAGCTTGGCTGCCTGCCGCTCGGCAGCATTCCGCTCGCGGCCCATATCACCGGCGATACGGCCTTCGTTTCGCTCGCCGACGATCGCTGCGTCGAAATCGACCTTGCCGGGCTTTCGGTCATGAAGACCTTGGCCACGCAATCGGAGCCGGATTGCTGCTTTCTGCTTGCTGCCGAAAACGACGCGGGTTTTGAAAAGCGCCCGGTTCGTTGACGATGCGGCCTGCCCCGGAATTGCGAACCCTAAGCCGATCCACATTGCAACGTGGCCGGAGCGCCTCGCAAGGATTTTCAGGGGAGCGCATCCAGCTTCCTTTCTGTGAGCAGCTGCACCAGCCAGTCGACGAATACCCGCACCTTGTTGCTCAGGTGGCGGTTCGGCGGATAGACGATGTAGAGCGGAATGGGGTCTATCTGCCAGTCCGGGAGAACCCGGAGCAGTTCTCCTTTGGCAAGCGGCTCCGCCGCCATGAATAGCGGCAATGGCGCAACGCCAAGCCCGGCCAGGGCGGCCGACAGGAAGCTGCGGGCATCGTTGACGGCCAGGATATGGCGGGCATTGATCTCCAGGGCTTCGGCATCCTTGCGGAAATCGAAGGCCACGGCGCGATTGTTCAACGCGGTGAAATAGCTGACGCATTGATGGTCCGTTTCCAGCTCGGAGGGATGCTTCGGCGTGCCGTGCTTTTCGATATAGCCCGGCGCGGCGCAGGTGATCAGCGAGACTTCCGCGACGCGCCGCGCGATCAGGGACTGGTCGGTTGGCACGCCGCCGCGCAGCGCGCAATCCACGTTTTCGGCAAGGTAGTCGACGGTCCGGTCGCCAACGCCCATGTCGATATGGATTTCCGGAAATCGGCGATGGAAATCGCCAAGCGCCGGAATGACGATCCAGTCGGCGAAGGCGCCCGCCATTTCGACACGCAGGCGTCCGCTCGGCAGGGTGTAGGACGCAGCAAGGCTGGTGTCGAGTTCGTCGATTTCGGCAATGATCCGGTTTGCGCGCTCGTAATAGAGAGCGCCGTCGGTCGTCACCACGACGCGGCGTGTGGTGCGGTTCAGAAGCTTGGTGTGCAGGTGCGCCTCCAGCCCTTGGATGAGATTGGTCAACGTCGCCTTCGGCAGGTTGAGCGCTTCCGATGCGCGCGTGAAATTGCCCGTCTCGACAACTCTGACGAAGGCGCGCATGGCGGAAAGCTGGTCCATGTGATCTCGCTTTGTGCAGTGCGTTATTATTCGAAAATTCGAACAGTGTTCTCATGATATCGTGCTTGTTCGGAATTTTGAATAAACTAAATTGTTTTTCGAGAATTGCAGTGCAGGCGACCGTCGGCAAGGTGTGCTGAATGACGTTCGGGGACGTGAGGACCCGATATCCGGAAATCTGTTGGGCGATCGCCATGGCGAAGCGTGATTTGTCGTTTACAATGCCGGACCGAGGAAGGCGTCATCAGGCGCACCCAACTGTCTCTGTCTGGAATGGAAAAAATCAATGGCTGTCGAGATCAAGGACATGTCTCTGGATAACGTTGCCGTCGGTCGTGTCGAGGTCCGTGTCTATCAGGGCGCCGAATACGCCAAGGGGCCGCCCGTGCTGATCTATTTCCAGGGCGGTGCCTTTCATCATACCGGTCTCACGCCCTGTCCGATGGCGGAGTGCCTGGCTGGGCAGGGGGCGATCGTGGTGGTTCCAGACTACAATGTCCAGGGCTCGGTTTTTCCGAAGCCGCTGGAGGTCGGTTTCTCCATTTTCTCCTACATGGCGAAGAAACGGGCCGGTTTCGGCGACCGGAAATCGTTGCTCATCATCGGCGGCGAGGAGGCTGGCGGCAATCTCGCCACCGCCGTTGCGTTGAAGGCGCGGGACCATTTCGCAAACGAGCTTGACGGTCAGGTGCTCGCCTCCCCGCTTCTCGATCCCTTCATGGGCTCGTCGTCTTCGCGCAATGCCGCCTGTATCGGCATGCGGGAACGCTGGGCGGAAGGCTGGAGCCACTATATGAGCGGCGGCATGTGCCATCCCTATGCGGCGCCTTCGCTTTGCTCGCGGCTGGCCGGCATGGCGCCCGCTCTCGTCCTGTCGTCCGAGGACGATCCGCTGCTCGATGAAACGATGTCCTATGCCGGGCGGCTGGAAGCCGCGGGCGTGAAAGTTCAAAAGCACATTCTTTCCGCCGGATCGGGCTGGCCGTCCGTCTATGGCGGAAAGACCGAGGAGACGCCGAACTGGCAGGAAAAGGTTGGTGGCCAGTTCGCTGAATTCGTTCGCGATATCTCCATTCACTGATTCAAACGGAAAATGAACTGCGCGGCCCTCCCAGCCGCAAGGAGTAGAACCATGACGACGACTTTGAAACGCTGGGCCCTCGCGGGCACCGGCCTGGGTCTGGCTGCGTCCATTTCGGCGGCCGTATTCTATTTCGAACTGCCGGTCGGCCTTGTTGCGAACGCGACGGAGGAGGCAAGCGCACCGGCCGCGCCGCCGCCGGCGACGCCGGTCACGGTCACCGAGGTGCAAAGCCGCGCGGTGACGATCTGGCAGGAATTTTCCGGGCGGCTGGAGGCCGTCGACCGGGTCGAGGTCCATCCGCGCGTCGGCGGCGCGATCCAGTCGGTGGAATTTCGCGAGGGGGCGCTGGTCAAGGCCGGCGATCTCCTGTTCACCCTCGATCCCGCACCCTATGAGGCTGCCGTCGCACAGGCTGAGGGGCAGGTCGCTTCGGCACAGGCCAAGGTCGATCTCGCCAAGCTGCAGCTTGATCGCGGCCGCAGGCTGGCCGACAACCGCACGATCTCCGAAAGCGAGATGGAGCAACGCAGCAATGCCGTCGCCGAGGCCGGGGCCGCGCTGAAGACGGCTCAGGCGGCGTTGCAATCGGCCCAGCTCGAACTCGATTATACCAAGGTCAAGGCCCCGGTTTCCGGCCGGGTCGGCAGGGTCGAGATCACGGTGGGCAATCTCGTCTCTGCCGGAACCGCCTCGCCGGCATTGACGACGCTGGTGTCGGCCGATCCCATCTATGTGAGCTTCAACGCAAGCGAGGAGGTCGTCGCGCGGATCCTTTCCGAATTGCCGACAGACGGTGCGCTTCCGGCGATCGACCAGATTCCCGTCGAGATCGGCACGCTGCTTGACGAGGGCACGCCCATCAAGGGCAAGGTCCAGCTCATCGGCAACGAAGTGGATGCCGCGAGCGGAACGATCGCGGTGCGCGCGGTGATCGACAATCCCGACGGGCGGCTGATCCCCGGACAGTTCGTGCGCATCCGCATGGGCGAGCCCCGGCCGGAAGACAAGATACTGGTCAGCGAGCGCGCGATCGGAACCGACCAGGACAAGAAATTCGTCTTCGTGGTCGGCGCCGACAACACGGTTGCCTATCGTCCGGTGGAACTGGGACGCAGCAATGGCGGCGAGCGGATCATCGAAAGCGGCCTTGCCGATGGCGACCGGGTGGTCGTGAACGGGTTGCAGCATATCCGCTCCGGCGCGCTGGTCGCCCCGCAGAGCGAAAGCCCGCTGGCCGCCGCGCAATGACATGACATGACGTGACGGGCGGAGCGGCAACGCTCCGCCGCCTTATCCGAAAAACACAGGACCGCCGCAGAGCCCGCTTCTTCGGCAGCGGGTTGTTTTGTCCGAAATTTCCCTTGAACCGGACCTTCAAATGAACATTTCCAGATTTTTCATCGACCGACCGGTGTTTGCAGGCGTGCTGTCGATCCTGATCGTGCTTGCCGGCCTGATCGGCATGCGGATGCTGCCGATCGCCGAATATCCAAATGTCGTGCCGCCATCGATCGTGGTGCGCGCCGTCTATCCCGGCGCCAATCCGGTGGTCATCGCGGAGACCGTGGCGACGCCGCTCGAAGAGCAGATCAACGGCGTCGAAGACATGCTCTACATGAACAGCCAGGCGACCTCGGATGGCGTTCTCACGCTCACCGTCACATTCAAGCTCGGCACCGACCCGGACAAGGCCCAGCAGCTGGTCCAGAACCGGGTGTCGCAGGCCGCGCCTCGGCTGCCGGAGGAAGTGCGGGCGATCGGCGTCACGACCGTGAAGAGCTCGCCGGACTTCATCATGGTGGTCAACCTGATCTCGACCACGGATCGCTACGACATCACCTATCTGCGCAATTATGCGACGCTCAACGTCAAGGACCGCCTCGCGCGGATCGAGGGCGTCGGGCAGGTTCAGGTCTTCGGCGCGGGCGACTATTCCATGCGGGTCTGGATCGATCCGCAGAAGGCGGCGGAACATGGGCTTGCCGCCAGCGACATCACCAATGCCATCCGCGAGCAGAACACCCAGGCCGCCGCCGGCATCATCGGGGCGTCGCCGGCGCCCGAAGGCGTGGACATGCAGTTCAACGTCAATGCGCAGGGCCGGCTGAGCACGCCGGAGGAATTCGGCGAGATCATCGTCAAGTCGGGCGCGGGCGGCGAGATCACAAGGCTGAGGGACGTGGCGCGCATCGAGATGGGCGCCGACGACTACACGCTGCGCTCTTTGCTCGACGGCCAGCCCGCCGTCGCCATCGCCGTGTTGCAGGCGCCGGGCTCGAACGCCATCGAGATCGCCGACAATGTCCACGCCACAATGGATGAGTTGCAGCTCGCCATGCCGGACGGGGTCCAGTACGAGATCGTCTACGACACCACCGAGTTCGTGCGCGCCTCGATCGAAAAGGTGGTTGACACCCTGCTCGAGGCGATCGCCCTCGTGGTGCTGGTGGTCATCCTGTTCCTGCAGACCTGGCGGGCCTCGATCATTCCGCTGCTTGCCGTCCCGGTCTCGATTATCGGCACGTTCGGGGTCATGTACGCCTTCGGCTTTTCGGTGAACGCGCTGACGCTGTTCGGGCTGGTGCTCGCCATCGGCATCGTCGTCGATGATGCGATCGTGGTCGTCGAAAACGTCGAACGCAATATCGAGAACGGCCTGAGCCCGCGCGAGGCGACCTACCGCGCCATGCGGGAAGTGTCCGGGCCGATCGTCGCGATCGCGCTGGTGCTGGTGGCGGTGTTCGTGCCGCTCGCCTTCATCAGCGGCCTCTCCGGCCAGTTCTATCGCCAGTTCGCGCTGACCATCGCGATCTCGACGGTGATATCGGCGATCAACTCTCTGACGTTGTCGCCGGCACTCGCCGCGCTTCTGCTGAAGGGACACGACGCGCCCAAGGACTGGCTGACGCGGGTCATGGACCGCCTGTTCGGCTGGTTCTTCCGGGGCTTCAACCGCGGTTTCGGCGCGGCATCCCACGGCTACAGTCGCAGCGTCGGCGGGCTGCTGTCGCGCAAGTCGCTGGTGATGATCGTCTATCTCGGGCTGATCGGCGCGACCTATGCCGTCTTCAACGCGGTTCCGGGCGGCTTCGTGCCGGCGCAGGACAAACAGTATCTGATCGGCTTCGCGCAATTGCCGGATGGCGCCAGCCTCGACCGGACCGAGGACGTGATCAAGCGGATGAGCGACATCGCGCTGGAACAGCCGGGCGTATCCCACGCGATCGCCTTTCCGGGCCTGTCGATCAACGGTTTCACCATCGGCTCCAACTCGGGCATCGTGTTCGCCGTTCTTGATGACTTCGCGGAACGGAAGTCGCCGGAACTGTCGGGTGGCGCCATCGCGATGCAGCTGAACCAGAAATTCGCCGGCATCCAGGATGCCTTCATCGCCATGTTCCCGCCGCCACCGGTCAACGGCCTCGGCTCGACTGGCGGTTTCAAGATGCAGATCGAGGATCGGGCCGGGCTCGGTTACCAGGCGCTCGACGGGGCCACCAAGGCGTTCCTCGCCAAGGCCTACCAGACGCCGGAACTTGCGGGGCTGTTTTCCAGTTTCCAGATCAACGTGCCGCAGCTCTATGCCGATCTCGACCGCGCCAGGGCGGAGCAGCTCGGGGTTTCGGTCAGCGACGTGTTCGAGACGCTGCAGATCTATCTCGGTTCGCTCTATGTCAACGACTTCAATGCCTTCGGCCGCACCTACAGTGTGCGCGTCCAGGCCGATTCCGCCTTCCGCGCCGCGCCGGAGGATATCGGGCAACTGAAGGTGCGTTCGCGCTTCGGCGAGATGATCCCGCTTTCCGCGCTTCTGCGGGTGGACAGCACCACGGGCCCGGAACGGACCACGCGCTATAACGGCTTCCTCTCCGCCGATATCAATGGCGGCCCGGCGCCGGGCTTCTCGTCGGGACAGGCGCAGGCGGCCGTCGAGCGGATCGCGCAGGAAACGCTGCCGGTCGGCATCGACTTCGAATGGACCGACCTGACCTACCAGCAGATCCTCGCCGGCAATTCGAGCGTCTTCGTCTTCCCGCTCGCGCTGCTGCTGGTCTATCTGGTGCTGGCGGCGCAATATGAAAGCCTGACGCTGCCGATCGCGATCATCATGATCGTGCCGATGGGCGTGCTCGCGGCCCTTGCCGGGGTCTGGTACACCGGCGGCGACAACAACATCTTCACCCAGATCGGGCTGGTGGTGCTGGTCGGGCTATCGGCCAAGAATGCGATCCTGATCGTGGAATTCGCGCGCGAGCTGGAATTCGAGGGTCGAAGCCCGGTGCAGGCGGCGATCGAGGCGAGCAGGCTGCGCCTCAGGCCGATCCTGATGACCTCGATGGCCTTCATCATGGGTGTCGTGCCGCTGGTGCTATCGACAGGCGCGGGTGCTGAAATGCGCGCCGCCATGGGTCTTGCCGTGTTCTGCGGCATGATCGGCGTCACCTTCTTCGGCATCTTCATGACGCCGGTCTTCTACGTGCTGCTGCGCAAGCTCGCCGGCGAGCGCCCTCTGAGGCAGCACATCGCGGTCCCCGAGGACGACGAACCGGTCGCGCACCCTGCACCCGCCGAATAGAACGGGTGCGCCCCGAAAGGGGCGAACTCGGCCCGCCGACTGTCATATCCTCGTCCGTTCAGTCTGAAGACGCTGCACACAGCCAGCGCGTGGGCCGTATGACGTCTGCCGGGAGCCCAATGCCGGCTCCCGGCGACAAGCCTTTCCCCTTGCCCGGTTTTGCCGCATAAGGAGCGGACTGATTTGAACCGACACCGGTGCCATGCTGCCCTCGATCTTCCTTACCGCGCTGAAGCTCACGGATTTCCGCAATTATGAAAAGGCCGCGCTTGCCTTTGACGGGCGGCATGTGGTGCTGACGGGCGACAATGGATCGGGCAAGACCAATCTGATGGAGGCGGTTTCGTTCCTCTCGCCCGGTCGGGGCCTCAGGCGCGCGGCCTATGGGCAGGTGACGCGCAAGGAGGCGGCGGCCGGGTTTACCGTTTTCGCCGAACTTGAGGGCATGGAGGGGTCGGTCTCGATCGGCACCGGCACGGATGGCGTCGAGGGCGCCGGCCGCAAGGTGCGCATCAACGGCACGCCGGCGGCAACCGGCGACGAGCTCCTCGACCATGCCCGGGTGATCTGGCTGACGCCGGCAATGGACGGGCTTTTCACCGGCGCGGCCGCCGATCGCCGGCGGTTTGTCGACCGCATGGTGCTGTCGATCGACCCCGCCCATGGCCGCCGGGTTGCCGATTTCGAGCGCGCCATGCGCTCGCGCAACCGCCTGCTTTCCGAACGGCGCATGGAGCCGGCCTGGCTTTCCGGGCTGGAGGAGCAGATGGCGGGCCTCGGGGTCGCGATGGCGCTGGCGCGGCGCGAACTGGTGACGCTGCTTGCCGCGCTGATCGAAGAGACCACGGGCGGATCGCCCTTCCCCGCGCCCGAGATCGCGCTTTCCGGCTTCTTCGCCGATCATGCCGAAGCCCCGGCCATCGACCTCGAGGATCGCTATCGCTTGGCTCTGGAGGAAGAACGCTTCCGCGATGCCGGCGCGGGACGCACGCTCGACGGCCCGCACCGCAGCGATCTGGAGGTGCGCCACGCGGCAAAGGCGATGGAGGCGGCGCTGTGCTCAACTGGCGAGCAGAAGGCGCTGTTGATCGGCCTGGTGCTCGCCCATGCGAAGCTCACCCGCCGCATCAGCGGCCATCCGCCAATCATGCTGTTCGACGAGGTCGCCGCCCATCTCGATGCCGGCAGGCGCGCGGCGCTGTTCGAGCGGATCGACGATATCGGCGGCCAGGCCTTCATGACCGGCACCGACCGGGCGCTGTTTACCGCGCTCGGCGAACGCGGCCAGTTCTTCAATGTGTCGGCAGGCAGCATTGCCGAGGAAAAGCCTCAATAATGCGGCGGTTTGGTGATCGCCGGGCGTTCGCCGGCGGTTTCCTCCAGCGTCAGAAAGCGGTCGGTCAGGACCTCGAACTGCTTCTTCAGCCGGTCGATTTCCTTCCATTGGGCGGCAAGCTGTTCAGACAATTCGTCGATGGTTTTCGCCTGATAGGCGACGGTCTCTTCCAGTTTAAGAATACGGTCGTCACTCATGGTGTTTTCCATCACGTTTGCGGGTTCTTGGCTATCCGTTCCTGCCGTGCCTGATATAGTGAAACGATGAGTGACATTGAACCCTTTTCTGCCGAAGAAATAGAACGTTACGCCCGCCATATCGTGCTGCCGGAAATCGGCGGCCCGGGCCAGCAGGCGCTGAAGCGCGCCCGCGTTCTGGTGATCGGCGCGGGCGGGCTGGGCGCGCCTGTGCTTGCCTATCTGGCCGCCGCCGGCGTCGGCACGCTCGGCATCGCCGATGATGACGGCGTCAGCCTTTCCAACCTGCAGCGGCAGGTTATCCACGACACCGGCACGATCGGCCAGAGCAAGACCGAAAGCGCGGCCCGCGCGATCGCCCGCCTCAACCCGCATGTCATCTGCCGGCGCTATGACGAGCGGCTGGAGGACGGCAATATCGACGCTGTGCTGAAGGGCTTCGATCTTCTGATCGACGGCTCCGACAATTTCGACACACGCTACCGCGCGGCCGATGCGGCGGAGCGGGCGGAAATCCCGCTGGTGACCGGCGCCGTCGGCCGGTTCGATGGCTCGTTGACGGTGCTGAAACCCTATGAAACAGGCAAGGACAGGACGCTAAACCCGCGCTACCGCGATCTCTACCCGAAAATGCCCCCGGCGGGCCTCGTACCGTCCTGCGCCGAGGCCGGCGTGATCGGCCCCGTTACCGGCGTCATCGGCACGCTGATGGCGATGGAGGCGGTCAAGTTGATCACCGGCGCGGGCGAACCACTGATCGGCCGGCTGCTGCTCTATGACGGCCTCGGCGCGCGGTTCGAGACCATCTACTACGCGCGCAAGCAGCCGCAGTGAACGGCGATATCAAAGGGCGTTGATCGGCAGTTTCAACATCGGCCGGCCATCCTGGTCCTTCGGTATCTCCCCGGCGCGCATGTTGACCTGCAGCGAGGGCAGGATCAGCCGGGGCATGGAAAGCGTGGCGTCGCGCGCCTCGCGCATCTTCACGAATTCATCCTCGCTGATGCCGTCCCTGAGATGGATGTTGTGCGCGCGCTCCGAATCGACCGTGGTTTCCCAGGCTATATCGCGGCCATTCGGCCCGTAGTCATGGCAGATGAACAAACGGGTTTCCGGCGGCAACGCAAGAACGCGCTTGATGGAGCGATAGAGCGTGCGGGCATCGCCGCCGGGAAAATCGGCGCGCGCCGAGCCGCCATCGGGCATGAACAGCGTATCGCCGACGAAGGCGGCATCGCCGATCACATGGGTCATGCAGGCCGGCGTGTGGCCGGGCGTATGCATGACATGGGCGGTCATCGTGCCGATCTGGTAGCTGTCGCCGTCGCCGAACAGCCGGTCGAACTGGGAGCCGTCGCGCTGGAACGCGGTGCCCTCGTTGAAAATCTTGCCGAACGTATCCTGCACGATCGTGATGTTTTCGCCAATGCCGAGCTTGCCGCCGAGTTGTTCCTGAATATAGGGCGCGCCGGAAAGATGGTCGGCATGAACATGGGTCTCGATGATCCATTCCAGCCGCCAGCCATTGCCGCGGATCACCTCGATCAGCCGGTCCGCGCTTTCAAAGCTGATGCGGCCGGCGGCCTGGTCGAAATCCATGACGCTGTCGATAACCGCGCAGGCATCGGAAGCGGGGTCCTTGACGATGTAGGAGATCGTATTGGTCGCGGGATCGAAAAAACCATGGACCTCGGGCTTCAGCGCCGGGTCGGGCGTAAAGGGAAGTGTTGTGTTCATGACGTCACCCTGATGGAATGATTTTCCAAAAGAGATGCCATTTGTAGAAGCCGAATTCAAGACGCAGAATTGTCGCACACCACCTGTCACGCGCCGGTGTCGCGAAAACCGGCCTTCGTGCCTCGCCTGTCGCTCTATGCCCGGTTCGATATCCAGCGGCACTGATAGGGCGCAAAGGAGATCTTGTTGCCGCCGGCGGTGATCTGCTCGCCGGTGATCAGATCCGTCCAGTTCTCGCCGCCGATCAGATTGAGCGACATGGCCGGAATTTCCAGCGCCTCGTCGGTGACATTGTTGATCGCGAACACGCTTTGCGACCGATCGACGCTCTGTCGCCAGAAGCCGAAGAGCTTTTCGCCGAGATGAAGCGTGAACTGCGTCGCATTGGGATGAAAGGCGGATTGCCGCGTGCGAATGCCGATCAGCCGGCACATTTCGTTGAACACCCTGGCATGCTGCGTCTCGTCGCCAAGTGCTTGCTGCAGCTTTTCGTAATTCCAGCGATGGCGATTGATGGCGCGGTTGTGACCGGATTTCTCCACACCTTCGGCATCGTTGCTCGTCGCCAGCAGCGAATGGATGTAGAAGGCCGGTATGCCTTCCAGCGCCATGGCGATCGTCTGGCTGCAGAGGAAACGGGGGATGTTGTGCTCGTCCTCGCCCTTCACCGTGCCCTTCAGCGCATCGAACAGCGACACGTTCATCTCGTAGGGCCGCATCGAGCCATCGGAAAGCTGACGCATCGAGACGCGGCCGCCAAACTGCTGGATGGTTTCGACCATGCCGGTGATCGCCTCCTCCGACAGCAGGCTTTCGGCCGGGCGCAAGCCGATGCCGTCATGCGACGCGGTGAAGTTGAAATAGGCGCAGCCCATCTGCGCCGGCGGCATCGCCATCTGCCAGGCATTCAGAAACTGCGATGTCCCGTTCAAAAGCGCATGCACGATCAGCGGCGGCAGCGAGAAATTGTAGATCATGTGCGCTTCGTTGCGATTGCCGAAATAGCTGAGGTTTTCGACATTCGGCACATTGGTCTCGGTGATGAGAACAACGCTTTCCTCGCTGAAATCGGCAAGCACCCGCATCAGCCGGATGATCTCGTGTGTCTCGGGCAGGTGGATGCAGGAGGTGCCGACCTCCTTCCACATGAAGGCGCAGGCATCGAGCCTGACCGTGCGCACGCCGCGATTGATGTGGAAGCGCATGATGCGCAGGAATTCCAGCAGCACTTCCGGATTCGAGAAGTCGAAATCCACCTGGTCGTGGCTGAAGGTGCACCAGACATATTTGTCGCCATCGGCGGTCTCGACCTTGCGCAGCAGCGGATGGGCGCGCGGACGCACCACATCGGAAAGATCGTCCTCCGGCGAGGCAGTGAAGAAGAAATCCTTGTAGGGCGCGTGACCCATGCGGAATTCGTTGAACCAGGCGCTCTGGCTGGAGCAATGGTTCAGCACCAGATCCGACATCAGGCGGAATTCGCGGCTGATGCGCTCGATATCCTCCCAGCCGCCAAGGCCGCTGTCGACCACCCGGTAATCGGTGATCGCGAAGCCATCGTCCGAGGTGTAGGGAAAATAGGGCAGGATGTGCACGCCCTTGATCACACCCTTCAGGTTCTCGGTCAGGAAATCCTGCAGCAGCGAAAGCGGCTTGTGCTCGCCATCGATGATCGAATTGCCATAGGTGATGACATAGGTGTTGTCCGCGCTCCACATATTGTTGCCGGCGGTGCGGCCGCGTTTGCGCGGCACAACGCCGTCGCTCCAGAAGGCCTCAAGCACCTGCCGCGTCAGCGCGCGGGAATCATGATCCGGATAGATATTCTCAAGATGGAGCCTGATGCTTTCCCGCAACCGGCGGGTGATAACCATAGGCTTTGGCGGCGTCTCGGAAATTGTCGTCATTCTTACCTGCTTTCCCCTTGATGCCAAGGTTATCACGTCGCATCCGATTGGCAATTGTGAATTGCACCGCAATATGAACGTCGCCATTTGTTGCGCCGCAGCAGAAGCAATACCCGGCGGTTTGGGAGTGAGCAGCCCGATCTTCCCTAAATCCGGGTTGCATGCGCTGGCGCTTGAGAAATCGCCGGTGCGTTTTCATTCCGATGCCGTCATGAGACATTCAGCCTGCGCGAATCCCACGCGGCGCGGATGAATTCTCGCACCACAAAAAATACAGTTGACAGCGCTAACAATCGAACACAAAACAACCGCCAATAGAAGCGCAAAAAATCCGCTTCCAACTGGATTTTTACCAGTTATCCGCTAAATTAGAAGCTCAGAAAGCAAAACAAATAAAGTAAAATCATTCTCTAAATTAGATTTTACTTAAATAAAATGGGTCAACATCATGAGTCATAACGGCGTCGTCATTCGCCTCAACCGATCGACGGAAGCAGACGCAAAGCTTCACGGCGCGGCTGAACTCCTGTCCGCGCTCGCCTTCGACCACCGGCTTGCCATTGCAAGGGCGCTTCAATCCGGTTCCAGAACGCTGATTGAACTCAGCCACGCCACCGGCCTGGCTTTCAAGCCGCTGATCTCAACGATCGCGAAGCTTCTGCAGTCCGGCCTGATCGTCATGCGGCGGCGGAACAATGAAACGGTCTATGAACTCGGCAATCCGCGGCTTGGAGAGGTTGTCCGCCTGGCGGATCGCATCGTCGGGCGAAATCCGAGCTGATGGCGCCGGCCAGTTTCGCAGCGCCGCTTTCGCGTGTTAAAATTCTTGGAAATTCCGCTTTTTGCCGCTGGACTTGAAAAAACAAGATGCTATAAACGCGCTCACTCAAGGGCGCCTGCCGCCCTGCTCTCGCCCCTCGGGCGATGGCCCAGATAGCTCAGTTGGTAGAGCAGCGGATTGAAAATCCGCGTGTCCGTGGTTCGAATCCGCGTCTGGGCACCATTTTTATAAAAAAGTGTATGTTTTTCAGGCGGTTAAACCTTGGTTTTGTCCCACCTTAATTGTCTTTGCGAAAAAGTGGGACACTTTTGTCCTTGCTGTGTTCTCCCGAAATGCGCTTGAGGGCGCTCTCAGCCCGCGTTTTCTGACTCGCTGCCCGGGTGTATCTCGTCACCTCTTTGGAGGTCGTATGGCCGGTAATGGCCATGATTTCGAATTCCGTGCAACCGAGTTCGGCCAAGCGTGCAGCCGCTGCCTTGCGCAGGCCGTGAACCGAACAGTTTTCGAGCCCAGCTTCTTCGACCCATTTGTGGAACCGGTTTCCGAAACCGTTCGAGGTAAATGGCTTGCCAAAGCTCGTAACGAGAAATGTCAAGTCGCCGGTCGGGGATGCGTCAAGGATGTGCTGGAGCGCTGGAATAATCGGAAGCTCCATATGAACCGGCTTCCGCTTTCGATTTTTGTGCTGCGTGAAGACAAGCCACCCATCTCTAACATGCTGTCGGCCGAGCGCGACCAGGTCAGCGCGCCTCTGCCCTGTGTAAAGAGCAAGCGCGAGCGCAAGCCTCGCTTTCGTGCCGACCGGGTGCTGTTTCTCGAATCTCTCGATTTCAGCGAGCGTCCAGCTATGAAAACCTTCGGCACTGCCGGATAGATACTCAATTTTTTCGGCTGGGTTCGCATCATGCAGGTCATATCGAACAGCATATTTATATAGCTGCCGAAGCGCTTTCACCATGCCGTTCGCTGCTTCGGGACGATCAACCATTTCATCCCGGCGTTTACGGATATGACGTGGCATCATCATCTTGAAGGGCTTGTCGCCATCGCCGTTGTTCTGGCAGAAGCGTTCAAGAATGCCTCGGCGAACTCGCTGTGTTCGCGGATCCAGTTCCTGAAACATAGCTGATTTGTAGTATTGAACACAAAGCCACCGAAGGCTTTGGGGTTTGATCTGGTTTGCACCCAGAACTGTGTTGAGGGTCGTTGCAGGCGCAGCGACGACTGCCTTGTTGTAATCTTCAAGGAATTCCGGCGAACCTAATGGTCCTCTGAGCCTTGTCTTCCGACCGTGGCGTCGATAATAGATCCGAACGTTTCCATGTCTGTCGATGTCTTCAACCACATATCTTAGCTTCACTTTCATGCCGGCTCCCCGAAGGTTAGGTGTCCCAAGGATTCTGGTCGCATCCGCCATCACTGGGTAGTTCCTCAAACGCATAATCCAGTGCGCGAACATCCCATACCTTTCGGCTGTCGATTCTCTTTGGCTTGGGCATTCTGCCGTCAGCAACCATTTCATCGAACTTCGTGGCGCTAACCCCGACGTAACGAGCGGCTAGCACACGTGAGAGACCGCGCTGCGTAGGGGACAACGCTGTTGATGTACTGCTTCGAAAATGTTCGACATTTGGCACAATCGGATCCTGACAAGAACCATGAGTATAGCGCTTTGGTGATTCCGCTTCTTCGCGGTTACCGAATTGCTTGGCAATCACCAGTTCAACAACGACCTCTTCATTTACAAGTCGTCAGGCCTTTACGACCTGATGACATTTATATGCAGGAAATAAAGATGTCGTCAAGTCATATATGTCTGATTGACGAATTTACCTAAAGGCATTAAACTGAAAGAAATCTCAAGCCCTCAATGGGGAGGACGTGCTTTCTTCTTTTTCTTTTCCGCATTCCTGTCTCCCGATTTTGAAAGTGACGAGTTCCGGCGCTACTGTGAAGCCTGTTACCGAGTGCGCGCATTCAAGCCGACTTTGACCCTGAGTGGGCTTCACTCGGTTCTGGCCGTCGCAGCCAATGACGCGCCGATCTCCTATGGCGAGCTCGCTGAGGTGGTCGGGCTAAGCTACAGCACGACCTCAATTCAAGCTGCGATACTGTCAGATGGACGAGGAAGCCAGCCTGGTCTGAAACTTTTGAAACGCGTGCCTGGCCGCAACAGACGGGAGAAATGCCTAGTGGTCTCCAGAACAGGCCGCGCGGTGGCGAAGCTGTTTTGCGGCGTACAGTCCACGGCAGCGGTACAGCAACCGTCCGG
Source organism: Martelella mediterranea DSM 17316 (assembly GCF_002043005.1). Taxonomy (NCBI): domain Bacteria; kingdom Pseudomonadati; phylum Pseudomonadota; class Alphaproteobacteria; order Hyphomicrobiales; family Aurantimonadaceae; genus Martelella; species Martelella mediterranea. The sequence continues at coordinate 1,471,554 of NZ_CP020330.1, read as the reverse complement.
AGGCGTCAAAATACCGGGAGAAACCTACAGAAGACTGCAAGAAACCGTCATCCCGGCATTGAACGTTGCGCTGCAAGTGGCGCCGGATATCAACCTGACGACATATAGCGTCTTGCTGTTTATCGCCCAGAATAGCGAGCGCTTCGGGCACTTTGGAGATCCGTCGTCACACATCGCAAAAGAGCTGGGTATCTCAAACCTTCCCCGAAATTTGGCGAAGCTGTCTGACGGGTCATCAGGACGTCATGGGTTGGCTTTGGTCGAACTCAGGAAAAGTCCTGCAGACCGTCGGGTTACACATCCGTCTCTTTCGAAAAAGGGTCTGGATGTAGTAGCGAATACTGCGGCTCGTTTGCTTGAGAAAGCGCCCAGCCCGGTTCGTCAGCCCAAAGGTGAAAAGCTACTTGAGGCGGGGTCCCCCGAAGATGTTGCCGGGTTTGATGATGAGGATTTTGATATTATCGAAATCAACAAACTCGAATGAAGTGGCGACCATAGCTGATGCATAGAACTAAGCCTAAGCCGATCGACAGCGACTATTCGATCGTCTGATATCGCGAACGCCCGGGATGTTGGCCTTGTTCGCATCCTGAGGTTTGCGATCAAAACCGGGAAGCAGGCGCCGTCACTTCACCTGCTGCTGGTTGACTGAAGCTGCTCAATGACCGACCTCGGATCGAACTCCAGGATCTCCGCCAGTTCGATCAGCTCAACGACGTCAATCCGGCGCTGGCCGCTCTCCAGGCGCGCGACGAAGGATTGGTACTCACCAAGCCGCCGCGCAAGGTCTGTTTGCGTCATCCCGGCCCTTTCCCTGGCTGCAACAAGCAATTCGACGAGTACCTTGTGACGTGGCGTCCCTAATGTCTTGACCACAGCCTGCCCCACCTGTTTCGAGATGGGTTCTTCACTTATATCTGAAAATCAGTTATCTTAAATTCAGATATTCTTCAGGTATGGTGCTCGATGAAAACTCCCCGCAACTTCATTCCTTCCTCTCTCGTCGCTTCTCAAGAATGCACGGCCAGGTCGCGAGACATTCGTAACGGAACCCATCATGCATCCTGCAGATTTGTCGGATCGGGACGTCTCAGGGCGCTCCTCCTCATCGGCACGCTTTTCCTGTCAGCAGCAACGGCCTCCGCAGAAACCATCGAATTCCCCGAAGACGATTTCTGGCGGGCTCTGACGCAGTCGCTTGCCGGTGACGGGCCGGATTTCGAGGCGCTGGCGAAGCGGACGCCGGAATACAGGGCTGCGGATGAATTCTCCCGGGATGCGGTTCTGGCGGAGCAGGTGGCGCGGCTAGAGGCGCGGCATTCGCGGGTCGGCCCCGAGACGGAGGTGGTGATCCAGGCGTCCGTCAGGCTTGGAGATTATGACGCGGCGCGCGGCGGATTTCCGGTAAGCCTGTTTGCGCCGGGCACCTATCTGCGGGTCGGGGGCGGACTGCGGTTCTCCAACGGCAGCGACTATGCGATCCTGCCGGCAACGTCGGAGGAAGGCCGCGCCATCCGGGAACGGGAGGCATCATCTTCCCTGAACTCGGCGATCCTGCGCGCGGGCAACTTCCGTCGCGATCCGGGGCATGCCAACGGGCTGCTCGCCACGCTCTACCAGTTCGACTATGTCGACGGCGATGGCGGCATTATTGCCAGCATGGCCCATGCCCCGCAAACGCCGGCGCTCGATGGTGAGGCGGCCGAGGCGCTGGTTCAGAAAACCCAGGCAGACATTCTTGCCGCGGCATCCCTGCCGCCGATCGGATCGGACTGGAGTTCTGTCCGGCATGCGTTGACGGCCGGTTACGGTTTCGCGGTGAGCGATAGCGGCGCCTATGACGATGGCCGGTTCCGTATGGTCGGTGGCCGGATCGAAGAGGAGGATCTGGACGAAGCTGCAGAATTCCGGGTCGGCTTTGGCAATGATGGCGATATGGTCGCCGGGATATTCGCCAATCAGGATTTCATGGCGCGGGCGCGTCTGCCTCTCGGCGAGATCGACACCAATCCGACAGGAAGGGGGCTTGACTGCGGCACACCGCATCTCGCCGATGCCTGCGGAGTTCTCATCTTCGACAGGATCGAGGGTGACTGGAAACTGACGCGGGCTGAAGGCGTTGTCGACCTGCCTGGGGCAGATCATGTCGCCGCCATCGAGGCGATGTTCGGCGACAATGTCGATGCCTTTCTGCGCTCGGATGTCGAGATTGCCTATCATCCGGAATGGCTGCGGGGCGATACGGGCGGGCAGCATTTCTCGTCCGGACACGCAGTCGCGGCGCGCTACATCCTCGGCGACGACATGGGTGGATCGCCGGAATATATCCGCCCGACCGATCCCTGGCAGGGCGGCACCATCAACCATGAGATCACGCTTTATGCCGTCGATGGCGCCGAGGACCGTACGCCGCTGATCTTCACGCTTGCACCGCGGGACTTGACAGTCCCAACTCGTGCTTCTGCAGACCTTGCCGGCCACCGCATCCTGCCCGGCGATATGGCTGACCTGACGGCATACGAGATCTTTGAGGACAACCGGTTCCTCCCGGCAATCAAGGCTGTCATCGGCAATGCCGATATCGAAGCGCTGCAGCGGGCATCGGCAGTCAGCGCCGGCGGTTTCGAAAAGAATGGTGGCTGGTATGTCCATGGCGGATGCCGGGCGCATGTCTGCAGCAGCGAATTCACATCCGTCGCGGTGCAGGCATCCGACGGATCGGTGGTGATCGTTCATTCGGTGGATGGCACGCCGCATGTCTATGGCGCCGATGCCGACAGCCTCCCTCCGGTCTTTGCCCGGCACGGGCTTTGACCTCTCACTTCATTCCGGTTTCCATACTCGGTCGGCCCGCTGCCGGCATCTGCAAGGAGTCTCCCATGACAAACGCGGCAACGTTCGATCGCGGTTTCCAGGTCGAGGAGCAAGGCGAAGGCCTTCTCATCACCGGCACGGGCGCCGGGCTGTCGATCGGGCGAATGATCCTGCTGTTCTGCCCGCTTTTGTTCCTGGCAATGCCCACCGCCTTCTATCTGGTGAACGGCCCGCTCGGCTTCCTGCCGGAGAGCGCCGGCTATCCGTTGGGTGTGTTCATCAACGTTGCGGTCCTGTGGGGGATCAACAGACTGAAAAGTGCGCGATTCGCATTCCGGCTGCTGCCATCCGGATTGCAGCGGGAGGGCAAACTCTATCCCTACCAGGAGATCGGCGAGGTGTTCATCGACAATCCACACATGAAGGGGCAGACATTCGCATCGGGCGGCATTGTGCCGGGCTTCGTCGTGGCGGGCAGCGGGCCTGCCGGCATGACCGCCGCACTGTCAATGGTGACGGCCGCCGACACGACCTCCCGGATCATCGGGCTTGGCGCGCGCATGGGGGCGTCGATCAACTACCGGATCAACATGCGTCACGGAAACCGGATCGTCAGGCTGGCGACGTCGCTCGACGAGAATACCGCCCTGTCGTTGTTCGGGTTTCTGACGCAGGATGCTTGAGCATCCGGTTCATTCCATAGAGATGTAGAATGCGATTGCATCATAGGCCGCGCAAGCTCTTCGCGGTCCTACATTCCGGCAGCCCCCTCATGAGCCTTTGAAATACTGCTCGAGTATTCGCCGAACCATTTCAGGCCGAGTGGGAATATCCGCTTCATTGCGGCGGCGGTCATCAATCTTTTTCAAGAGCGCCTGCGATAGTCGCAGCGTCATAACAGCATTGTCTTTTCTGGGTGGCGCCATAAAACTCTCACTTATTGATGTTGACATCATTAAGTCGTTATGTCATAAAGCGCGGACGCTGGCAAGGGCTGCAACCCACTGCCAACGTCCTAACCACTAAACCTGTATGAGAGGTTCAAATGGCTAATAAAGCTCGTAGCACGCCGGCTTCGGCGAATGAAGATGCATGCGCTCGGGGCGCATCACCAATCACCCGGCTTTTCCCCAAGCTTCTTGAGCATATGAGCGCGGTCGTGAAGGCCGAAAGCGCGATCGAGGGTAAAGCCGTTTTCGATCCGGCATTTGCAGCATGGCTGCATGGTGCCGAAGCTGCCGGCGATACGCTCTCCGATACCGTCCGCGAGATGATCGCTCTTCCGGCCACCCATCCTTCAGATGAGATGCCACAGACACTCGCTTTCATTCTCGATGATCTCATGGGGGCAGAGACGATGGCCGAGCGCTATATCGCCCGCGGCAATGCTCTGCGATATGCTGGGGAGCTCGTCTTTTGTGGCCCCCATCGCGCCGCCTCCGAGATGGCGCTGGCGAGGCACGGCCGGGACGTACTGTCCAGGCTGCTTCAGCTTGAGCTCTACCGCCTGCAGCCCGACAGTCTGCAGGGCAGTACCGACCTTCCGGAACAGCCGACGCTGAACTGAGCGCACCGCCGGGCGAAACCGCACTCGGACTGCTGATGCGTTAGCGGCAGCCGTTCCGAGATCCTCCTTCGCCCCTTTCCGAATAAATGACCCGGACTTTCCGGATACACCGCGCCGTCAACGATGTGTTTGACGCGGAGTGTCGAGTCATACCTATTCAAAAGGAGGACATCTTATGTCCGAGAAAAACAGCGGCGGCCGTCTGCCACGCAAACATAAACAACCCTATGTTCCGCATCGGTCACGTCATGTGCCGGCATCGGCCTGGACCACTTATAACGACGAAATCCCGCAGGCTTGGCAAATCGCCGCCATCGAAAAAGGCTTCATTATTACCCGCCGCGTGCGGGACCGCTATCATGTCGCGCTGGAGTGCATGACCTGCGGTGCCGAGACGTTTCAGAAAGCGTACGTCGTTCGAACGGCCCGCCCGCAATGTGCCGCCTGCCTTGACCATCGCCACCAAACGGAGGCTGCCGCCTGCGGCTACACGCTGCTCGGCCGGGATGATACGAACCATAAATACGGATCCTACAGATTGCCGTGCGGTCATGTTGTCTCATTGCAGTTCGGACGCGTTTCGCGTCTGGCTCGCGACGGACGCGTCCCCGGCCGCCCCGGTTACCGCTGCCCGGAATGCCACACGGCAAAGATTGCCGGATTGGCAACAAAACGGGGTTGGACGCTCGTCGGCCCGGATTCGGAGGGAAATGCAGATTACCGCGTGTTTCGGCACCAGGAGGGATGTGGCCACGAGCAACGCATTGCGGTCGCAAACATGGAGACAGGCCGTTTCGGCTGCGCTCGATGCGGAGAGGTATGGTCAGCGGCGCCCAGCAGCATCTATGTCATGGAATTCGTTGTTCCGGACAAGGGCACCTACATCAAATTGGGCTACTCGAAAAACCCGGAATCCAGGCTTCATTGGCAGCTCGGGCTTTCGAAGAAGATCTCGTCCCGGATCCTCCACCAACTGGCGATGCCGACCGGGCATCAGGCGCAGAAGCTCGAGAAGAAGCTCCATAACACGGTCCGCCATCGTTTTCCGGATTCCGTTGTTCCGACAGCAGAGCTTTCCGGCTGGATCAATGTCGTCTCGGAAATCTACCGGCCGGCGATCTTGCCGGACATCCTGACGTTGCTGGAGACGATCGCAGCAAAGATCCGATCCACTGCCGAAAACCGGAAGCCGAATTCCGGAAAGCAGAACTGATCCGGAATAGATTTTCATTCAATCACCCGGAAATGCTCCATTCCGGAACAGGTAACCGGAAGTTTCCCTGAATCCGGATTGCCGCTTCGGAATGGCTGATTTCCGGATTCGCCGCCCGCAAGCCATTCCGGATCAAGTCCAGCCGCATTCCGGATTCGCCGGCAAGGCAATCCGGAATGCATATGAGCAATCCTCGGTTCCCTGAAGCGGACTTTCCGGATGATTGCCCGCGCGTTCCGGATTGGCAGCGTTCCGGATTGGAAGCGTCCCGCCCAAAGCCTCAAGAGGTATATCATGACCGCATGGATCACCTATGCCGAAACTCTCATTGCCAGAATGCGAGTGTCACCTGAATTCGACGGACTTCACGGCGCATCATCCGGAAAGCATCGCCGCAAACGGCAATACCACGACAGATGGGATGAGAGCGCTCTCGACATTCCGGACGATACGGAAGCGCCCTCCACCGAGGCACCGGACCTGCCGCAACGGGCGGTGTCGCTGGCGCTGCGCCTTGCCAGAACCTGGGAGAGCGAGAATGCGTTCGGGGACAGGGTCCTGGTGCCCCGGGCGCTCACCTGCATGAGCGGCATGCGCCCCGGCGAGATCAGCATGATCAAGCGGATCATGACAACAGTCATGATGCCGGCAGGTCGCCTTGCGGCATCTGATCCCGCATTCCTGAAACAGGCGGAGAACGGCTTCCTGCTACTGGCACCGGCAACCGATGGCGACAGCATTTCGGCGCGCCATGCGGTCCGTGATCTCGAGGAGGAAATTCGCCATGCGCTCGATCTTGCATATCCGACCCTGGTCCTGATGCCCGACCAGATCCGTCTCAGCCCGGACCTCCAGGCGGCCTTGCCTGCTCCTGTTCGTCTTGCGAGCCTGGACAGGGACATCATGAGTGCTCATTTCCGGCATCGCTATCCGGACTGTATCAACGGACAAGCCGATCCGGCGCTGCAGCTGCCGGACAATATCGGTGAAGCGCCCTTTGCCGTCATCAGCGCTGCATTGCGCGAGGCAACCGCTGCCGAAGCCCTCGCGCGATTAAAAGGCGTCGCTCGTTCTGACCGGAAGGCCGGTCCGACGCTCAACGACATCTCCGGCCATGCGCCGGCGCTTGCGGCGGCCCGGATGATGGTTGACGACCTGAAACGCTGGCAGGAAGGACAGATTGCCTGGGACACCATGACCCGGTCCGTGCTTTTTTATGGTCCACCGGGAACGGGAAAAAGTTATGTGGCGCGCGCCATGGGAAACTCGGCCGACATTGCGTTCATCCAGGCGAGCGTCTCCCGGTGGCAAGCGTGCGGTCACCTCGGAGACCTTCTTGCGGCCATGCGGGCTACATTTGCCGACGCCCGCGCCCGGGCGCCCTGTATCCTGTTTCTCGACGAGATCGACAGCGCGGGAAGCCGGTTCGACGACGATAGCCACGCGCGCTCCTACCGTCGACAGGTGGTCAATGGAATTTTGGAAGAGATCGACATTGTCCTGCGGTGCGAGGGTGTCATCCTTGTTGGCGCCTGCAACGACCCGGGCGCGATGGACCCGGCACTGTTGCGGGCCGGACGTTTCGACCTGAAGATCGAGATGCCACGGCCAGATCGTGATGGAATCCTCTCCATGCTGCGCCAGAAGCTCGAGCACGACGGCCTGGGCGCTACGGATCTGGATGCGCTGGCGCGCAGAAGCGCCGGAATGACGGCAGCCGACATCGATGCCGGGGTGCGTCAGGCACGAACTCTGGCGCGCGCCGCAAATCGCGCGCTCTCGCTTGCCGATCTGGAGCGTGTGTTTCCGTCCCCGGCATCGCAGGACCCGGAACACGACTGGCGTATCGCCGTGCATGAAGCCGGCCATGCTATTGTCACGCAGGCGCTGGAAATGGGAACCGTCCAGCGCGTGGCACTGGTGGGCGGTGGCGGCGTGAGCGTCATCGACCGCATGCCGACCCAGGGGCGGATCTGCGATATCAAAAGCGCTCTGACCTGTCTGATGGCCGGCCGTGCGGCAGAAATGCTGATCCTCGGCAATATCTCTTCGGGCGCCGGAGGACCGGTCGGCTCCGATCTCGAGCAGGCGACAGCTCTGGCCCTCCGGATCGACACCAATTTTGGTATCGGCGAACACGGACCAACCTGGCTCGGCGATATCGCGACCGTCTCCTTGCGCGAGCCCGATCAGCGCCATCGCGTTCGAGCCCGCCTGGAGCAGGCGGAGCAACACGCCTCCGCTATCCTTGCGGCTGATCAGGAGATCCTGACCCAGATGGCGCGTAACCTGGTCCATGAACGTGAGCTGACAGGTGGCCCGCTCCAAAAGCTCCTGAGTGATGTCATCGTAAAGTCGAAGGCTTCGGCGCCACCCCAAGACGCATCAAGGGCGGATGAAGATGACACGAAAAAGGGAGCTGACATGCCCATCCAGGAAAAGACATCCTGCTGAAACCAGGTTTCTCTTCTTCAGGGAATGAAGGCGGCATCCGTTTTGTCACGCCCTGGCGACGCTGTCGTCGCCAGGGCGTTATGGCAATGCCGCAGCAGCATGCGGTCCACGCATGCTGCTTCCAGCCAGTACTCCGCTTCGCGGCGAGGCAAGGGGCTGGAATGTTCCGCCAGAGGCGGAACCAATCCATCAGGAAAGCAAAATATCAAAAGTCCGGACCGTCGTGACGATCCCTCTCTTCCGGAGCAAGCCCTCCATGTGTGCCAACGAAATTGCCATCCGGATCAAAGTCCAGAACCACCCTGCCGTCATAAAGGAAGTGGCGACCGTTTGTGTCGGCGCGCAGCCACTCCCTGCCATCATGACGTTCGAATGATATTTTCGGCGTGGTGCCAGCGTCTTTTGCCACCGCCAACACCTTGCTAATAAGCTCAGCTCGGCTCGGAGCGCCTGTCAGCTGCCGATCGGCTGCCCCAAGGCCTTCAGGAGAGACTGCACGTCGCGGCCGATTTTTTCCATATTGGCTTGCTGACTGTCGATCTTCTCCGCCATTTGTCTGATGGTCTCGTTGTTCGCCTGTTCCGCCGTGAGCGTTGCGTTCACCTGCTGCAGTTGATCGGCCAGTCCGTTCAGAGCGTCCGAAAACTCTTTCAGGCGATCGCCCAGCTTCGGCTTGTCCTGCTGCTCCATCATTGCCAGAAGCGGGCCGACCAGTCCGGCCAGCGTTTGCAGGAGCTCTCGCAATTCTCCCCACTGCTCCGGCGGCGGCGTGTCGTCTTGTTTCATTCCATTTCTCCATATCTGTGGCTATGCGTGTGAAGCGCTCAAGGCCGGTCTGATCCAGGGCGTCGAGCATGAGGGCCACCAACTGCCGCTCCCTCAGACGGGTCAACACCCGTTGCAAATGGGTTTTCAGTCCGGTGAGGAGCGCTCTGGCGTCGAAATCCGGCTGAGGTAATTGAGCGCCGGCGTGACTGCCGTTTTCCACTTCTTCAGTTCCGCCATCTCCGCCTCCAGCGCCGCGATCCTGAACGCCTGTTCCTGTTCGCGCTGCCGCAGGTGCGCGATGAGATGGCGCTCCATGAGACTTTCTGTCTTGGCCATGGGTTCCTCCATAGATGAAATCGGGATGACAGGGGGGAAGCGGCAGACCAGGCATGGCAAGCACCGCTTCAGAATTGGGAACAGGTGCAAGGGGATACCCGTATCGTTCTGCGTTACGAATGGCGCATCCCTGCATCCGCTCATGAAGGTCGCGCGGGGCCCGTGCGATTTCCGCCTCACGCCTTGTCTGATATTCGGGTCTGCTCATACCGAGAAACGGCACGCCGTTTTCGAAAGCCTGAGACATGAGGTAGCCACCGACCTTTACATATCCGCCGATCCCGGGATCACGGATGGTGACGCCGTTTCTGCTTGCCGACGTCACGGGAAATAACTCGTTCGGATAGCCATCAGCCGCCATATGGGCCAGCAGCAACGATCGCTTGTCGGCAATGCCGTCTTCGACGAAGCCTTCGGCGATGGCGGCGAATTCAGTGCTCTGCAACTGCCTTGCGGAAATGCCGTTGCGACGGTTTTCCGCAGCCTGTTTCAAGACGAAATCCGGAAGAATAATTTTCCGTCTCCGCTCAAAGGCCATAGGGTCTGCCCAGCCAAACCTGCTGTTCAGCACATCCCGAAACGCCTCCCACAGGCGTTGGCTGCCCTCGCGCGGCGGGTGGGGGTTGTGAGAAAGAATCTTGCCGTTTGCCGCCAGTACTGCCCGCGGCATCAGCACGTTGATCTCAAGACGCCCTGTGTGTGTATGCGTGCCGACCAAAGGTGCAAAACGAGCCTGGTGCGGTATCCCGGGATAGGCGCATTCCTGGAGCAGCCGCAGCGAACGGCCGATTTGATCGCGCAAAACACGGTCGCCACCATTGAAGGCCGGCGCGGAAATGTCCTCCTGCAGGAAGGACAGTGTCATCGCGGTGTAGCGGTGCTGCGTTCTCAGGCTACGCACAACGGTGAGCATCAGATCGGGGTTTCCCAGCAGCAGCTCCGGTGCAGGATCCCGTCGGATGGTAACCCGTTTTCCCGCGAGATTTTTCCGCGCCATTTCCTGCAGGAAGTAGATGATGGCGCGCAAGATTTCGCTGCTGATCGTGTGGCCGGTATGAGGAGAAAAGCCGAAGATCATCTTCTCGTTCTCCGTTTGGTCAGCTGCGCACAGTGCCTTTCGATCGCAATGAGTTCGAACAGCAAACCCGGCGTACACACATGGCGACTGCCCCCAAGTCGTATCGCGACCTCACCCAGAGCCGTCTCGATTGCCTGAACAGACGACAGTAGCTGAAGCGTTTCTACGGAACCGGAAGAGGGCCGATTGCAGCGACGGCGCACATACTCGGATATCGATATGCGACCGGCAGCTGCAGCCGCCTTCCATTTTTTCCAGGTCTCATCATCGACCTGAATCTCCCTCGACTTTGCTTTTTCGTTGTCCGGTTTACGCGGTCTGGCCATAAATGCCCTTTCACAGGCTCCGCGAAATAGTCGGTTTTCCCCCGGGTGTTTTGCGGAACCTTGATCTTAAGAGTCCGCGAAAAACATGAAAAAACAAATCGGGAACATTTGAAAAAATTCACCCATTCCGAATATTCGCTGTTACGCATTGAAATCATTACGGAAAAAATGAAAAATGAATGATTGGTGGAGGACTAAGAGTACGGACTTTTGACCGGTTCCGGATTTGAATTACAGCCTAAGGAGGCATCCCCTCCGGTCAGTGAAATGTCGGCTTTCCGAGCTCGGCGGCAGACGGAAGCGCCTTTATGGAGCGTCGAGATTCAGTCCCGCAGCACATCGGGAAGCAGTGCTGTCGATAGGTTATGGCCACCCGCGGAACCCAAAATAGCGTAGTGGATGGCCATAAGTTAGGCCGTAGCCTCGTAACGCCCGAGCCAAAGTCGAACTGAGAAGAGTTTCATAGCGGCGAGATAGTTGTCGGCCCGTTGGTCGTGCCGCGTAGCAATTCCACGCAACTCTTTGACGCGGTTGAAGAACCGCTCGACCAAGTTTCGGTAGCGATAGAGAAACCGGCTGAAGGCAAAGGATTTTTTGTGGTTTCGATTTGGCGGGATGTTGGCGAATACCTTTGCTCGAATTGCCGTCGCGCGGATGGCGTCAGTGTCATAGCCACGATCGGCTAAAAGCTTCGTTCCGGCATGAAGCCTAGTGAGCAGGGCTCCAGCGTAGCGACAGTCAGCATGCTGTCCTTCTGAGTGTCTGTCCAAGAATGGCGATGACATCGCGGGGTTGAGTGAAAGGCGGCAATCAGATTCTTTGTATTTTGCGACAAATACGGAGATATCGATTGGCCTGGACACCCTTCACCCGGCGTCACCCTGAGAGAAGCCGCCTGCGCTATGCAAGCGACCTGACGGATCGGGAATGGAGCATGGTTGAGGCCTTTATGCCGCCGCATCCATTGCGCGGTCGCAGACGCAAAACCTGATCGTGTCCCAGCGCGTGGTGTAGCTGGATTTCATAGCCATCGGTGATTTCCGTTAGGGTCGGGTTGTTCAAGACCAACCTGAAGGACACCACCGATGACCGACGACATGATGAACCTGCGCTCACTCGTTGAGAAGAGCGCCGACGCCGATTTGCTACGCGAGATGATCGGCTTTGCGGCCGAGAAACTGATGGCGCTGGAAGTCGGGGCGAAGACCGGCGCGGGTTACGGCGAGAAGAATGGCTTTCGCCTTGCCCAGCGCAACGGCTATCGCGACCGAGATTGGGAAACGCGAGCGGGGACGGTGGAGCTTCGTATTCCGAAGCTTCGCACCGGCAGCTATTTCCCGAGCTTCCTCGAACCGCGCCGCATGGCGGAGAAGGCTCTGACGGCGGTGATCCAGGAGGCCTACATCCAGGGCGTTTCGACCCGATCCGTCGATGATCTGGTGAAGGCCATGGGCATGTCTGGTATCTCCAAGAGCTAGGTCTCCCGGCTGTGCGAAGAGATCGACGACAAGGTGAAGGCCTTTCTGGACAGGCCGATAGAGGGAGAATGGCCCTACCTCTGGATTGATGCCACCTATCTGAAGGTCCGGCGCGGCGGTCGTATTGTCTCTGTCGCCGTCATCATCGCGGTGGGTGTGAACACCGACTGTAGGCGCGAAGTGCTCGGCATGGAGATCGGAACATCAGAAGCCGAGCCGATCTGGACAGAATTCCTCCGCAACCTGACCAGACGCGGGCTGCGTGGTGTCAGGCTCGTTGTTTCCGACGCCCATGAGGGCATCAAGGCCGCCGTGTCGAAGGTGCTTTGCGCCACCTGGCAGCGCTGCAGGGTCCACTTCATGAGAAACGCATTGGCCCATGCCGGAAAGAGCGGGCGGCGCGTCGTCTCTGCCTTCATCGCCACCGCGTTTGCACAGGAAACGCCGCAGGCCGCAAGCGCCCAGTGGCGCAGTGTCGCCGACCAGATCAGGCCGAAGGTGCCCAAGCTCGCAACGCTCATGGACGGCGCCGAACAGGACGTGCTCGCCTACATGACCTTTCCCAGGCAGCACTGGGCCAAGCTTCACTCGACCAACCCGATCGAGCGCCTCAACGGCGAGATCAAGCGACGCACTGAAGTCGTTGGCATCTTCCCCAACGACGACGCCATCGTCAGACTGGTCGGTGCCTTGCTCCTTGCGAATTCCGATAAAGCCGGCCATGGATTCCGAAACGAAGGCGGCCACCCATTCCAATTTCATTCCGGCCGGGATTCCGATTTGAAGCCGGCCACCGTTGGGGCTGAACCTGGGTCAGTGTGGATGTTTGGTTCGGGTTTTCCTTCCGGTCAAGTCCGCGCTGTATCAGCGGGCGTGATAGTTCAATTTTTGCGCATGCTCTCGCCCGTCAGTTCGATGCGATAGGCATTGTGGACGAGGCGTTCGAGGATGGCATCGGCGATGGTGGGATTGCCGATGATTTCATACCATTGGTCGACGGGGACCTGACTGGTGACGATGGTCGAGCGGCGCTCATAGCGATCCTCGATGATCTCAAGGAGGTCGCGTCGCTGATCGTCATTGAGCTTTTCGGGACCCCAGTCATCAAGGATGAGCAAATCGGTTCTCGCCAGCGCCTTCAGCATCCTAGCGTACCGGCCATCGCCGCGCGCCAGGGCAAGTGCGGCGAAGAGCCTTGGCGCACGGTGATAGACGACGGAGAAATCCTCCCGGCAGGCCCTGTGGCCCAGGGCGCAGGCGAGCCAGCTCTTGCCGACGCCGGCCGGACCGGTGACGAGGAGCCCGTGCCGCTTCCGTATCCAGTCGCAGGTGGCGAGATTAAGGAACAGCGTGCGGTCGAGACCGCGTTCGGCACGGAAATCGGTATCCTCGACCTGCGCGGCATGGCGCAGCCGGGCTGCCCGGGCGCGGACCTCGAAGCGCTTCTGCCGCCGCAGCGTCGCTTCATGCTCGAGAAGGATGGCGAGCCATTCGCCATGTTCGAGGGCGCGGGTTTCCGGCTGTGCATCGAGGTCCCGGAAGGCTTTGGCCATGCCGTGAAGGCCAAGCTCGCTCAACTGGTCCAGTGTGGGATGGGTCAACATGATCTTTTGTCTCCTTAATGGAAGTAACCGGGGCCACGCAGATTGACGTGATCCATGATGGCGCCGGGACCTGCGGTTGACCGGGCTGCTTTATGGTTGGCAATGAGCGCGGCAATACTCTTGCAGGTGAACCCGCCGATCTCGACCGCACAGGCCGATACCGCTTCGGCATGGTCATGGCGGAGCTCTCGGTAAAGCCGGAGCACCCCCAAACATGTTCTGAAGCCCTGCTCAGGGTGCGCCGGCTTGCCAGGATGGCGGCGATCAGCCCTTCCGTCTGTGGTCCTATGGACGCGGCCCACCGCCGGAAGCGGTCCGGCGTCCATTCGGCATACCGTCGGTGGGAGCTGGGCATATGGTCGGGGATCGTACCGTAGCGGCGCCCGCCATAGCGTCGTTGATGGATTGCTATGCGCTTGCCGCGGAGGAATATCTCGATCGTTCTCTGCGTCGCGCGGATGTCGACCTGCTGACGGATGAGGCTGTGCGGCACGGAATAAAAGAAGCGGTCGAACTCGGCATGATAGTCCGTCGACACGCGGGCAAGCCGCCATTCGGCGAATTCGTAGTCCTCGCCGGGCAGGCTCGAGAGTGCGGGCTTCTCGACAGTTTCGAAAAGATGGCGGCCGCTGACGCCAAGGCGCCGCATGACATGATCGTTGATGCGATCGAGAGCGCCGGCGATTGCGGCGTTCGCCTTGGCAAGCGAGAAAAAGGTCTGCCGCCGCAGCCGGCCGAGGATACAGGTCTGGGCGAAACGGACTCCGTTCTCGACCTTCGCCTTGTCCTTCGGACGTCTCGGCCGGGCCGGCAGCACGCCGACGCCACAATGGGACGCCATCATGGCGTAGCTGCGGTTGACCTCCGGATCGTAGAAGGAAGCGCGGTTGACGCCGGACTTCAGATTATCGGGCACGATCAGGCGGGACGTCGCCGAAGAAGCGGAACATGCGCACATGCGCGCCGATCCAGTCCGGCAACGTCTGCGTCCAGGTCGCTTGCGCATAGGTGAAACCGGAAGCGCCCAGAACGGCGACGAAGATCTCCGCCTCGCGGATCGCGCCGGTCAACGGGTCGGCGATGGCGATCTTCTTGCCCGAATAGTCCACGAAGACCTTGTCGCCGGCAACGTGATCCTGGCGCATTGTCGGTGACAACCGCTTCTCGAAACTTCGGAAAAGATCACAGAAACGGCTGTAGCCGTAACCATCGGGGTGAACGGCGCGGTACTCCTCTCACAGGATGAGCAGCGTCACGCCAGGCTTGCGCAGTTCCACCGCCAGTTCCGTCCAGCCGGGTTCCGGTCGCCGCCGCAAACCCGGCTTGACACCGGCGCGTGCGAACAGCCTGTCCTCGATCGCATCGTCGGTAAGGTCACCGCAAAGCGGCCAGCGCAGTCCCGCCGCGGCCGCTCGCTTCAGATTATCCTGAACGGTCCTGCGCGCCACGCCGAGCGTCAATGCAATCTCACGGGTGCTGGTCTCGTCTCCGGCAAGCCGGAGCATCTGTCGTAATTGTCTCATGGTCAGCCTTCTCTTTGCCGGCATCACGCTTCCTTTGTTCAAAAGGACAGTCATGCCAAAGTTGCTGACCCAGGGGGTGTCTGCCTTCAAGGTGGCCGGTTATTGATCGGAATCGTGGCCGGCTTCATTCCGGAATGGCGGCCGGCTTCAAATCGGAATACCCGGCCGGTTAACTTCGGAATCCGCATTACTCCTGGAGCAAAACGACGAATGGGCCGTCCAGAGGTCCCGCTACATGACCCTTGAGACAATCGCCACGATGAGCGAGATCCGCTCATCAGCCTGCCAGCAGCAAGCTGACACTCATCCGCCCCTCTGGGATGAGCCGTGGCCGTCTAAGATACACCACGTCTCGGGACACGATCCTCCGCGATAAACGCCATTTTCTACCTGCTGCAATCGGGTTGCCAATGGGCTTTGCTGCCGCACGACTTTCCGCCGAAGAGCATAGTCCATCACTATTTCAAACGGTTCTGCCGGGACGGGACATGGCGACGTATTCATGACGCGCTCTATTGCCGGACCCGGCGATTGGAGGGGCGCGAGGAACAGCCGTCGTTTGCCATCAATGACGGCCAATCGGTGAAGACTGGCCCGGATGCCCGCCGCGATGTCGGTTATGATGCAGGCAAGAAGGTCAAGGGCCGCAAGCGGCACATTCTGGTCAACACGCTCAGCATGCATTCAGGATCGCGACGGAGCAGCGCTCGTGTTCAACAAAATCGCCAATCGTTTTCCTTTCATTGAAAAATCTGCGGTGACGGCGGCTATCAAGGCCAAAGGGTCGAAGAGGCAAGCCCGAGACCGATGGAGATCATCGTCAAGCGCAATCAAGCAGGCTTTCAGGTTCTGCCGAAGCGCTGGATTGTCGAACGAACATTGGCGTGGCTCGGGATAAACCGCCGTTTGGCAAAGGATTCCGAGCGGTTCTCAGCAACAAGCCTCGCCTTCATTCAGACCGCTATGATCAAGCTCATGACAAGGCGGCTCGCTCGATATCCGCTTTCTTGAACAGACTCTGAGAGTCGGACTCGAAAAGCTCTCAATAGTGGGCTTGATTTTGCAGAGTACAAGAGGATGCACACCAATGTCCCCGACGATCATGGTTTCCGCCATTTGCCAGCCTCGTGTATCAAAAGCTGTTTGCAAGCCAAGTTGGAGCCTTTTATTTACCTGCGTATTCCATTAACCGCTCATTGAAAATGGCTCTCAAGTCATCAAGTTTTTCTTGGGCCGCCAACCCACTTTTCTGGTCTGTGACTAGAAAAAGCGATTCATGGACCGCCATGGCAATATCAAACAACTCTCCGGAGGGAGCGGCGCCGTCACCTGCATGATGGCGTAATTTGCGATCGAGAAATGCGTCCACCTTTTCCGATCGCTCCTGCGTCTTAGAAAGAACGATATCGAGACTTCCGCTTATATCACTGACGGTTCTGCGCCAGTCGGAGAGCAAATTGTCGTAGGAAACAAAAGCCCGGCGACGACGTCGCGTTGCTTTTTCGGCGTCTAATTGATTTCTGATATAATACATAAGACCTTGCTCCAGCGAAGAGCCGTCTCTGGCTCTTAGTGACCCGGCAATTTCAGCCGGATTTCTAGAAATGAAGCAGAACACCGGGTCGGCATCCAGCTTTTGGAATATGATATCCCATAGGTCGAGCATACGGCACATGCGCGGCTCCTTGAGTACGCAGAGCGCGGCGTCGCCGTAATTCTGCTGGAAGGCGCACGCAATTCGCTGCGTGTAATCCTCGACCTGACTCGCGTCTAGCCTCTCGAAAGGGAAGGGACGACAGTCACTCCATTCGCTGTCAACAGCTTCTAGGATTTCATCGTGGAGATTAGCCAGATCCTGAGGCTCAAAATACCCCTTCTCATTTGCCATGTTTGCTGACATCAGGTTCTTGGGAAGCGTGCATCCGAGAATGCCCAATGTCCCGGTAAGGGCCGAAGTGCCGCTGCGCGCTCCGATAACAGTCACCACCGTACGTCGAGTGGTGCGCTTGTAGCGGAAGAATCTACCGATGTCTTTGAACTTGCTGATCATGCTCTATCATTTCCTCAGTGTCTGTCTCGAATGTCGCTGAACCGCACCGGGTCTGCCGCAGGCCGTTTGGTTTAAGTTATGCGGCCATGGCTGGTTCGTCCAGCATGGCGAAGTGTCGTAAGCGGCAAGCCGAGGCCGTTCAGGCGTGGTAATTCCACGGCATAAGCGCGTCGATTTCACTGCTCGGCCAACCGTTGGCGATGCGCTCGAGGGTCTGGGTAAGCCAGGCATTCGGATCGACATTGTTCATTTTTGCCGTCTGCAGCAGCGTAGCGATCGTTGCCCAGCTTCTTCCGCCGCCGTCGCTGCCTGCAAAAAGTGCGTTCTTCCGCGTTATGGCCTGCGGCCGGATTGCCCGTTCAACGATGTTGGAGTCGAGCTCGATGCGGCCATCGCTCAGGAAGCGCTCAAAGATGGCGCGGCGCGTGGTCGCATAGCGGATCGCCTCGGCGAGCTTCGATTTTCCGGATATCCGTGGCAGGGTCTTGTGCCAGAGATCGAAGAGTTCAGAGACAATTACGGCGGAGGTTTGCTGACGCACCGCGACGCGGGCGTCGGGACTTTGACCTCGAGCGGCCTCCTCGACCTGCCAGAGCTTTGCCATCCGTTCGACCGTCGCCGTTGCTACCTCGGAGCTTTTCCCGACATGTAGTTCATAGAACTTGCGCCGACTGTGTGACCAGCAACCAGCCAATGTGACGCCATCATTGCCACCGTCAGATCTCGCGAGCTTGTTGTAGGCGGCATAACCGTCGACCTGCAAAATGCCGTGATAGCCATTCAGGTGGCGGGCAACGCATTCGCCGGATCGACTGTCCTCGAAGCGGTAGGCGACCATCGGCGGGCCGCTGCCGCCGAACGGACGATCATCCCTGGCATAGGCCCACAGCCATGCTGTTTTCGTTGCTCCCGAACCTGGAGCAAGCGTCGGCAACGTCGTTTCGTCGGCGAAGACCCGTTCGGCCTTCTTTATCTCGACAAGGATGTAATCGGCGAGGATTTCCAGCTCGAAGCCGAGCTTGCCCATCCATTGCGCCATCAGCCTGCGGTCGAGTTCGACCTTGTCGCGGGCGTAGATCGCCTCCTGTCGATAGAGCGGCAGGCCATCGGCATATTTTGAGACGGCAATCTGCGCCAGAAGCGCCTCTGTCGGAATGCCGCTCTCGATGATGTGTGCCGGCGCCGGCGCCTGAACAACACCATCTTCATTTCTGAAGGCATATTTCGGCCGGCGGGTGACGATGACGCGGAACTTCGCCGGCACAACATCCAGCCGCTCGCTGACATCCTCCCCGATCAGCACCTTTTGCCTGCCGGCATGCTCCGGCAGCTCTTCCGGCTCGATCACCACTTCGACCCGTTCCAGATGCGGGGCGAAGCCTTTGCGCGGCCGCGGCGGACGCTTGCCATCAGCACGCTCGTGGCTCTTCTTGAGCCCGGCCTTGATTGCAGCAATGCCGGTCTCGATTTCCTCGAAGACGAAAGCCTGCTGTTCGTTGTCGGCGGCGTGCAGGCCCAGCTTTTCCGATCGCCGGCCGAAGCGGGCACGATCGAACGCTTTCAGGATCTGCATCAGCCGCCCAATGCGCTCATCGGCATCGGCGTTTTGCGCCTTGAGATTGGCAACCTCGGCTTCCAGAGCGTCGGCGCGCGCCGCCTTTTCTGCCATGGAAAGCGCAACGCTTTCAGCGATTCAATGTTATCAGGAAGCTGGAAGGCGGGCGGTGTCATGGGGCTACCAAAGCACAGTTTTCGCCGGTTTCCTGCCTTTTCAGCCCGGTGTTTCACTTCGCAGCAGGGCCTTTTGTTTCGGCGCAATCCCGGACGATGAACCGGTGTCCACTTCACCTGGAATTGCTCTAGCCAACGATCTCCGGCGGCTTGACAGGCCGAGATCGAACCCGCTTCCAGTCCATGCCATCAATGAGCGCCGGAAGCTGGGCGTGGTTGAGATGAATCCGGTTATGGCCCATGCGGGGCCAGCAGAACTGCTCTTTCTCAAGCCGCTTGGCGTAAAGGCAAACGCCGGACCCGTCCCATCAGACGATCTTGATCCTGTCCGCGCGTTTGGCCCGGAAGACATACAGCGCGCCGTTGAACGGATCGCTGCCGGCATCCCGCACCAGAGACAGCAAACCGTCCGGTCCCTTGCGGAAGTCGACGGGATGGCTGGCAAGGAAGACCTTCGCACTCGCGGGGATCATGCCGAACGCACCGCACGGATAACCCGACGCAAGTGCGCTTCGCTGACATCTGCCCGAGCACGTATGATTACCTCGCCGATGACAACTTCGATCAATGTGCCGCTGGCTTCTGTCACTACAGCTTCACGACGTGTCGGTTCCTTCAGACCCGCCCGGGCATTCAGGACTGCACGACGCCAGTCAAAGAGTTAGGATGGATGTCCAGTCGACGCGAGATTGCCGAAACATTTGCTCCTGGCTCGAGCGCCTCCGCCACCGCTCGGGCCTTAAAATCATCAGAGCAGCGTCGGCGTAGCTGCCGAGGCACACCCTCGAAGCGGCCAGCGACAGCTTCAATCATATGGAAAGTTCTAGTTTCAGGACCAGGCGCAGACATAGAAGCTCACTGCAGTTCAATATGTCCGATACTGTTATCCCAACGCCAAACCACTCGGCCAGATGGGGCCAGCTTGTCGCTTACGAAGTGTCGCTCCTCAGCTTCGGCTGGCGGAATATTTCCAATGGACTCCAGAAGACGACGGCGGTTGAACCAGTCGACTCATTCGAGTGTGGCGAATTCAACAGCTTTGAAGTTTCGCCATGGTCCACGCTGATGGATGACCTCGGCCTTGCAAAGACCGTTGATTGTTTCGGCGAGCGCATTGTCATAGCTGTCACCGACGCTTTCGACGGAAGGCTCGATACCTTGACCTGCACCCCTTGCGTCCCTCGTTTAACTTGAGAGTTTGCGTTTTTTTGCTCTGCGCCCATTTATTGGACCGCCGGATGTTAGATTTTTCCGGCTCTTGCTCTGCGCCCATTTATTGGACCGCCGGCTGTTAGATTTTTCCGGCTCTGATCACGATGGCGGGCTGGCAGCGCCACCGGGATTGTGCAACGCGATCGGGACGTTGTATCCGATCGCCGAATGAGGACGATCCTCATTATAGTGCTTACGCCAATCCTCCAACTTTTCGCGCGCATCCGCAAGGGTCATGAACCAGTTTGCGTTCAGACATTCTGCACGCAGCTTGCTGTTGAAAGCTTCGATGAAGCCGTTGTCGGTCGGTTTGCCAGGCCGCGAGAAGTCCAGCGTGACCTTGTTCACATAGGCCCACAGATCGAGGTCACGGGAGATAAATTCGCTGCCATTGTCGACCCGTATCGTCTTCGGATAACCGCCTTTCCTGCAAATCCGTTCCAGCGTTTGCACCACATCCTCACCGCGATAGGTAAAGCGCGGGTCGGTGGCCGGGCTGAAGCGGGAATGGATATCCACAATGGTCAGGATTCGCAGCTTCTTGCCTGCCGCGAGCTGATCATGAACAAAGTCCATCGCCCAGATATCGTTCGGCCCTACGGCCTCCTGGCGATCCTCGCGCAGCTTTACCTTCACCCGGCGTTTCGGGTGCTTGTTCCTGAGCTGCAGCCCTAACGCCTTGTAAATCCTGCGGGTCTTCTTGATATTGACCATCCAGCCTTCTCGTCGAAGGAGTACGTGAACACGCCGATAGCCAAACCGGACGCGTGTCTCGCATATCTCCTTGATCCGTCTTTCAAGAGCGGCCTGACCGATGCGGCGGGATTTGTAATGGTAGGTCGAGGTGTCGAACGTCAGAACCTTGCAGGCTCGCCTGATCGACACCCCCCAGTCCACCAGCATCCCATCCACAAGCTTGCGCGTTCGGGCAGGCCTCAGAGCTTTCGGCGGATGACATCCTGAAGCATCTCGCGGTCCAGCGTCAGGTCCGCCACGATCCGCTTCAGTTTCGCATTCTCATCTTCCAAAGCTTTCAGCCGGCGCATCTCGTCAGGCAGAAGACCTGCGTATTTTTTCTTCCAGTTGAAGTAGGTCGCCTGGCTGATCCCGGCCTTGCGGCAAATCTCCGCCACAGGCACACCGTCATCCCCCTGCTTCAGAATAAACACCTTCTGGGCGTCCGAAAACTTCGATGCCTTCATCTCTTCCACTCCTTCTCCCAGCCAGGAAAATACCGCGGAATACTCCAACAGCAAACGATCCAGTTTTCAGGGCGCAGAGCACTGCCCGACGAGATGCGCCGGCTAAAGGTGCAGAGTTTGAGATCCATGCGCTCTCTCGGCAAGCCTCTATTTTTCAAATGGAACGAAAAGCGATGCAACGTTTCTTTCAAAAAGCTCTTTCGAGCAGTCGCATGCGACCGCCAATAGTGCTTTTTCACGGATGTGGGACCAAACTTCCTTGCCCGTATAGAGACTTACGCATTTATCAGCGAAGTCTTTTGCCGTTGAGGCTGCGAGAATTTCGCTATCGGGAATGAAGCCGACCTGAGAGGCGATCAAATCTGTGGCAACAACAGGCAAGCCGAAGCTGGCAGCCTCATGAACCTTTGCGGGGATGCCAGCCGCAAAACGTGTAGGTGCTATGAATACGCGGTTCTCATTGTAGACGTGCGAAAGGTCAGGGATCATTCCAAGCAGCCGGACACGCTCGGATGCAATCCGTTCGAGATCCTCAGACTGCACACGCCCCGCCACGTTCAGCTTCCAATCTGTGCCAAGCTTCTGATCTAAGAGCGGCATTACCTCTTCCACAAACCAGACAAGAGAATCGACATTCGGCGAAGCCTCTCGTGTGCCATCGAGAGCGCCGACGAAAAGCAGGTCCGATCGCTCCTCGAAACTCGCCGTGGAGGGCTTGGCGTCCACCATGTGACCGATCACTTGAATAGGCGCTGAAACACGTGAGCTGATGAGTTTCTTTTCGCGCTCGCAAACCGTAACGACAGCAGAGGCTCCCTTCATCAAGCCAATCTCCTGTTCATAGGCGGCACGGTAATCCTTTTCTTCGAAAGGATTTTCGAAAAGCGCCCGACGAATCTTCTCTCTTTCGACGAAAAGCGCCTCTGCATCATAGATGAGCTTGAGGCGGGAAAGAAACGCGCGACCGCACGCCTCCTGAACGCGCGCCATGTTGCCGGGCCGGCTCACAAAAACAGCATCGAATTCTTCCGCGCGCTCCCTCAGAAAGCCAGAAAGCCCCGGCTCGCCGAGTTCGGCAGCGACCTCTATGTCTGGTCCGAAGTCAGACCAGAATTCATCAACATCCAGGCCCGGAAAATACAACGGGTAGAATGTGACATCCCACCCAAGAGCGGAGACCGCTTTGACCAAATCCCGCGCGCGCGGATAGCCAGCTCCCAGGTTGCGGTAGGGCACGCGGTCGTCAATCATCAAAACGCGCTTCTTGCGAAGCGAATCCAATGCCGCGCGCGGGCCGATCTCATGAGACGGATGGTTTTTCAGGGCAGTGGCATGCTGAGCCAGAAAAAACTTGTGATTCCTCTCCTGCAGGTCGATCGCCTGCTGGCGAACCGTCGCGCTGCCGAACTCGTAATGCTCGATCGTAATTCGCGGATCATATATGACCTTGTACCCGGCTGCGCGGATTTTCATGCAGAGATCTGTTTCCTCGTAGTATGCAGGGGCGTATCGCTCATCAAACCCGCCCAACTTCAAGTAGAGAGAGCGTCGCAGCATCATGAAAGCGCCAGAGCAGTAATGCACTTCACGCCGGAACTGAAAGGCGGGCGAATTCGGGTTCTGTCCGCGTCCGTATCCTACGCATGTACCATCCGACCAGATAACGCTGCCTGCTTCCTGCAAGGATCCATCCGGCAGGATTATCTTCGCCCCAACAACTCCGGTCCCGGGGTCTTCAAAATTCGCTGTGGCGATCTCAAGACAGTCGCTGGGCAACACGGTGTCGTTGTTCACTAACAACAGAAATTCACCCTGAGCCAAAGCGGCGCCGCGCCGGGAACCGCGCAAGAAATGCTCGTTCTCGTCGTTCAGCACAATTTTGGCGCCATCGACACGGGAAAGCAGCTCACGCGTTCGGTCCGTCGAAGCATTGTCAACGATGATCACTTCAGCCGGAACTGTCATGGCCTGCCGAAGCGAAAGAAGGAACGGGTAGGTCAGTTCAGCGCTGTTGAACAAAACAACCACGATAGAAACAAGGGGCTTCTCGGTAGAGGGTAGCTCGATGCGTTTATCCGTCTCAAGAAATGTGTTGAGCTCAACAGTCTTCTTTGACTTGAAATGGGCCTTTTGAAACTGGGCTCTCTGCACTTGGCTGCCGTAGCCTTGACGCTCGCTGGGGGGCAGAAGGAACGATCTCTTCTCAGACAAAGCTTGCACCAACTCATCACGCGTGGTGATCGACTTATCTTTGCGAGCTTGCGGTGAAACAAAATTCCACCCGAAGCCGGCCACCTCTGCCGAAAGAAACGGCATTCGCTCGATCGCATGCGCCAGGGTTCCATCAGTCTGACCTGCTTCCGGTTCAAAGTCAGCGAACTCCAGGCCGATGTCGAGGATGGCAGCCAGAGCCGCTGACCGCGCCCAATAGATTGAGCCAGCCGGAAAAGCGCAAGGCATATCCTGCATCAACGTAACACCCATTTTCGCCGCCAACTCCGAGCTCCGCTCGAAATTGTCAATCCAATTCACATAAGGCTCATTATGCGGGTGATAGGTCGGAGCTAACACTCCAAGTGTCTCATCGGCCTCAAATGCGGAAAGAATGCTGTCAACAATTTCTGGGGATCCGATTGTTGATGCCATCATCCTATCCAGCCAATCAGCCAATTCGGGGGTATGACCTGACCGCTTCGTGTGAATGTGGAAAACATAGTCAAATTTTAATATGTCTTTTCGAAAATTCACAAAGAATGGAGCTATATCACGGCCTATATTCGGCGTTATATCAACTCTAGCATTACCCCTGTTCCAGTATGTAACCCTGTTTAGAATCTTTCTTTTCTTTTCCTCACTATCAGTTGATATGAATGTTTCAAAAGACCATTTAATATTCGAGACAAAAGAAATTATGCGATCGAAATCCTCAACATAGTAAACATGGATAAAAACAGCGATTCGCTTCCCCGTGACGGGAAGTTTTTCACGATAAACAAAAGGCAAGCCGACAGAGGGCGTGTCGACGGCTCGATTGACTATCGTTGTTGCAGACGGCAAACCCGCTAAGGCGCTAGGAACAGCGTGCTGCTTCCGGTAATTTCTTCGCTTGCGACGATTGAAGGGATGTTTGATAAGCGCGGCACGACGAAGCCTCGATTTCTCGCTTTCTATACGGGCGTTGTCCGCCTGCTGAAAAACGGCTGAGGTAGACGCCCCGCCCGCAAGGCGCGAGCGTAGCTTCAATTTTCTTCTATCCCGGTACTGCTTACGTTTCTTCTTGCTCAGAGGGTGCAACAGCAAGGCACGCCAACGAAAGGAGCGTTTCCTCCTTGCCCAGACAACTGCGAAAGCCCGATCGACAACCTCGGCAACGGCGGCCTCTTTTTGTTTTTCGGCTAATTTGGCGCTGGCTTGAGCTGCTTCCAACTCGCGCCTGTGTCGCTCTACCGTCTCAAGTAAAGTTTTGCGCTCGCCTTCAACCTCAAGTCGAGCAGAGTGTTCTTGAGCAAACGACTCATCTTGCGCGGCCAAATCTCCCTTGAGCGCGGCTAGCTCCGCTGCGATTGTCGCCTTGCTTTGCTCCAGACTGTGAATAGTCCCTTCAAGACCTTGATTTCTCTCCTTCTGAGCAGTCAACTCGGCGCTTGCGGCCGGATAGTTTACGATCGCGTCCTCAACTGGGGCCAGATCGAAATAGATGCTGTTAGGCAACGCAGGCAGTTCTGCATCCGAGACGGCGGCCACACAATAGACAGACCTGGCCAGCCCGGTGCTAGCCTCGAATCGATCTTCGCTTCGGCGATCAAAGCTGACCAATTGCTGGTTGTCATGCCCCCGGTCGCACACGATCACGGACCCGAGAACCGCCCTCTGCCCGAAGAAAGCGACGTTTTGAAATCGGTGCGACAGGAGGTCCTGGAATTCATTCTGGGTCAGTTCGCGGACATGATGCGGGTTGGGTGGAGTGCCAAAACCGGAATAAGTATCGCGGTTCGGCGAACTGATGAGTGCGAAGCCGTCGGGACGAAGAACGCGCTTGATCTCAGCCAGGAATTTTTCCTGATCATAAAAATGCTCAATCGTTTCAAAGGAGACAACGCAATCAACGCTTTCCGCCTCGAGGGGGATGTCTTCCGCTTTTCCCGCCCGATACTCCAGGTTATCCGCATGATAGTTATTTTTGGCGTGCTTGACCGACTCTTCATCAACCTCAACGCCAACGACCGAACGCGCCACCTGGGCAAGCAACGCGGAACCGTAGCCTTCGCCAGATGCGATATCGAGAACATCCAGCCCACGACATAGTTCCCGCGCCAGAAAATACCGATGCAAATGCTCGAGTTCGACCTGCCCTGAAACCTTGGGTGTGAAACGCTCGCCAGTCCAGTCGAGAGAGGTCTTGGCCGCCGGCCTTTGAAATAGTTCGCCCATGTTCATCTTTCCGTTCTGATTATTGACCGACTCTTCGGTCGATCAACCAAAGGCTCGCGCACGGCATTGAGGCACCTACCGATACATTTCAACCGTGTGGCGTCCGCTGATCGACAACGACTTTGCACACCCCTTGTGCCCCGTGGATAATGCTGGCCGCATTCCATCGCAGATGCTTGGCAAATATCCAGTGTTCTTTTGAACGAACATCATGCTGAAGATCAACTGCGAATCTCTGGGCTGAGCCGAAGTTTTTCAACACATCCAGATTGAATGGCGGAAATACGTGGCCTTCGCATTCCACCCACCGACCAACTCTAACGAAAGCAGAGCCACAGCCTCTGCGCTTTAAGAAAGAGATGACCGCATCAAAAGTCACACGAAAGCGAAACAGCGCGAAACAGGTCAGTTCACGTTCACCACAACACATCCCAGATCTGTGTAGACTGAACCCCTCGCAGGCCATTTCGGTTTCGACGCAGACTGCGCAAGCAACTCTTCCTTTTTTCCGAGTTCGGCCGGAATGAACCTGTTATCCACGAGCCGGAAAATCCACTCCTTGGACCAGGGCGTGGCCCGGGCTGTGCCGGCAAAACCGCGCGGCCCTGCTGACGTCGGCGTATTGAAGTTGACCGCTATGCATATCGAGGATTCGTTTGCCATGGCGCTATCCTGAAGCACATCGTCTATTCTTGAAATGATCCTGTTCACTGCAAGCAAATCCTGTTGCGACGCAAGCGCGTTATCAAAGGAAAGCTTTGCAACCTGCCAGCTGCTGATCAACACAAACGCAAAGCCCAATACCAAAGAGGATTGCGCCAGCAGCGCCTTGCCATCGCCTCCCCTCTCAGGCGATGCCAATATCCATTGCTGGATGGGATAAATCAGGTAAATCGCGTGGACGAAAGAGAATGCAATAAGCGACCTGGTGCTGAAGGTATCAGCTGGAGATGCAAATGCGAGAAAATAAGGAGCAACCACCATTATAGCACTAAAAACTATAAATAATGCCAAAGAAGAAGCATTTCTACGTTTACTGCAGATAAAAAAGCAAAAAACATAAACAAAAAACGAAATAGATAATATAATTCTGTATATATCCGGGAAATATGGATCTTCTTTTCCAGCATTAAATGGAATAGACTGATTAACAAATAAATTACATATCCTGCCGAAACTCTTGAGCGCCTCGATAACGTCAATACTACTGCGTCCATTCAGCGGAACCCCTGAAATATAGGGAGATATTTTTGTCGTCACAACATACAATGCAGAGGATGCAACGACGATAGCAACATAATAGAATGCACGACGAATTATTTTTCTCGCACCTACATCCCCGATCTGGAAGATCAACGCCCCCAGAAACAGTACGACTGCAACCTCTATTGTCGGCTGGTAAAAGGCCGGCGCTAATCCCAGCAACACCGTGGCAGGTAACCATTTCGCCTTTATGGCGGCAAGATAGACGCCGCAAACCGACAGAAAAACGCCGAATGTGAAGGCGACCCAGGTAAGCTGAAACGAAAACAACCGGCCATAATAAAGGGAAACTGCGGAAAACAGCGTAAAAAACAGCATCACAGCGCCGGACTTGATACCCAAGACCCGGGCACCGACCATGCCTGACATCATCATGAGCACCACAGCCAGTCCGAGCGAGAACAAGCCGCCGGGGTTGTCGCCCTGCACCACATGGAAGATAAGGTAAAGGCCCCATCGCCCTTGGCTAAGATAGGTCAGCGAATCGTTTGATACAGACTGAATCTGGATCACGTCGTCCGCATTAAAATTCATGTAATAAGCGTGTCCGCCGTAAGACAGTAGGCAAATTGCGAAAATGCAACCGGCCAGAAACCTGTGATTCGCTGGATGGAACAGAGGCTCAAAAATACTGTTCTTCATGGAAGTCTGCTATCCGCTCGCATTGGTGGGCCCGGCAACGGCCTTATATCTTCTCATCGATGATAAAACGAGGCCGGCGTTTTACCTCGAGATATATCTTACCCACATATTCGCCGATAATCCCCATGCAGAAGATTTGAAGGCCGCCGAGCCACAACAGCGGCAGCACGATTGAAGCCCACCCGGGAACCGTGCTGTCGGCGACGAACACCCGCTCCATCAGAAACCAGAAGGCAAGTAGCATCGAAATCAAGAACACGGAGATCCCCAAAGCCGCCACGAAGCGCAGCGGTGCAGCGGAAAATGATGTCACGCCGTTGACGGCGAGCGATAGCATTTTCTTTAGGGTATATTTGGTTTCGCCGTGCTCACGCGACTGGCGATCATATTCAATGATCTGTGATTTGAAGCCCAGATTGGGTATGATGCCCCGGAGAAACAGGTTTGTCTCTTCGTGCGTGAGAAGTGCCTTCAACGCCTTTTGTGACATAAGCCTGAAGTCTGCATGATCGGGCACGATCTGCGCGCCCATCAGCTTCATCAATGCATAATATCCCCTCGCCGTGTTCTTCTTGAAAAAGCGGTCCTCGCCACGCGAGCGACGCACGCCGAGCGCGAGATCGGCACCGGTTTGATATGCCTTGAGCATCTCGGAAATCGCGTTGATGTCATCCTGAAGATCGCTGTCTATCGTCAGCACGACATCGGCGTCAGCAATCGAAAGACCCGCCAGCATGGCATTCTGATGGCCGTAATTGCGGCTCAGCTTCAAACCGCTGGCACCTATATCATGCGTAAAGGCTTCGATCTGCGACCATGTCCCATCTGCGCTACCATCATCAACGAGGATGATCCTGAACTGCTCCAGCCCCAGATCTTCGCGAGACAACAGCTTTTTGAGAAAGTCATTGAGGACCGGTATCGTGTGGGGAAGGTTTTCTTCCTCATTGTAGCATGGAATCACTACATCAAGGGAATAATGATCAGCCATCTTTTTCAAATATCCAGAATTTCATGATCAGGAAGAAACAAACATTATAGACCAACATCGCAACGGCCTGCGACACCATTTCCGGCAGATCGCCTTGGTGCGTCAGCGCGAGCAGCGCAGCGAGGTTGATGCTATAAGCCAAGGCAAAGCCTGCCAGAAAGCGGTACACCGCCTTCCTTCCATTCGTCGACGTAAAGGTAAATCGGCCGTTGAAGAAAAAACTGTTCGCCAGCCCGCAGGCATACCCTATCACGTTGGATGTCACGGGCGAGAAACCGAGATAGCTCAGAAGCACGATGACGATAAACGTGATGAGCGTGTTCATCACACCCACAAGTCCGTACTTTAATAGTTGCTCAACAACCAGCGGCATCGTCGCAACCGTCCCTTTCCAACTTCTTGTCGGCGCACCATTAGCGAGCCTTGGCGTTTGTGTCACGCGTGACCTCACCTCTTGCGTCCCGTCTAATTTGAGAGGTTGCGGGTTGGTGCTGAAAGTTGGTTGGCCTCCGTGGCCGATTTTGCATAGCCGATCCAACGTCGGCTGGTCAAACGGATAGATCGGTGGGACATCTATGTCAAAAAGTCCTGAAACTTGCTAACAGATCCGGGTGCCCCACTACTCTCTAAGTAACTGAATTAATAGGTAATATTCACTCCGCGTCTGGGCGCCACTTCTTTATATAAACGTTTGTTTTTCAGCCGGTTAAGTTCCGGCTTTGTCCACCCTGTTGCCCCTTGCGGAAAGCAGGACACTTTTGTCCTTGATGTACTCTCCTGAAATACGCTTGAGAGCGCTTTCAGCGCGCGTTTTCTGGCTTGCTTCCTGACCGTATGGTGTTCACTCTCTTTCGCGTTCAAATTCCGCGCCGGGTCCGGTCTCCCCTCTCCCGCAATTGCGTTAGAATGAGCGCGACAAGCGCCCGTCCGGATGGAAGATGCATGATTGAAAAACTGGAGATGTTCATAACCCTGGCGCGTGAGCGGCATTTCGGGCGCGCGGCGGAAGCCTGCGGCGTTTCGCAACCCGCGCTTTCGGCCGCCATCAAGCAGCTTGAGGAGCAGTTGGGCGTTCTTCTGGTCCTGCGCGGCTCCCGCTATCAGGGGCTGACGCCGGAAGGCCAGCGGGTGCTAGAATGGGCACGACGGCTGGTCGCCGATGCGCGCACCATGCAGCAGGAACTGAAGACCATTCGCGAGGGCCTGAGCGGTCATCTGAGGGTCGCGGCCATACCCACCGCGCTTTCCCATGTCCCGACGCTGACGGCGCCGTTTGTCGCGAGCAATCCCGGCGTTACGGTCTCGGTGCTGTCGCGGTCATCCGCCGAAATCCTGTCGCTTCTTGAAAATCTCGAGATCGACGTCGGCATCACCTATCTCGAAAACGAGCCGGTGGGGAAGGCCACGCAGATCCCGCTCTACCGCGAGACCTATTGCCTTGTGACTCATGCCGAAACGGATCTCGGCGAGGCCAAGCGGATCACATGGAACGACGTCAGCCGCCTGCCGCTCTGTCTTCTGACGAAGGACATGCAGAACCGGCGCATTCTCGATGGCATCCTCGCCGAGGTCTCCGCCGATGTCGCGCCGACGCTGGAATCGGATTCGATCGTCACCCTCTTTGCCCATGTGCAGACCGGGCTGTGGTCGACCATCATGCCGGAAAGCCTGGCTACGAGCCTTGCAAACGAGACCCTGAAGACCATACCGATCGTCGACCCCGTGGCCGGGTCAGAGGTTGGCCTCGTCGCCACGCATCGCGAGCCCTATGCGCCCTTGATCTCGGCCTTTCTGCGGCAGGTGCGCCATCTGGCCGAGGCATGAAACATGACCGTCGAACTCATCTATAAGGAAATGCCATCGACTGACGGAACTGCCGCATTGATTGTCCGTCCAAAAATATGACACTTTTCGAGATCAGTCGTATGGGTGGAGGAGCATGATGGATCTGGGTTTCGAGCGGGAGGCGGTTGCCGCGCGCACAACCGCGATTGTCGAAGACCATCTGCAGCGCGAAGCGCCGCTGCTGCCGATCCTGCACGATATTCAGAGCGAATTCGGCCATATCCCGGAAGCCGCATTGCGGCTCATCTCTGAGATGCTGAACCTCAGCCGCGCCGAAGTGCATGGCGTGATGAGTTTTTATCATGATTTTCGTCGCGAACCGGCCGGGCGTCACGTGTTGAAGATCTGTCGCGCGGAAGCCTGCCAGTCCATGGGCGGCGAAGCGCTGGCCGATGGCCTGCGCGCGGCCCTTGGCCTAGACTGGCACGAGACGACGGCCGATGGCAGGCTGACGCTTGAGCCGGTCTATTGTCTCGGTCTCTGTTCCTGCGCCCCGGCAGCGATGCTGGATAACGCGCTTTACGGCCGGCTCGATGAAGCAACCCTCAGGGACGTTGTCGCGGAGGCAGGGCGATGAAACCTGTGATCTTTATCCCCTGTGATGCCGCTGCCCTTGCCGTTGGCGCCGAAAAGGTGGCCTCGGCGATTTCCGAAATGCTTGCCGCGCGCGGGCTGGAGGCCGAAATCGTGCGCAATGGCTCGCGCGGCCTGCACTGGCTGGAGCCGATGGTGGAAGTGCGCACCGGCCATGGCCGCGTTGCCTATGGCCCGGTGAAGCCTGCCGACGTCGAAAGTCTGTTCGACGCGGGCTTCCTAGACGGCGCAGAGCATCCGCTTTTTCTTGGCGAGGCGCGGGAACTGCCGTTCCTGAAGCGGCAGACGCGGCTGACCTTTGCCCGCTGCGGAGTCACCGATCCGCTATCGGTAACCGATTACCGCCATTACAAGGGGTTGCGCGGTCTGGAAAACGCGATTGCCATGCAAGGCGCGGATATCGTTCAGACCGTCACCGATAGCGGCCTGCGCGGTCGCGGCGGCGCGGGCTTTCCCACCGGCATCAAATGGGACACGGTGCGCAAGGCGGAAGGCGCGCAGAAATATATCGTCTGCAATGCCGATGAGGGCGACAGCGGCACCTTTGCCGACCGGATGATCATGGAGGGCGACCCCTTCGTTCTGATCGAGGGGATGGCGATCGCGGGCATCGCGACGGGCGCGACCAGGGGCTATATCTATACCCGCTCGGAATATCCGCATGCGATCCAAACCATGCGGAAGGCGATCGAGATCGCGCGCCGGGAAGGCATTTTGGGGCCTTCGGTGCTGGGCTCCGGGCATGCTTTCGATATGGAAATGCGCGTCGGGGCAGGCGCCTATGTCTGCGGCGAGGAAACCTCCATGCTCAACAGCCTCGAAGGCAAGCGCGGCGTGGTGCGCGCCAAGCCGCCGCTTCCGGCACTTGAAGGCCTGTTCGGTCGTCCGACCGTGGTCAACAATGTGCTGTCGCTGGCCTCCATCCCGCTGATCCTGGATCGCGGCGCTGAGTATTATCGCGATTTCGGCATCGGCAAGTCGCGCGGCACGATGCCAATCCAGCTTGCCGGGAATATCAAACATGGCGGGCTGTTCGAGACCGCCTTCGGGATCACGCTGAATGAGCTGATCTACGATATCGGCGGCGGCACGGCGAGCGGCCGGCCGGTGAAGGCCGTGCAGGTGGGCGGCCCGCTCGGCGCCTATTTCCCGACGAGCCATTTCGACATCCCCTTCGATTACGAGGCCTTCACCGCCAATAACGGGCTGATCGGCCATGCCGGCATCGTCGTCTTCGACGATACCGCCGATATGATGAAGCAGGCGCGTTTTGCCTTCGAGTTCTGCGCGGTGGAAAGCTGCGGCAAATGCACGCCCTGTCGCATCGGCGCGGTGCGCGGCGCGGAGGTGATCGACAAGATCGCCGCCGGCGCAGGACTGGCCGAGCAAAAGACGCTTCTGGACGATCTCTGCAACACGATGCGGCTTGGCTCGCTCTGCGCGCTAGGCGGGTTCACGCCATATCCCGTTTCAAGCGCGCTGACGCATTTTCCGGAAGACTTCGGTCCGCGTCCCCAATCACGGCCCCAACCGGCAGAAGCAGCGGAGTAGTGTCATGTCCCTGATCAAGGAAATCGATTACGGCACGCCGGCTTCGAAATCGGAAGCCATGGTTACGCTCACGATTGACGGCTTCAAGATCACCGTTCCCGAGGGAACATCGGTGATGCGGGCGGCCATGGAAACCGGGATTGCGATCCCCAAGCTGTGCTCCACCGATATGGTCGACGCCTTCGGCTCCTGCCGACTCTGCCTAGTGGAAATCGAGGGGCGGCGCGGCACGCCGGCCTCCTGCACCACGCCGGTTGCCGATGGCATGGTGGTCTCGACCCAGACCGACCAGTTGAAGACGCTGCGCCGCGGGGTGATGGAGCTTTATATCTCCGACCATCCGCTGGATTGCCTGACCTGCGCGGCCAATGGCGATTGCGAACTGCAGGATATGGCCGGCGCTGTGGGCCTGCGCGATGTGCGCTACGGCTATGATGGCGGCAATCACATGAAGACGCGCGACGGCGTTGGCGAGGTCAACGCCCGCTACCTGCCGAAGGATGAAAGCAACCCCTATTTCACCTACGACCCGTCGAAATGCATCGTTTGTTCGCGCTGTGTGCGCGCCTGCGAGGAAGTGCAGGGCACTTTCGCGCTGACGATTGAAGGGCGCGGTTTCGAATCCCGCGTGTCGCCCGGCAGTTTCGGCGACGATTTTCTCGGCTCCGAATGCGTATCCTGCGGCGCCTGCGTTCAGGCCTGCCCGACGGCGACGCTGCAGGAAAAATCGATCATCGACATCGGCCAGCCGGAACACTCGCTCGTCACCACCTGCGCCTATTGCGGCGTTGGCTGTTCGTTCAAGGCGGAAATGCGCGGCGAGGAACTGGTGCGCATGGTGCCCTACAAGGATGGCAAGGCCAATCACGGCCATTCCTGCGTCAAAGGCCGTTTCGCCTATGGCTATGCCAGCCACAAGGACCGCGTTCTGAACCCGATGATCCGCGAGAACATCGCCGACCCCTGGCGCGAGGTCTCATGGGAGGAGGCGCTCGGCTTTGCCGCGTCCAGGCTGCGCCGCCTTCAGGCGGATTACGGACGGGATTCGATCGGCGTCATCACCTCGTCGCGCTGCACCAATGAAGAGACCTATCTGGTGCAAAAGCTTGCCCGCGCGGTCTTCAGCAACAACAATACCGATACCTGCGCCCGCGTCTGCCATTCGCCGACCGGCTACGGGCTTGGCCAGACATTCGGCACATCGGCGGGAACGCAGGATTTCGACAGCGTCGAAGACGTCGATGTCGCGCTTGTCATCGGCGCCAACCCGACCGACGGGCACCCGGTGTTTGCCTCGCGGCTCAAAAAGCGGCTGCGGCAGGGCGCGAAGCTCATCGTCATCGATCCGCGCCGTATCGATCTCGTCAGGACGCCGCATGTGGCGGCAAGCCATCATCTGGCGTTGCGCCCGGGCACCAATGTGGCCGTCGTCACCGCGCTGGCGCATGTGATCGTCACCGAGGGGCTTTACGACGAGGCCTTTATCCGCGAGCGCTGCGATTGGGATGAGTTTCAGGATTATGCGGTCTTCGCCGCCGAACCCGCCAACAGCCCGGAAACCGTAGAAGAACTGACCGGCGTTCCGGCCGGGACCGTTCGCCAAGCGGCACGGCTTTATGCGAAGGGCGGCAATGCGGCGATCTATTATGGCCTCGGCGTCACCGAACATTCGCAGGGCTCGACCACCGTCATCGGCCTCGCCAATCTCGCCATGATGACCGGCAATATCGGCCGCCGCGGCGTCGGCGTGAACCCGTTGCGCGGCCAGAACAATGTTCAGGGCTCCTGCGACATGGGTTCCTTCCCGCACGAGCTTCCCGGCTATCGCCATGTCAACAATGCCGATGTCCGCGATATCTTCGAAAAGGCCTGGGGTGTTCCGATCTCGGACGAGCCGGGCCTGCGCATTCCCAACATGCTGGATGCCGCCGTCGATGGCACCTTCAAGGGGCTTTACTGTCAGGGCGAGGATATTCTGCAATCCGACCCCGACACCAAGCATGTCTCGGCCGGTCTGGCCGCAATGGAATGCGTCATCGTCCACGATATCTTTTTGAACGAAACGGCGAATTACGCGCATGTCTTCCTGCCCGGCTCGACCTTCCTGGAAAAGGACGGCACCTTCACCAATGCCGAACGGCGCATCAACCGGGTGCGCAAGGTGATGTCGCCGAAGGCCGGCTACGCCGACTGGGAGGTGACGCAGCTTCTGGCCAATGCGATGGGCGGCAACTGGTCCTATGCGCATCCCGCCGAGATCATGGCGGAGATTGCCGCGACCACGCCGAGCTTTGCCAATGTCACCTATGAACTGCTGGACGAAAAAGGCTCGGTCCAGTGGCCCTGCAATGACGAGACACCGGACGGCACGCCGATCATGCATATCGATGGCTTCGTGCGCGGCAGGGGACGCTTCATCCGCACCGATTACATTGCGACCGACGAGAAGACCGGACCGCGCTTCCCGCTGCTTCTGACCACAGGACGCATTCTCAGCCAGTACAATGTCGGCGCGCAGACACGGCGCACGGACAATGTCGTCTGGCACGAGGAGGACGTTCTGGAAATCCATCCGCATGACGCGGAGCTTCGCGGCGTGAAGGATGGCGACTGGGTGAAGCTGCAAAGCCGGTCGGGCGAAACCAGCCTGAGGGCGAAAATCACCGATCGGATGTCGCCGGGCGTCGTCTATACCACCTTCCACCATCCGGCCACGCAGGCCAATGTCATCACCACGGATTTCTCCGACTGGGCGACGAACTGCCCGGAATACAAGGTGACGGCCGTTCAGGTTTCGCCCTCCAACGGCCCGACGGACTGGCAGGAGGAATATGAGAGCTTTTCAAGAAAGGCCCGGCGGGTCGAGGCGGCCGAGTAGATCTGTCGCCCGCCGGCATCCCCCTCTGGCTAAGGACAAATAAATGGCGCCCGAAAAGCTCACCCACATGGCAAACCAGATTGCCGCCTTTTTCCGCACCCGCCCGCATGACGAGGCGGTGGCCGGCGTGGCCGACCACATCAGCAAGTTCTGGGAACCGCGCATGCGCGCCCAGCTTTTCGAGATGCTGCAACAGCCCGGCAGCGGCTTTGACCCGCTGGTGATCGAAGCCGGCGACCGCATTCGTCCGGTGGCGAAGCAGGGCTGAGCGGGTCACCGCGTTCAAGACGTTTGCTCGGAACGCATGTCATCGAAGAAACCATGAGCTGATGTGATCTGCCGGGCGGCTGTCGATTCTGAGCGGGCAGAGGCGACCGTGGTCCTGTCGATCTCCTTATCGTGCTGGTTTTCCAGACGGATAAGCGGCGGTTTTGTTCAACCGGCAATCGCGGTGTGCCGGTGTTCGTCGGCATAACCATGTATTTACGCTTCCCCGATACTCTCACTGCGTTCACGCGGCGTGTATGGCTTGATCGCATGCGCGATCCTTTCCGCTGCCTCTGCGTCCGTGGCGGACCGGCGCATATCGAACGGGTCATGGTCCGGGTGGAGATGGTGTATGTCGCGTTCCCTGCTTGCCTCGGCCCTCAGCCTCAATGGCGGCTATGTCGATACGATGGGCTTCGTGGCGCTCCACGGGCTTTTCACCGCCCATGTCACCGGCAACTTCGTGACGCTGGGCGCAGCGATTGCGACCGGAACCGGCGGCCTGCTGGCAAAGGCGCTGGCGCTGCCGGTCTTCTGCGTTTCGGTCATGGCGGCGCGTTATTTCGCGCGCTGGCTCGTTCGGCATGAGCGCCCGGTGGTTCCCGTGCTCCTGAAGCTTCAGTTCGCCCTGTTTTCGGCGGCGGCCGTGCTGGTGTTCCTGCTGCCGACTGCCGCAAACAGCGCCGGCGAAATCATCACCGGCATGACCCTTGTGGTCGCGATGGCGATCCAGAACGCAGTGCACCGCGTCCACCTCCCCGACCTTCCGCCGTCCACGCTGATGACCGGCACGACGACGCAGATCATGCTGGACGTCACCGACCTCGTCTTCGGGGGCGCGATCGACAAGGAACCGCTGAAACACCGGCTGAAGCGGCTGATACCGGCGCTGTTCCTGTTCGCGCTCGGCTGCGCGCTCGCCGCCCTTGCCTACCGCCTCGTCGGCCGGCTCTGTTTTCTCGTCCCGCCGATCATCATTCTGCTGGCGTTTTATGCCTTCCGACTGGAGGACAGGGCCGAGAACCCGGCGACCTGAAGACCGCCATCAGAGCAAACAAAAAACCGCCGGGCGTTGCCACCCGGCGGTTTTTCTATTCGTGATGCAAGCGAAGCTTACTGGTCGTCGCGGTTCTTGAGAGCCGCGCCCAGGATGTCGCCGAGCGAAGCGCCACTGTCGGACGAACCGAACTGTGCCACGGCTTCCTTCTCTTCGGCGATTTCCAGCGCCTTGATCGACAGCATGACCTTGCGGTCGCGCTTGGAGAAGTTGGTGACGCGGGCGTCGAAGACCTGGCCAACCGAGAAACGCTCGGGGCGCTGGTCGTCGCGGTCGCGGGCCAGATCCGAACGGCGGATGAAGGCGGTGATGTCGTCGTGGTTGACGAGCTTCACTTCAACGCCGCCGTCATTGGTGCCGATAACTTCGCAGGAAACAACCGCACCCTTGCGCAGATCGCCGGAAGCGGCCGCTTCCGTCAGCGCATCCTTGCCAAGCTGCTTGATGCCGAGCGAGATGCGTTCCTTTTCGATGTCCACATCGAGAACGACAGCCTTGACGATATCGCCCTTGTTGTATTCCTCGATGACCTGCTCGCCCGGACGGTTCCAGTCGAGATCGGAGAGGTGCACCATGCCGTCGACATCGCCTTCGAGACCGATGAACAGGCCGAATTCGGTCTTGTTCTTGATCTCGCCCTCGACTTCGGTGCCGGGCGGGTTGGAGAAGGAGAAGGCTTCCCACGGATTCTCGAGCGTCTGCTTGAGACCGAGCGAGATGCGGCGCTTGGCCGGATCGACTTCGAGAACGACGACATCGACGTCCTGCGTGGTCGACAGGATCTTGCCGGGGTGTACGTTCTTCTTGGTCCAGGACATTTCCGAGATGTGGATCAGGCCTTCAATGCCCGGCTCCAGCTCAACGAACGCACCGTAATCGGTGATGTTCGTGACGGTACCGGAAATCTTCTTGCCTTCCGGATACTTCGCCGAAATGCCATCCCACGGGTCAGCCTCAAGCTGCTTCATGCCCAGCGAAATGCGATGCGTTTCCTGGTTGATGCGGATGATCTGAACCTTGACCTGCTGACCGATGGTCAGCAGCTCGGTCGGATGGTTGACGCGACGCCATGCCATGTCGGTGACGTGCAGCAGGCCGTCGATGCCGCCGAGATCCACGAATGCGCCGTAATCGGTGATGTTCTTGACGACACCCTCGACAACCTGGCCCTCTTCGAGGTTCTGGACGATTTCCGAACGCTGTTCCGCACGGCTTTCCTCGAGAACGGTCCGGCGCGAAACGACGATGTTGCCGCGGCGCTTGTCCATCTTCAGGATTTCGAACGGCTGCGGCGTGTGCATCAGCGGGGAAACGTCGCGGATCGGACGGATATCCACCTGCGAACGCGGCAGGAAGGCGATCGCGCCGTCGAGATCGACGGTGAAGCCGCCCTTGACCTGGTTGAAGATCAGACCTTCAACGCGCTCGCCGGCCTCGAACTTGGCTTCGAGCTTGATCCACGATTCCTCGCGGCGCGCCTTTTCGCGCGACAGGACAGCCTCGCCCAGCGCGTTCTCGATGCGCTCGACATAGACTTCGACCTCGTCGCCGACCTTGAGTTCGCCTTCCTTGCCCTTGGCGCCAAATTCCTTCAGCGGCAC
The DNA here is from genome assembly GCF_002043005.1 of Martelella mediterranea DSM 17316. Taxonomy (NCBI): domain Bacteria; kingdom Pseudomonadati; phylum Pseudomonadota; class Alphaproteobacteria; order Hyphomicrobiales; family Aurantimonadaceae; genus Martelella; species Martelella mediterranea. The sequence goes on along the minus strand of NZ_CP020330.1, from coordinate 1,433,078 downwards.
GCGGCCTTCGACCTTCAGGCCGACATCGATGATGGCGACATCCTTTTCGATGCCCGTGACGAGGCCCTTGGCGACATAGCCTTCGGCCAGATCATTGTTGGCGCCGAAGGATTCTTCCAGCATTGCGGCGAAATCGTCGCGCGTGGGGGTTTGTGCAGTCATGAAAACTCCTGGAACGTGTCGGCTCAAAAAGCCTGACACGGATGCGCCGGTGGCTGGTGTTGATATCAGGTAGTCAGAGCACCCCTCTTTCCCTTATGGCAAAGAGCATTCCGGCGCGTGGATGCTGTGAAAACCTCTATATGCGGGAAAACCCGCCAATTTCAGTTATTCCGGTCAAGCTGCCCGTCGATAATCGCGCGCGCGGCCTGAAACGCGGCCTCTATACCCATTTTGGACGTATCAAGCAAGTGCGCATCGTCCGCAGGTCTCAGCGGACTGTCCTTGCGGCCCATATCGCGTGCGTCGCGGCGCTTCACGTCTTCGAAGATTTCGGCGAAATCGGCAACGCCGCCGCCGCCGACAATCTCGTCATAACGGCGTCGGGCGCGCAGTTCGGCATCGGCGGTGACATAGAGCTTCACCGTCGCATCGGGGCAGACCACCGTGCCGATGTCGCGCCCGTCGAGCACGGCGCCCCTGTCGGTTTCGGCAAAGCGGCGCTGTGCTGCGACGAGCGCAACGCGCACCCTGGGCATGGCCGCGACCTTCGAGGCCGCCTCGCCGATTTCGTGGGCAGAAAGCACTGCGCGGTCGAGGCCGCCGAGATCGATGGCGCCGGCCATTTCGGCGGCGATCGCCTCGTCATCGAGCGGCTTGCCTGCGTCAAGCAGCGCCTTGGCGGTGGCGCGGTATGTCAGGCCGGTATCGAGATGGGGCAGGCCATAATGGGCGGCGAGCTTGCGCGCCAGCGTCCCCTTGCCGGCCGCCGCCGGCCCGTCGATTGCAATCACCAGTGCCATTCGTCCCCGCCACCGGCCGGGGCCGGATTTAATCGATATGCTTATCTGCCGCGACTACTCCCGTCTGTGTTAACCGGAAGCCTCACAGCCAATAATCTCCCCCCTTGAGGGGGAGATGTCGCGAAAGCGACAGAGAGGGGTAAAGGGCGCAAGCCCCAAAAGCCGCCAACACCGAACTCGCGGAGAGGGTTCACCACTCTCTGCCCCTCTCGGGGAATCTCTCCCTCAAGGGGAGAGATCAGGAACGGAGAGGTTTCCGATATCGAAAGCCAGAAACCAACGCCTGCGCCTCCGCCCAACGACCGCCGCTTACTCCGAAGCGGCGTCAGCCAGCGCCTTGGCGTCGCGGTTGCCGTCATTGTCGGCGGCTTCGGCCTTCGGCGTGCGACGGCGGCGGGCGGGCTTCTTGGGGGCTTCGCCTTCCGGGGCGGCTTCGGCGGCGGGCGCCTTATCCTCGGTGGCCGGTGCTTCGCCCTCGGCTGCCGTTTCGGCGGCGGCACGCTTGGTGCGGCGCGGGCGGGCGGCGGTCGAGGCGCGGCGGCGCGGCTTGTCGACCGGCTGGCCGTTGGCATCCTCTGCCATCACTTCGGCGGGCGTGCCCTCGATCACCGGCTGCGGCCCATCGGCATCGACGGCCTGCTCGGGGCGGCGATTGTTGCGACGATCGTTGCGCTCGCTGCGTTCATTGCGCTCGCTGCGGTCGTTACGATCATTGCCATCATTGCGATCATCGGCGCGGTTGCCGTTGGCCTGGGCGGCGTTGTCGTCATTGTCATCATTGTCGGAGCGGTCGTCGCGCTGGTGGCGATCCTGCATCTGTGCCTGGGCGGCGGCGATGATCCGGTTGTAGTGCTCGGCATGCTGAAGATAGTTTTCAGCCATGACGCGGTCGCCGGCGCTCTGGGCGTCGCGCGCCAGCGTCATGTATTTCTCCGCCACATGCTGGGCGGTGCCGCGGACTTTCACATCGGGACCGGCGCTGTCATAGGTCCGGGTCAGCGGATTGGCGCCCTTGCGGTTGAAATTGTTATTATTGCCGCCGCGCCCGCGTCCGCGTTTATTCTGCTGTCCTGACCTCATGAAAACTTCACCTGAATTTCTGTTTATGGTCGAGCTACGCCCTTTGCCGGGCGGTGTCATGAACACACGGCGGCATAGTCCATCCGGCAGGGCATCTCAGCGCTGCCATTCGTGGAATTTAAGGACCTGAATCACGCAAAAGACGGTAAGTCGCAATGAACCAACATTGGACGGAAAACCTGTAGACTGAGGCCAAGCGACGAATCGCTGTTTGTTTCAGTCGCCGTTTTGCGTGGCTGCAACCTAGCCCGCCTGTGGAGAAATTCCAAGCCCTTTCTTTAGCTGATTTCAAAAAAATCCGGGCGCCTGGGCCGGAAAATCGCAATCTTTCGCGACAGGAACGCCGCGCAGTTTCAAATATTTAGACAGACCCATTGCCGGCGGCCAAAAAGCCGCCGCCTCCGTCTCCGGCCTCAATCGGACCCGATGAATATCAACACGCGATCGTTTCCGCCGAGGTCTTTGGCTGCAACCGAGAGTTTGAAACCGGCTTCGGTAAACACCCTGGCCACCGCCACCTTCTGTTCGGCTCCGATTTCGAGCGCCACGATCCCGCCTTCGGCGAGATGGTCGCCAGCGCCGGCGGCGATCGCCCGATAGGCATCCAGGCCGCTTTCGCCGCCATCAAGGGCTGCCAGCGGATCAAAATCGCGAACTTCGGGCTGAAGCGCCGCAATCTCGTCCGAGACGATATAAGGCGGATTTGACACGATCATGTCAAACCGGCCGTCAATTGCCTCGAACCACGAACCCTGTTGAAGGCTGAGCCGGTCGGCTACGCCATTTATCAAGGCATTGCCGCGCGCCGTTTCAAGGGCGCCCTCGGAAATATCCGTTGCAACGCCCACCGCTTCCAGACACTGGCTGAGCAGCGTGATCGCGATCGCCCCGGTTCCGGTGCCGAGATCCACGAAACGCGCCCGCCCGGTCTCGGAGATGCGGCGTTTCAGGAAGGGCAGGCACTGCTCGACCAGGATTTCCGTGTCCGGCCGAGGCTCCAACGTGTCCAGCGACAGCAGAAAATCGAGCCCGTAGAACTCGCGCGCACCAAGAATACGATAGACCGGCTCGCGGTTCTTGCGCCGTTCGACCGCTTCGGCGACCGCCTGCATCTCGATGGCATCGATCACGCGCGCCCCTTCGGTCACCATCTCGGTCAGCGTCAGGCCGAGCACGCCGCTGACGAGATGACGGGCATCTTCCTGGGGCGCATCGAGGCCTGCCGCCGCGAAGGCTTCAACGGTCTGGCGGTAGAGTTCCGAAAGCGTCACCTCAATGCGCCTCGACGCCGAGCATGGCAAGCTGGCCGGCCTGATAATCGGCCACCAGCGCATCCACGACCTCGTCGAGATCGCCGGCAATCACGGCATCGAGCTTGTAGAGCGTGAGATTGATGCGGTGATCGGTGACCCGGCCCTGCGGAAAATTATAGGTGCGAATGCGCTCCGAACGGTCGCCGGAGCCGACCTGGCTCTTGCGGTCGGCGGAACGCGCGTCATCGGCGCGCTGGCGTTCCATGTCGTAGAGCTTTGCCCTGAGCACCTGCATCGCCTTCGCCCGGTTCTGGTGCTGGGATTTTTCCGAACTGGTGACGACGATGCCGGTCGGCAGGTGCGTGATACGCACGGCGGAGTCCGTCGTGTTGACGTGCTGGCCGCCGGCGCCGGAGGAGCGCATCGTATCGATGCGGATATCTTCCTGGCGCACCTCGACATCGATATCCTCGGCTTCCGGCAGCACGGCTACGGTCGCGGCCGATGTATGAATGCGCCCACCGGCTTCGGTTTCCGGCACGCGTTGCACCCTATGAACGCCGGATTCGAATTTCAGCCGCGAGAACACGCCCCTGCCGGAGACCGAGGCGATGATTTCCTTGTAACCGCCCGCATCGCCCTCGCTTGCGGAAAGCACCTCCACCTTCCAGCCCTTGGAAGAGGCGTAGCGCTCATACATGCGGAACAGGTCGCCGGCAAACAGCGCCGCCTCCGAGCCGCCAGTGCCCGCGCGGATTTCAAGCACGGCACTCTTTTCATCGGCGGCGTCGCGCGGCAGCAGCAGGATCTGGATTTCGCCCGACAGCGCCTCGATCTTCTCCTCGAGGTCGGGCATCTCCATTTCCGCGAGTTCGCGCATTTCGCGGTCGGTCGCCTTGTCGGCAAGCAGGGTCTCGAGATCGGCAAGCTCGCTTTCGGCGGCCTGATAGTCGCGGATCTTCTTCACCACCGGTTCCAGCTCGGCATATTCGGAGGCGAGCTTCACATAGGTTTCCGCGTCGGGTCCGGAGGACATCCGGGCCTCCACCTCGGAGAACCGCCGTTCCAGTTCGCGCATCTTGTCTTTGGGTAGCCTTGCCACGCCGGGATCACTCCGCTGGTTATGGAGGTTTGTTATGGAGCGCTCGCGCGCCGATCGCTTATGACGGATCGCCGTCTATAGCGGAATATTGTGGTCATTCGCAAAGCGTTCAAGCAATGCGCGCACCGGGGTCATATTGCCGGGATCGTCGAGCGCGGCATTGATCTCGGCGCTGACGGCGCCGATATCGAGCCCGAGCAGCATTGCCTTCACCGGCCCGATCGCCGTCGGCGACATCGACACAGCGCGGTAGCCGATCGCAAACAGCGCCAGCGCCGAAATCGGCTTGCTGGCATATTCGCCGCACAGCGTCACCGGCACATTGTTGCGCTCGCCCGCGCGCACGATATCGCGCAGCATCCGGAGGAACGGCTTGCTGATCGTGTCGTAGCGGTCGGAAACGCGGGCATTGCCGCGGTCGATCGCCATGAAGAACTGATAGAGGTCGTTGGAGCCCACCGAAACGAAATCGACCTCGGCCATCAGCTCGTCGATCTCGTAAAGCAGCGCCGGCACTTCCAGCATGGCGCCGAGCTCGATCTTTTTCGGCACCTGATGGCCGAACTTGGCGAGATGCTGGATTTCCTTGGCCATCAGCGCCCGCGTCTCGCGCAGCTCGCCGACTTCGGAAACCATCGGCACCATGACGCGCAGGGTCTCGCCCGCCGTCGCCTTCATCAGCGCGCGCATCTGCATGCGCAGAAGATAGGGTCGGTCGAGCGCGAGCCGGATGGCGCGCCAGCCCATGGCCGGGTTTTCCTCTTCCTGGGCGCGGAAGAAGGAGACCATCTTGTCGGAACCGATATCAAGCGTGCGGAAGGTCACCGGACGATCGCCGGCATGGTCGAGCACCTGTCGGTAGAAACTCTCCTGCTCGGCGGCCTTCGGCATGCGCGAGGCGATCATGAACTGCAACTCGGTGCGGAACAGGCCGATGCCTTCCGCGCCCGAATCGTCGAGCTGCGGCAGGTCGACCAGCAGACCGGCATTCATCATCAGCTTGAAACGCACGCCATCTGCGGAAACCGGCTCGACGGCGCGCAGCGCGCGGAACTGTTCCTGCCGGCGGGCGCGCAGGCGGACCTTTTCCTCATAGGCGACCACGAGGGCATCGAGCGGGCGCACATGCACCTCGCCGTCATCGCCATCGACGATGATGGCATCGCCGTTTTCGACCTGGGCGGCAACGCCGGTCGCCTGGCCGATCACCGGAATACCCATGGCGCGCGCGACGATGATCACATGGCTGGTGGCGGCCCCGTCCTCCAACACCAGGCCGCGCAGCTTTTCGCGCGGATAGTCCAGAAGCTCGGCAGCGCCCATGACCCGCGCCACGACGACCGCGTCATCGGGAAAATTCTCGCCGTCGCGGTCGATCTCTCCGCCGGTCAGCTGTCTCAGAAGCCTGTTGGCGAGGTCGTCGAGATCGTGCATCCGGTCGCGCATGAACGGGTCGGTCAGCCGGATCATCCGCGCCTTGGTGTCGCTCTGCACCTTTTCGACCGCGCCCTCGGCCGTCAGCCCCAGCGTGATCGCCTCTTCCAGCCGGCGGACCCAGCCGCGGTCATGGGCGAACATCCGGTAGGTTTCCAGCACCTCGCGGTGCTCGCCCTCGGACGGCACATCGTTGCGCTGCAACAGTTCGTCGATAGAGAAGCGCAGTTTCTCGACGGCCGCGCGCAGCCGCGCGATCTCGGCGTCGCTGTCCTCGTTGACAAGATTGCTGATGACGATGCGCGGCTCATGCAGCACGGCATGACCGAGCGCGATCCCCTCGCCATAGGCATCGCCCGACAGCGATACGGAACGGGTGAGATCCAGCTCCATGCCGGGGCGGGTGATCTTCTTGAGGTCGCCGGAGGCGATCAGTTCGGCCAGCAGCATCGCCGCCGTCTGCAGCGCCTCGACCTCCTCCTCGCTATAGGCATGCTCGTCGGTGTTCTGGACGACCAGAACGCCGAGCGTGCGGCCGGCGCGCAGGATCGGCACGCCCATGAAGGAGTGGTAGATTTCCTCACCGGTCTCCGGCAGGTAACGGAAGGCGGGGTGCGACTGGGCGTCGGAGAGGTTCAGCGGACGGGCCGAGGCCGCGATCGTGCCCACGAGGCCCTGCCCCATGCGCAGGCTGGCAAGGTGGACGGCGTCGCGCTTCAGACCTTGCGTGGCGTAAAGCTCGAGAACGCTGTCTGCGCGCAGCACATAGACCGAACAGACCGCGGCCACCATATTGTCGGCGATCTGGCCGACGATGCGGTCGAGGCGGTCCTGCGGCTCCAATGGCTCCGCCATCAGTTCCCTCAGCCGCTTCAGCAGGATGCGCGGGCTTGATGCCTGGTGGTTCATCACAGTCTGTCCCCGGTGGCGAAAGCGTTGTCGCTTCCATGGGCGTCCGGGACTCACCGGACGTCCTTTTAGGGTCTATTTATCGAGACCGTAGCAGGAATGCAAAGTCCTGACTGCAAGCTCGGCATAGGCGCCGTCGATCAGGATCGAGATCTTGATCTCGGATGTGGTGATCGCCTTGATGTTGATTCCCTTCTGCGACAGGGCCTTGAAGGCCGAGGCGGCAACGCCGGAATGAGAGCGCATGCCGATGCCGATCACCGAAATCTTGGCAAGCTCGGTCTCGCTCTGGATCACGTCATAGCCGATTTCCGACTGCTTGGCGGCAAGCGCCGCCTTGGCCTTTTCCACATCCGAAGCCGGCACGGTGAAGGTCATGTCGGTATGGGTGCCCTCTTCCGAGATGTTCTGCACGATCATGTCGACATTGACATGGGCATCGGCGAGCGGGCCGAAGATGGCGGCGGCCACGCCGGGGCGGTCTTCGACGCGGCGCAGCGAAATCTGAGCCTCGTCCTTGGCATACGCGATGCCGGTTACGACTTCCTGTTCCAAAATCTCATCCTCGTCGCAAATCAGGGTACCGGGCGGATTGTCGAAATCGCCCATGCCGGGGGCGTCCGGCGCATCGAAGCTTGAACGCACGAATGTGCGCACCTTGTGAACCATGGCAAGCTCGACCGAGCGAACCTGCAAAACCTTGGCGCCGAGCGAGGCCATTTCCAGCATTTCCTCGAACGCCACCTTCTTGAGGCGTCTGGCCTTCGGCTCGATGCGCGGATCGGTGGTGTAGACGCCGTCGACATCGGTGTAGATATCGCAGCGGTCGGCCTTCACGGCGGCGGCGATGGCGACGGCGGAGGTATCCGAGCCGCCGCGGCCGAGTGTTGCAACCCGGTTATCCGGGCCAATACCCTGGAAGCCGGCGCAAACGGCAACCTGGCCCTCGCCCATGCGCTTGACGATGTCGGTACCGTCGATATCGACGATACGGGCCGCGCCATGGGTGCCATCGGTCTTGATCGGCAACTGCCAGCCCTGCCAGGATCGGGCGTTGACGCCCATCGACTGCAGCACGATCGAAAGCAGCCCGGAGGTCACCTGCTCGCCGGAGGAGACGACGACGTCATATTCGCGGGCATCGTGCATCGGCGAGGCCTCGCGCGTCCACTCCACCAGTTCGTTGGTCTTGCCGGCCATGGCGGAGACCACGACGGCGACCTCGTGGCCGGCATCGACTTCCCGTTTCACATGGCGCGCCACATTGCGGATACGTTCGATATTGGCGACAGACGTGCCGCCGAATTTCATGACGATGCGGGCCATTGAAGACTTTCCAAACTCAATATTCCAGGGCGTCCGGAACCGGACGCCTCATCCATGCCGCGTTCGCCGTCAGGTCGCTGGGTTGGCTCGCGAAAGCCAGATTTCGACGCATGCCGGGAAAACTGCGGTTTCTTAGCGAAATCGCCGCCTTCGCGCAATGGCGCTTTCGGCAGGAACGGGACGCCGGCCTTGCCGCCGCGTCATTTCGGCGAAAGTCGGGTCGGCATGATCACCGGACCGCCATCGGCTTTGCCGAAATAGGCCTCGATGCCATAGACCCCGCGCAGGTTTTCCGCCGTCAGCACCGCGGCGGGCGGACCGTCGGCCACCACGCCGCCGCCATCCATCATGATCAGCCGGGTGCACCAGCGCGCGGCAAGGCCGAGATCGTGCAGCGAGACGAGCACCGAGCGGCCCTCGCGCAACAGCGAGACGAATACTTCCATCAGGCCGATCTGGTGGGCGGGGTCGAGCCCGGCGACCGGTTCATCGGCGATCAAGAGCGGGGTCATCTGCGCCAGTGCGCGGGCGATCAGCACGCGGGCGCGCTCGCCGCCGGAAAGCGTGTCGGCCGTGCGCTCGGCCAGGGTTTCGACGCCCATACGCGCCATCGCCTCGGCGATGATCTGGCCGCGGGCGTAATCGCCGAAACAACTGTTCTGGATCCACGGCTGGCGGCCAAGCGCGACCACCTCGCGCACCTTCACCGGCCAAGCGATCTCGTGGTCCTGCGGCAGAAAGGCGACCCGGCGGGCGCGCTCATTCGCGCTGAGGCCCTCCAGCGGGCTGTCCTGCAGGAACACTGCGCCGGAAGCCGCCGTCACGCCGATCAGCGCCTTCAAAAGCGTTGTCTTGCCCGCGCCGTTGGGGCCGATCAGGCCGACCAGTTCGCCGCGCCCGACCTTCAGATCGACGCCATTCACGATGGCGCGGCCGCCTCTTTCAACGGTGAGGTTCTCGGCGCGCAGCAGCATCAGACCAGTTCCCGCCGCGTCTTGTAGATCAGCCACAGGAAGAAAGGCGCGCCGATCAGCCCCGTCACCACGCCGATCTTCAGGTCACGCTCCGGCGCAACCAGCCTTACCGCGACATCGGCGGCCAGGAGCACCGCCGCTCCGCCCAGCGCGCTTGCCGGCAGCAGCCGGGACGGCACAGAACCGACGAGCGGCCGCAGGATATGCGGCACCACGAGGCCGACGAAGCCGATCGCGCCTGAGACGGCGGTCGCCGCGCCGACGCTTGCCGCCACGCCCCAGATTACCATGCGCTCGGTGCGCTTCGGCGACATGCCGAGACTGGCCGCGGCCTCATGGCCGAGCGTCAGCATGTCGAGCGCGCGGCCGCAGCCGAACAGAAGCACCCAGCCGGCCAGCATGAACGGCGCCGACAGCCATACCTGCAGCATGGAACGGTCGGCGAGCGAACCCAGCATCCAGAACATGATCTCCATCGCCGCGAAGGGATTGGGCGAAAGATTGAGCGCCAGCGAGGTCATCGCGCCGGCAAAGCTGGTTACGGCAACGCCGGCGAGAATGATCGTCAGGCTGCGCGCCCCGCCGCCGGCCAGAAACCGCACCAGCAGGACCGCGGCGAAGGCGAAGGCAAGCGCCAGCAGCGGCAGCGCCAGCGAAAACAGCGCCGAAAGGCCGGTATAGATCGCGATCACCGCGCCGAGCGAGGCGGAGGCCGAGACGCCGAGAAGGCCGGGCTCGGCCAGCGGATTGCGCAGATAGCCCTGCAGCACCGCACCCGAGAGCCCGAGCGTGGCCCCGATCATCAGCCCCAGAATGGCGCGCGGCAGCCGGATTTCCTGCATGATCAGAACGATGGACGCGGCATCGCGACCGAACAGGCCGGCGACGCTCTGGCGAAACCCGATGCCCGCCGGGCCGATGACGAGGGAGGCGGTAAACAGCGCCAGCACGAGAATGCCGAGACCGACCATCAGCCGCCAATAGCGCCGGCGCTCATTCATCCGCTCCGCCTCCGCCAAGTTGTTCGGCGAGCAGGGCAATACCCGCGACATTGAACGGCCCGCCGCAGATGGTGTAGCGGCTCGGCAGGTTGACGTAATCGCTTCGCTCGGTGGCGGCCACGAAGGCTGGATGCCTGAACCCGGCCTGGGCAAGCGCCGGGGCCTCATAATCCGCGTCGCCGCCGACGATCACATCCGGCGCGGCCATGACCAGCCGCTCCAGCGGCAGCCGGCCAAGGCTGTCGACCCCGGCCTCCGAGGCGATGTTGACGAGACCCAGCCGCTCGATCATGTCGCCGGCAAGAGTTTTTTTGCCCGAGGTATAACCATTGGCGTAATAAAATGCTGCCGTGCGCTCGCCGTGCAGCGTGCCGGCGAGACCGGCGAGGCCTTCATCCATCGCGGCGATCACATCCGCCGCTGCCTGCTTCCTGTCAAGCAGCACGCCGATGCGCTCCAGATTGTGTCGCGCATCATCGAGCGAGGCCTCGGGCTGAAACTCCGCCACCGCGATCCCGAGCCGCTTCAGGAGATCGACCGTCTCCCGCGTCGTATAGCTGCCGGCAAGCACGAGATCGGGCTTCATCAGGAACACCTGCTCCGCCAGCCCGTCATTCAGCCGGTAGCCTTCAGCCTGCTCTGCCATCGCCGAGATGGCGGGATCGGCCGCAAGCCTGGACACCGACAGCAACTGCCCTTCCCCGGCAACGAGCATCGCCATCTGGTCGGTGCACAGATTGATCGAGACCACCCGTTGCGGCGCGCCCCAGGCGGTGAAGGAAAAAAGAAAAAACCCGGCGCACGCTGCGAAGACGCTGAAAGCATTCCGTTTGGCGTGCGCCGGGTGCGGCATTTAGAAGGTCCTTCGGTAGGAAAGCGTCACGGTGGTGCCGGGCGCGTTATAGCCGGGAATTGTCTGGTAATCCTCGTCGAAGAGATTTTCGACCGCGAATTTGACGTTTGACAAGTCATCCACGGCATAATTGGCGGAAATATCGACCACGGTATAGTCGCCAAGCTGCGGATTGAAATTCGACTCGTTCGTCCAGCGGCTGCCGACATATTCGATGTCCGCGTTGAGATTAAGGCGCTCGGTCGCCTGCCAGCTTGCCGCCGCCGTCAGCTTCAGCCGGTTCTGGTTGGCGATATACTCATCATCGGTCTCGTTCTTCGGCAGACGGTATTCGAGGCCGAAATCAAGGCCGAGGCGGTCATCGAGCAGCATCTGCGAATAGGTCGCGCGCACGCCGCTGACCTTGGCCTCCTCGATGTTCTCCATGGTGCCGATATAGGTGACCGGGTCGGAGACAAAGACAATCATGTCGTCGATGTAGTTCTCGTAATAGACGAGATCGACCACACTGCCCGCGCCGGAATCCCAGTTCAGACCCGCCTCCCAGTTCTTCGAGGTTTCCGGGTCGAGATAGGGATTGCCGACATAGGATCCGTCGAACGCCCAGTAGAGATCGTTGAAGGTCGGCGCGTTGAAGCCGGTGGAGAACGAGGCGCGCGCCGTCAGCCCTTCGACCAGTTCGTAGCCCAGCCCGACATTATAGGTCAGCGCCCCGCCGAACTGTTCGTCGGCATCGTAGCGCAGGCCGGCATTCACCGTCAGGGCGTCAAGCTCGAGGCCGTACTGGCCGTAGAAGGCGCCGACATTGCGCCCGGTCTCGGTGTAATCGACGGAGGAATCGACCGTTTCGCGATAGGCGTCGAAGCCGAGCGTGAAGATGTTGAGCGCATCGCCCGCCATGACTTCCTTGGTGGTCGAACCGGAAATCCCAAAGCGATTGGTATCGTAATGGGTATCGGCTTCCGGATGATCGTCGCGGAAATTCTTCTGGTAGTCGAAGGCCGAATAAATCTCGAACACCGAAGACCAGTCGTCGGCGTGGTCGAATTCCGCGCCGAGCTTGAAGGCGGCATTCGTCTGGATCGACTGATTGGCCCCATAGACCATGTCGCCGGTCATCCAGTCGGCATAGGGCGCGCTGTCGAAATGCGGATTGGAGCGGGCATAGAAGCCCTGCGAATAGACCCGGCCCCAGGCGAAATCCTTGCCGATCGAATAGTTGAAGCTGCCTTGCAGGAAGCCGTCGCGACCCGGCTCATGAACCATATTTGAAGGCGTGGTGAAATCATAGCCTTCCGTGCCGATGACGGAGAGGCCGACATTGAAATCGACGCCGGACCCGGTGACGCCGCGGCTCGACAGCGTGCCGAAGCCGCCCCATGGCCAGGTCACGCCGGTTTCCACGCTGGAGCAGATCGAAGCGCCGTTTTCGCAGAAACTGCCATCCTTGGTGATGATGTTGACGACGCCGCCGATCGCGTCGGCGCCCCATTGGGCCGAATGCGCGCCCTCGACGATCTCGACGCGGGCGATGCTGGCAAGCGGAATATTGGCGATGGCGGTGGAGCCGCCGGTGGCCGAGGCGACCCGCATGCCGTCGACCAGCACCAGCGTCTGGCCGGTATTGGTGCCGCGCAGGGTGATTCCCGCATTGGAGCCCATGCCGCCATTGGTGGTGACGTTGACGCCCGGATAGCTTCTCAGCAGCGAGGGAAGATCGACGGCGGCGGAGCGCTCGATATCCTCCTCGGTGACCACCGTGACCGTCGAGGTCGACTGCACGATCGTGGACGGGCGGCGCAAGGGCGTCGTCACATAGATGGGTTCCAGAACCGTCGTGGCGCCGGTATCCTGCGCCAGCCCCTCTCCGGCCGAAGCAAGCACGGCGACGGCCATGCCGGCCGCAATGAATTCTCTCATGTCAAATCCCCATTCGGACCGGCCGCGGCCGGCAAAAAAGCACCGTGGGGAATGGGAAAGCGGTTTGGCCCGACCATCCATCCACGGCAACATCGTTTTCGAATGTCACCGCGACGGACGACCGCGCCTGAACAAGAACCCCGTGTTCAAGCAAGGGTGACCGGATCGGGCAGGTCTCCTGGCTTCCGCGTCGTCGCCTCAATTTCCGTCTTCCCGGACATGCGCCCAGTGACGTGGTGGAAATGGCTCAACGGTTACAGTTGCGGGGGCAGCCGCGGTTTTGAACCGCGTTCCCTTTTCATCCGTTCTCGCGAACGGAACCTGATCCGCAATCTTCTTAGCGGGGCCGGTTTTCAGGTGTCAATGTAATTGGGCGTGTTTGAACAGAGCTTCACGGGCCGGGTGGCAATCAGGCCACAGCCCGGCCGAGATAGACCGTGCGGCCAGCCTCCTCCAGCACCGCGAAACCGCAGGCCTGCCAGAATGCGGCGCCGCCGGCATCGGTCCATCCCGCCCCGACATGAACGTGACTGGCCCCAAGTTCGGTAAGATGTCGCAGCGCCGCGCCGAGAAGCTGACGCCCGAGCCCGTGGCCGCGGGCGCGTTCAAGGAGGTTCATATGCAGATGCGCCGGATAGGCCTCGACCACTGCCGGCGGCGGCATTTCCGGGTGGTAAAATAGATGGGCGCGCCATTCATCGGGCGACCATTGCGCGCGGCTTGTCACATCCGGCTCCGGATAACGCGTCCTGAGCGCCGGCCACCAGTCCGTCTCCAGCGTCCGCGCAAAGGCAACGGTATCGGCGGTGCCCACAACATAACCGCACACGCCCGCCTCATCCTCGGCGACGAAGCAGAAGCCGCCATCGACCATCAGATAGGGCGCGGAGTAGATATGGCCGATCATATTCGGATCGTCGTAGAGCGCACTCGCATCGCGACCATTGTCGCCGGTGACAAGCGCGATCGCGTAAAGCGCCTCCAGATCCTCTGCCTTGCCTTCGCGGATCTGCATATCAGACCATCACCGGCTGATCGACCATGTCCTCGGAGCCGAAGAACTTCAGGTAACGCTCGACCTCGGCCGGATCGCCAGTCGCCTTCTGCGGATTGTCGGAGAGCTTCACCGCCGGGCGGCCATTGGCGTCGGAGACCTTGCAGACGATCGAGATCGGCTTCAGCCCGCCGACGCGATGCGGCGCGCAGCCGATGAAATCATTGGTGAGATTGGTGCCCCAGCCGAAGCTCATGCGCACCCTGCCCTCGAAATGCTTGTAGGTTTCGATAATGGCATCGACATCCAGCCCGTCGGAGAAGATCAATATCTTCTCGCGCGGATCGCGGCCCATCTTCTTCCACCAGGCGATGATCTTCTCGCCGCCCTCAATCGGCGGCGCGCTGTCGGGGCGGAAGCCGGTCCAGTCGGCAACCCATTCAGGTGCGTGGCGCAGGAAGGCCGTGGTGCCATAGGCATCCGGCAGCGCGATCAGCAGATTGCCGCCATAGAGCTTGTTCCAGTCCTGCATCACCTTGTAGGGGGCCGCTGCAAGGGCCTCGTCCGTCTCGGCAAGGGCGGCAGCGACCATCGGCAGTTCATGGGCATTGGTGCCGACGGCCTCCAGATCGGTATCCATGGCGAGCAGCACATTGGATGTGCCCGTAAAGGCCGGGCCGATGCCTTCCTTCAGCGCCTCGACGCACCAGCGCTGCCACAGGAAGGAATGCCGCCGGCGGGTGCCAAAATCGGATATTCTGAGCCCGTCGAGGGCAGCCAGCCGCTCGACCTTCGACCACATCTTGGCCTTGGCGCGGGCATAGGTCACGTCCAGCGTGAACAGGCCGATGCCTTTCAAAGCCGCGCGCGAGCGCAATTCGTTGATGATGCAGAGCGCCGGTATCTCCCACATCGTGGTTTCCATCCAGCGGCCGTGGAAGTTCAGCTGATACTGGCCGTCATGACGCGTCAGCTCATATTCGGGCAGGCGGAAATTGGCGAGCCATGTCAGGAATTCGGGCTCGAATATCTGCGAGCGGCCGTAAAAGCTGTTGCCCGCGAGCCAGATCATTTCCTTCTTGGTGAGTCTGATCTCGCGCGCATGATCGAGCTGAGCGCGCAGTTCCCCCTCGTCGATTTCGTCGGCAAGGCGGACAGAGGCGGTGCGGTTGATCAGGGAGAAGGTGGCGTTGACGTCTGGATAGAGCTTCCAGATCATCTGCAGCATCAGCAATTTGTAGAAATCGGTATCCAGAAGGCTGCGGATGATCGGGTCGAGCTTCCAGCTGTGATCATAGACCCGTGTGGCAATATCGGTCTTGGCCATCGCCTCCCGCTCCCTTCAGGCGTCATTCGCGTGAAAGGCGGTCATGCGCCCCTCAGGGCCCATGATTTAGCCGCTCTGCTATCGGAAATCCAGAGCACGGCGGCGCTTTTGCTCAAAGCGAGTTTAAGCGGCCCGCTTACTGATCCGTCGCGGGGGCCACCTGTTCGGCATCCTCGGTCACGGTCTCGACATCCGGGCTTGCGCCCTTCGGGGCGAACAGTTCCATCACTGCCCAGACCACGAGAGCCAGCACGAGACCGCCGCCCAGAACGTAGATCAGGCCACGGCCCCTCTCGGACTGCCGCGCCTCGTTCGGCGACAATTCGGACTTGCCGGTATCGGGTTCATTGGTCTGGTTGGGCTTGTTGGGGTCAATCATCAATCACTCCGCTACCGGCGTATCGAACAGCCATTCCGCGCCGCCCCATATCAGGACGACGCCGACCATGATCGCGATCAGGATCATGATCACAGTCTGCCCGCGATTGAGATGCCGGTTTTCGGTCGGCGAGACGACGCCATTGTCTTCCTGGTTCTGCGGGTAGTCTTCCTCACCCGGATATTTGACGGGGCGGACTTCCTTGGGATCGAAATGCGTTGCCATGACTTCCTCCTTGCCCGGTGCTTACGGGTTCAGTTGAAGGGAAAACGCCAAGGCCGCGCCGATTGTTCCGTTTGTCAGTAGCCCCGCTGTCGCCCGACGACATGCTCGAGCGGTTCTCCCGCCTCAAACCGCGCGATCTGACGCTCGACATGGGCAAACAGCGCGCTGATATCGCTGTCGGCCGCCACATGGGGCGTGATCACGACGTTTTCGCGATCCCAGAGCGGGCTTTCGGCGGGAAGCGGCTCGGTCTCGAACACATCGAGCGACGCGCCGCCGAGAAGACCGCGATCGAGCGCCGTGACGATATCGGCCTCCACCTGCGAGCCGCCGCGGCCGGCATTGATGAACACCGGCGCGCCGAGCGGACCGCCGCGCCTCAGCTTTTCGAAAAGCGCCAGATTGAAGAGGCCCGTGGTCTCGGCCGTCAGCGGCAGCAGGCCGACCAGGATATCGGTCTTGGCGAGGAAGGCATCGCGGCCCGCCTCATCGAAGGTTTCGATCCCTTCGATGGTCTTGGCCGTCCGCGACCAGCCGACGACGTTGAACCCCATCATCTTCAGCTTCGCCGCCGCATCGCGCCCGAGTTCGCCGAGCCCCATGATCCCGACCGTCACCGCGCCGGCCTCGGGCTGCGGCAGCGGCTGCCAGCGCCGGGCCTCCTGGCTGTCGCGATAGGCGGCGACCTGGCGCAGGTGAAAGAGGCACTGCAGCACGACATATTCGCTCATCCGCCGGGTGAGCGACGGATCGACAAAGCGCACCAGCGGCGCATCCGGCAGGCCTTCAAGCGCCAGAACCTTGTCGACGCCCGCCCCGCCGGAAAACAGAACTTCGAGGTTCGTCGCGCGGGAAAACAGGTCCGCGTCGGGCTGCCATAGAATTGCGTAGCGGCAAGCGGAAAGATCGCGCCCGGCATTCTCGGCCGCGCCGAGATCGATGACATCGCGATCGGCAAAATGGCGCTTCAGCGCGGCGACCACGGCGGCGCGGTCGGAGAATTTGAGGTCGATCAGCAGCGGCGATTTGGTCATGACGGCTTCCGTTGAATTCACAGGCCAGACAAACACCATGTTTCTGACGCGATGATCAACAGCAAAGGTGGACAGCGGGCCGAGGAAACGGCGTGTTAACCCAAAATTTTACCGTTTGATAAATTTTTATTTTCGCGGTAGCATTTCCCCAACAACCAAAAATTGGGGAACATTGCTATGCGAGACTTGAACCCGGCCCTGAAGGGCGGGCGACTTGCGCCCGATGCGTATCACAAGAACTTTTCCGACCTGCACCCTCCGCTCGACCGGCACGAGGCGGCGGTGGAGGCGGATCGCTGTTATTTCTGTTATGACGCGCCGTGCATGACGGCCTGTCCCACCGCCATCGATATCCCGCTGTTCATCCGCCAGATATCAACCGACAACCCGTTGGGCGCGGCCAAGACCATCCTCGACCAGAACATTTTCGGCGGCATGTGCGCCCGGGTCTGTCCCACCGAAACGCTGTGCGAGGAAGCCTGCGTGCGCAACACCGCGGAGGAAAAGCCCGTCGAGATCGGCCTGCTGCAGCGCTATGCCACCGACACGGCGATGGTCGAAAACCGCCAGTTCTACACCCGCGCCCACGAGACCGGAAAGCGCGTGGCGGTGGTCGGCGCGGGCCCGGCTGGCCTTGCCTGCGCACATCGCCTCGCCATGGCCGGCCACGACGTGATCGTGCTGGAGGCGAAGGACAAGGCCGGCGGGCTCAATGAATACGGCCTGGCCGCCTACAAGACCGTCGATGACTTCGCCCAGAAGGAAATCGAGTATCTGCTGGAGATTGGCGGCATCGAAATCCGCGGCGGGCAGATGCTCGGTCGCGACTTTACTCTCGGGGAACTGCGCCGCGATTATGACGCCGTCTTCCTCGGCCTCGGCCTTGGCGGCGTCAACGAACTCGGCGTCCCCGGCGAAGACCTTGCCGGCTGCGAGAACGCCGTCGATTTCATCGCGGCGATCCGCCAGACCGATGACCTCGCCGAAATCACAGTCGGCAGCCATGTCGTTGTGCTTGGCGGCGGCATGACCGCGATCGACGCCGCCGTGCAGTCGAAACTGCTCGGCGCCGAAGAAGTGACGCTCTGTTACCGGCGCGGGCCGGACGCCATGGGCGCCTCGAAATTCGAGCAGGAGCTTGCGGCCTCGCGCGGCGTGTTCATCCGCCACTATCTGGCGCCGAAGGAAATCCTCGGCGAGGACGGCAAGGTCGCCGGCGTGCTGTTCGAGCATACCGAAGTCAGGGACGGCAGGCTGGTCTCGACTGGCGAGACCGGCGTGATCGCCGCCGACCACGTGCTGAAGGCGATCGGCCAGACCTTCGTCACCGAACATCTGGAAGGCCTGAAGCTGGAGCACGGCCGGATTGCCATCGATGCCGAGGGCCGCACCTCGCTACCCGATGTCTGGGCCGGCGGCGACTGCGTGAAGAAGGGCGAGGACCTGACGGTCACTTCGGTCGCCCAAGGACGAGACGCCGCGATTTCCATCCATCACCTTCTGGCAGGCGAAGCGCCGCTGGCGACGGCCGTGGCCTGAGGAGAACGACAATGGCTGATCTCACAAACAATTTCGTCGGTATCAAGTCGCCCAATCCGTTCTGGCTCGCCTCCGCGCCGCCGACGGACAAGGCCTATAATGTCGAACGCGCCTTCCGCGAGGGCTGGGGCGGCGTGGTGTGGAAGACGCTGGGCGAGGAAGGCCCGCCGGTCGTCAACGTCAACGGCCCGCGCTACGGCGCGATCTGGGGTGCCGACCGCCGCCTGCTCGGTCTCAACAATATCGAGCTGATCACTGACCGCGATCTCTACCTAAATCTCCGCGAGATCAAGGAAGTCAAAAGCCGCTGGCCGGATCGCGCCATCGTGGTCTCGATCATGGTGCCCTGCGAGGAGGAAAGCTGGAAGGCGATCCTGCCGCTCGTCGAAGAGACCGGCGCGGACGGCATCGAGCTCAATTTCGGCTGTCCCCACGGCATGTCCGAGCGCGGCATGGGGGCTGCCGTCGGTCAGGTGCCGGAATATGTCGAGATGGTGGTGCGCTGGTGCAAGCAATATACCCGCATGCCGGTGATCACCAAGCTGACGCCGAACATCACCGATATCCGCCATTCCGCCCGCGCCGCGCACCGCGGCGGCACGGATGCGGTGTCGCTGATCAACACCATCAACTCGATCGTCTCGGTCGACCTCGACAATTTCGCGCCCAACCCGACGGTCGGCGGCAAGGGCACGCATGGCGGCTATTGCGGCCCGGCGGTGAAGCCGATCGCGCTCAACATGGTCGCCGAGATCGCCCGCGATGCGGAAACCGCCGGCCTGCCGATCTCCGGCATCGGCGGCATCACCACCTGGTGCGATGCGGCTGAATTCATGGTGCTCGGTGCCGGCAACGTGCAGGTCTGCACCGCGGCGATGACCTATGGCTTCAAGATCGTCAAGGAGATGATCTCCGGCCTTTCGGCCTATATGGACGCCAAGGGCTTCCGCACGCTTGACGAGCTTTCCGGTCGCGCGGTGCCCAACGTCACGGACTGGCAGTATCTGAACCTCAATTCCATCACCAAGGCCCGCATCGACCAGGATGCCTGCATCAAATGCGGCCGCTGTCACATCGCCTGCGAGGACACCTCGCACCAGGCGATCACGGCGATGGTGGATGGCGAACGGCATTTCATGGTGAAGGAAGAGGACTGCGTCGGCTGCAATCTCTGCGTCAATGTCTGTCCGGTCGAAAACTGCATCGACATGGTCACGCTCGCGCCCGGCGAGAAGGACCAGCGCACCGGCGAGCTTGTATCGGCCGACTACGCCAACTGGACCACGCACCCCAACAATCCGATGGCGGCATCCAAGTAAGAAAACGTTACGAGACACAGAGAGTCGCGGGCAGTTTGTCCGCGACTCTTTTTAAATTAGCTAAAATTAAATAAGCACAGAAAAATACATGAATATAAACTATTAATATTCACCAGTATTTACATTGTATATTATTTTTTAAATTTTTAAATCTATAGTCCCATTTTATCCGCATTGCATGAGCGATGCTTACTGCCGGATAAGATGGATGGGACGGCATGGTAGAACCGGCGAAAACCCCCGCAGCCAGACGATGGGGCATCATCCCGAGCGACATACTGGCCGTTTCGGCCACGGCGCTGGTGCTTGCCTCGATGTATTTCACCAACCGCGCGCTGGATTCGGACTTCACCGGCAATCTTCGCCTGCAGACTGCGGAAAAGGTCGCTCTCTCCAGTACAAGGGTAACGGCCGGCATCCGCGAAAACCTGACGCTGGCGGAAGGGCTCGGACTTGCGATTTCGCTCGAACCGGAAATTTCGCCCCGCCGGTTCGAAGACCTCGCCGGCAAGCTACTGGCTCAG
The DNA here is from genome assembly GCF_002043005.1 of Martelella mediterranea DSM 17316. Classification (NCBI taxonomy): domain Bacteria; kingdom Pseudomonadati; phylum Pseudomonadota; class Alphaproteobacteria; order Hyphomicrobiales; family Aurantimonadaceae; genus Martelella; species Martelella mediterranea. The sequence goes on along the minus strand of NZ_CP020330.1, from coordinate 1,412,923 downwards.
GATTCGGCGCTGGTGAGCCTGGCGCTCGCGCGCGACATGACCATCGAAATGGTCTATCCCTTCGCCGAAAACCGGGAGGCCATCGGCCTCAACTACGCGGACCGCCCCGATCAGATGGCCGCCATCGAAAAGGCGCTGCTGACCCGCGAACCCGTCATCGACGGACCTATACCGCTGGTGCAGGGCGGCAATGCGCTGGTGGCCTATTATCCGCTCTACGACGGCCCCGAAAGCGAAACCTGGGGCATCCTCACGGCTCTTATCAACGTCGACCGCCTGCTTTCGGGCAAAACGCTCGCCGCCCTCCACCCGGATCTCATAATGGCCATCCGCAAGGATGCAGACGACGACGCACCGGCCCAGGTCCTTTCCGGCGGCGATGCCGTCTTCGCCGGGGAGCCGGTCACGCAGACGGTCGCGCTCGCCAACACCAACTGGACGGTCGCCGCCATTCCGCGGCAGGGTTGGAAGGAGCCCTTGCGCCAGCGCATTTCCCGTCACCTCCTGATCGATTCGATCGGCATCCTGATCATCGTCTTCATGCTCGGCATCGCCAAGCTGATGCGCGAGCGCAACCGCAACATCACGATGCTCCGCGCCCGCGAGGCGGAACTCCAGCAGTTGTCGCAACGCATGCAGTTCGCGCTGGAAGCCTCGCGCATCGGCGTCTGGGACATGGATGCCGAAACCGGCGAGGCAATCTGGGACGAGCGCATGTACGCGCTCTATGGCGAGCGCCCCGATTGCGGTCGAAACGGCGTCGAAATCTGGTCCCGCCACCTGCACCCGGAGGACCGGCAGCTTGAATTCGAGCGGCTGGAGCGCTTCCTGGCCACCGAGCAGAATTTCCGCAGCGATTTCCGCATCGTTCTCGACGATGGCTCCGTCCGCCATCTCCAGGTCTTTGGCGGGTTCTACCGGGATATCGACGGTCGCACGCATGTGGTCGGCGTCAACTGGGACATCACCGATGACATCCGGCTGCACGAGGACATCAAGCGCGCGAATGCGCAAACGCTGGAGAAAAACCGGGAGCTGGAACGCGCGCAGGCCGTTTTGCGGCATAACGCGCTTCATGACGGACTGACCGAGCTGCCCAATCGCAGCTACCTCGAAGCCGCGTTTGTGAAGGGCGACGAAAAGGCGGGGGTGGAACCACCCTTCGCCGTTCTTCATATCGATCTCGACCGGTTCAAGGAAATCAACGACACGCTTGGCCACAGCGCCGGCGATGCGATGCTGCGTCATGCAGCGAACATGCTGCGCTCGATCGCCGCGCCGAGGGATTTTCTGGCCCGTGTCGGCGGCGATGAATTCACGCTGGTGACGCACTGGAAAGGCGACGTCGAAAGGCTTTCCCGTCTCGCGCAAGACATTATCCGCGCGCTTGGCAAACCGCTGCAATATGGCGAGCATCAGGTTCGGGTTTCGGCGAGCGTCGGCATCGCCTGGATGGATGACGAGGCAAAATCGATGCGCGACGTCCTCGTCAATGGCGGGATCGCGCTTTACGAAGCCAAGCGCATGGGCCGCAACCAGGCCGTAGTTTTCGACGCCGCCCTGCGCAACATCGCGATCACCAACAAGAAGGTCGCCGACGAATTGCTGGTGGCGCTGGAGAGGGACCAGTTCCAGGTTTTCTACCAGCCGCAGATTTCAGCCCATACGCTGGAAATCGAAGGCGCCGAGGCGCTTGTGCGCTGGCGTCATCCCGAGCGCGGCATGCTGGCGCCGGGTCACTTCATCGCCACCGCGGAGACCACCGGCTCGATTGCGCGCATCGACGCCGTGGTGCTGAAGAAGGCCGCCGCCCAGCACCGGGCCTGGTGTGAAATGGGCATCGCCGTGCCGCATGTTTCCGTCAACATCTCCGCTCAGCGCCTTGTCGATCCCGGACTTCTGGAAAGCATTAGGGAGATTGCGCCGATACCCGGTTCGCTATGCCTCGAACTGCTTGAATCGATCTCCTTCGACGAGCAGGGCACCAGCCTGGAAACCAGCGTCGCCCAGATCAAGGCCCTCGGCGTCGATGTCGAAATCGACGATTTCGGCACCGGCTATGCTTCGATCCTGAGCCTGCTCGCGCTTGAGCCGAAACGCCTGAAGATCGACCGGCAGCTTGTGTTTCCGATCACCACCGGCCAGAGCCAGCGCCGGCTGGTCGCCTCGATCGTCGAGATCGGCCAGGCGCTCGGCATCGAGGTGATCGCCGAGGGCGTGGAGACGCTGGAACACGCCAGGATCCTGCGCGACCTCGGCGTCGACGCGTTTCAGGGCTTCTTCTTCGCCCCGCCGCTCGACAACGAGGCGTTCCAGCGCTTCGCGCGGGCGCGCCGATGGGTGGAACAGTTCGACCTCAGCGCCGATCCGCCGGAAGCGGATTGACGGTCGAACTCACCGCACGATCAGCCCGTTGACGAACAGCGTTTCGAGGTAGCGCGCCGCATCCTCGAACCGGCCCTCGCCCGCCAGTCCTTCGCCGAGGACCGCGCGCACCTGGACATCGAAATCGGCGTAATGCTGGGTGGTCGCCCAGATCGAGAAGATCAGGTGGTAGGGGTCGACCTTGCGCAGCTTGCCGGCCTTCTGCCAGGCGCGGATGACCTTGGCCTTTTCATCGACCAGATCCTTCAGATCGCCCTTCAGAAAGGCCTCGGTATTGGGCGCCCCCTGGATCACTTCATTGGCGAACAGCCGGCTTTCGCGGGGAAAATCCCGGGCCATCTCCAGCTTGCGGCGGATGTAGGAGCGCAACTCCGCCTCCGGATCCTTGTCGACGTCGAAAACCCTGAGCGGATCGAGCCAGATGTCCATCACGCTCTCGATCAGGGCCGAAAACATCGCCTCCTTGGAGCGGAAATAATAGAGCACGTTGGGCTTGGACATGCCGGCGGCCTCGGCGATCTGATCCACCGTGGCGCCGCGGAAGCCGTTTGCCGAAAACACGTCGAGGGCGGCTTCGAGAATCACCTCTTCCTTCGCAACCTGGATGCGTGTGCGCCTCTGCGTCTTCGCCGCCCGTGCCGTCATTTTCGCCCGCTTTCTTCTCGTTCCGCCCAGCATTCCATAGACTGTTTCTGCCCAAAATCAATTCATGCCGAAAAGCTGGGCAATTTCTGCCAAATTAGCCGCCGAATTTCATATTGATCTCTTGAGCCTTGCGATGGAAGCTGTAAAGTTTACCAACCGGTCAAAAACACCACAGACGCCGCAATGGCGCAAATGGGAACAGGGGAGCAAAAAATGGCGGCAGGCGAAAACATGCGGATCAATGGCGACCGCCTTTGGGACGCGCTCATGGAAATGGCGAAGATCGGCCCCGGGGTCGCCGGCGGCAACAACCGCCAGACGCTGACCGACGCGGATGCCGAGGGCCGCGCGCTGTTCAAGACATGGTGCGACGAAGCCGGGCTTTCCATGGGCGTCGACAAGATGGGCACGATGTTCATGACGCGGCCCGGAACCGACCCGGATGCGCTCCCCGTCTATGTCGGCAGCCATCTCGACACCCAGCCGACCGGCGGCAAATATGACGGCGTGCTCGGCGTGCTCTCGGCGCTGGAACTCGTGCGTACGCTCAACGATCTCGACATCAAGACCAAGCACCCGATCGTGGTGACCAACTGGACCAATGAGGAAGGCGCGCGCTTTGCCCCCGCGATGATGGCGTCCGGCGTCTTCGCCGGTGAGCTGACCCTCGACTATGCCTATGGCCGCAAGGACCACGAGGGAAAAAGCTTCGGCGACGAACTGAAGCGGATCGACTGGATCGGCGATGAGGAGGTCGGCGCGCGCAAGATGCACGCCTATTACGAATACCATATCGAGCAGGGCCCGATCCTGGAGGCCGAGCAAAAGCAGATCGGCGTCGTCACCCACTGTCAGGGCCTGTGGTGGCTGGAATTCACGCTCACCGGCAAGGAGGCCCATACCGGCTCGACGCCGATGGCCATGCGCGTCAATGCCGGCCTTGCGATGGCGCGCATTCTAGAGATGGTGCAGAAGGTGGCGATGGACGCCCAGCCCAACGCCGTCGGCGGCGTCGGCCAGATGGTGTTCAAGCCGAACTCCCGCAATGTGCTGCCCGGCACGGTGACCTTCACCGTCGATATCCGCACCGTCGATCAGGACAAGCTCGACGGCATGCGCGCCGCGATCGAGAAGCAGGCCGCCGAAATCTGCGCGGACCTCGGCGTCGGCTGTTCGGTCGAGGCGGTCGGCCATTTCGACCCCGTCACCTTCGATCCGGAACTCGTCGGCAATGTCCGCGAGGCGGCTGTCGAGCTCGGCTACAGCCATATGGACATCGTCTCCGGCGCCGGCCACGATGCCTGCTGGGCCGCCAAGGTCGCTCCCGCCACCATGGTGATGTGCCCCTGCGTCGGGGGGTTGTCGCATAACGAGGCCGAGGAGATTTCCAAGGAATGGGCTGTCGCCGGCGCGGATGTGCTGCTCAGGGCGGTGCTGAAGACGGCGGAGATTGTGGAATGATCGCAGGCGCCGTTCCCTCACCCGGCGCATGCGCGCCACCCTCTCCCCACGGGGAGAGGGGGAGCGTGGGGCGTACTCTGAATAACCAACGAGCACTGTCATTGGACGCGAAGCGCCGCCCCTTCTCCCCTGAGGGGAGAAGGTGGCCGAAGGCCGGATGAGGGGGGCTCATGCCAAGCACGCGCACCCAGTTTGCCCGAACGCTGCGCCGCAACGAAACGGACGCCGAAAAGCTGCTGTGGCGCGAACTTCGGAATCGCAATCTGAACGGTTTCAAGTTTGTCAGGCAGTATCCGATCGGTCCCTACGTCACCGATTTCGCCTGCCGGGAAAAAGCGCTTGTTGTTGAACTGGATGGCGCGCAACATGCCGAAAACACGAGAGATGTGGAGAGGACGCGTTACATCAACAGAGCGGGCTTTTCAGTTATACGATTCTGGAACGAAGAAGTACTTAGAGAAAGAGACGATGTGCTCGAAACCATTATCGCCATTCTCGAAAACCGCTTGACCGAAGCCTGCGACGTCACACGGTTCCACCCTGCCACGGAGCAAATCCTATGAAGTCCACGCAAAAGCCCCCGCTCCGCTCCCGCGGCTTCATCGGCGCCAAACCCGCCTCGTCGGTCACCGCCGATACCGCACCGCAAAAACTCACCGGGCCGGCGAAAAGCCGCGGCGTGAACAGGCCGAATCCCACGAGCACACCGAAGGGTCTTGAAGACAACATTCCGCCGCGGCCAAAATGGCGGATCAAGTGAACAGAAATAATGAGAAGCGGAAAACCGCCCGTTGAAAGCATGAAGGGAACAGTTATGAGCACAGTCATCAAGGGCGGCACGGTCGTGACCGCGGACCTCACCTACAAGGCCGATGTGAAGATCGAGGGCGGCACGATCATCGCGATCGGGCCCGATCTTTCCGGCGACGAAACGCTGGATGCCACCGGCTGCTATGTCATGCCCGGCGGCATCGATCCGCATGTCCATCTAGAAATGCCGTTCATGGGCACTTATTCGTCGGACAATTTCGAAAGCGGCACCCGCGCCGCCGTCGCCGGCGGCACCACCATGGTGGTTGATTTCTGCCTGCCCGATCCCGGCCAATCGCTGCTCGACGCGCTGAAACGCTGGGACAACAAGTCGACGCTGGCGAACTGCGACTATTCCTTCCACATGGCGATCACCTGGTGGGACAAACAGGTGTTCGAGGAGATGGAAACCATCGTCAAGGACAAGGGCATCAACACCTTCAAGCATTTCATGGCCTACAAGGGCGCGCTGATGGTGAATGACGACGAGATGTATGCCTCGTTCCAGCGCTGCGCCGAGCTTGGCGCGCTGCCGCTGGTGCATGCCGAAAACGGCGACGTGGTGGCCAGCATGCAAGCGAAGCTGCTCGCCGAGGGCAATGACGGCCCGGAAGGCCATGCCTATTCGCGTCCCCCGGAAGTGGAGGGCGAGGCCACCAACCGCGCGATCATGATCGCCGATATGGCCGGCGTGCCGCTCTATGTCGTCCACACATCCTGCGAGCAGAGCCACGAGGCGATCCGCCGCGCGCGCCAGAAGGGGATGCGGGTCTATGGCGAGCCGCTGATCCAGCATCTCACGCTCGATGAAAGCGAGTATTTCGACAAGGACTGGGACCATTCCGCCCGCCGGGTGATGTCGCCGCCATTCCGCAACAAGATGCATCAGGACAGTCTCTGGGCCGGGCTTCAGGCGGGGTCGCTCTCCTGCGTCGCCACCGACCATTGCGCGTTTACCACCGACCAGAAGCGCACCGGCATCGGCGATTTCACCAAGATCCCGAACGGCACCGGCGGCCTTGAAGACCGGCTACCGATGCTGTGGACATATGGTGTGGCAACGGGCCGGCTGACGATGAACGAGTTCGTCGCCGTCACCTCCACAAATATCGCGAAAATCCTCAACATCTACCCGAAAAAGGGCGCGATTCTGGTGGGTTCGGACGCCGATATCGTGGTCTGGGACCCTGCCCGCGAGAAGACGATTTCCGCTTCGAACCAGCAATCGGCCATCGATTACAACGTGTTCGAGGGCAAGCATGTGAAGGGCCTGCCGCGCTTCACGCTGTCACGCGGCAAGGTGGTCGTCGAGGAGGCGACGGTGAAGACCGAGGAAGGGCACGGCAAGTTCGTCGCCCGCGAGCCCTTCACCGCCGTCAACAAGGCACTTTCCACCTGGAAGGAACTGGTGGCGCCGCGCAAGGTCGAGCGTTCCGGCATTCCGCGCTCCGGGGTCTGAGCCATGGATTGGTCCAATATCGCGGCCTTCGCCGCGACCGAATTCCTGCTCTGTCTTTCGCCCGGCCCGGCGGTGCTGCTGGTGGTCGGGCTGTCGATGCGGCAGGGCTTCTGGCGCTCGCAGGCAGCGGCGGCGGGAATTCTCACCACCAACGCCGTCTATTTCGCGCTGTCGGCGGCGGGCGTCGCCTCGCTGATTCTCGCCAGCGCCACGCTGTTTTATGTGCTGAAGATCGTCGGCGCGGTCTATCTGGCGTGGCTCGGTCTCGGGATGATCCTGCCGCTGTGGCGGGCATGGCGCAGCGGCGAGAAGGGCGATGTCCCGCTTGCGCTCGCGGCCGAGGCCTCGCCCCGCATCACGGCCCCGCCGCTGAAGCTCTACTGGAAGGGCATCAGCGTCCAGGCGGCGAACCCGAAAAACCTCGCCTTCTTCGTCGCCATCCTGCCGCAGTTCATCGATCCCGCCGGGCCGGTGGCCTTGCAGATGGCGGTGCTCGGCGGCGTTTCGGTGCTGCTGGAGCTTCCCGTGCTGCTGATCTATGCGCTGGCCTTTTCCGCCCTTGCAAAGGTCATCACCGAACGGGTGGTGCAGTGGCTCGAGGCGATTGCCGGCGGCGTGCTGATCGCGTTGGCGGGCGTTCTTGCATGGGAGCGCCGCGCATGAGGGCCGATATCCGCATCGCCGTCGCCATGATCATCAACAGCCGGGGCGAGATGCTGACCGTGCGCAAGCGCGGCACCACCGCCTTCATGCAGCCGGGCGGCAAGATCGATGCCGGCGAAACGCCGATTGCAGCACTTGTGCGGGAATTGCGCGAGGAACTGGCGCTCGACGCCGAACCTGACAATTTCCGCTATGAGGGCTGCTACCGCGAACAGGCCGCCAATGAGGCGGATATGATTGTCGAGGCGGAAGCATTCTCGTGGCTTGCCGAGCCGGAAGTCGCGCCGCAGGCCGAGATCGAGGAGCTGAAATGGCTGCCGGTCGAAGGCCCGATCACCGTGGAGCGCGCGGCGCTGACCCGCAGACACCTGTTTCCCATCGCAGCCCGCCGATTTGCCGAAACCCGGAGACCCGCATGACCGAAGACAATCCGCGTTCCGTGGTCTCAGCCAAAGACCTCTGTCTCACCTTTGAGACCAATGACGGCCCGGTGCATGCGCTGAAGGACGTCAATCTCGAAGTGAAGAAGGGCGATTTCGTCTCCTTCATCGGCCCCTCCGGCTGCGGCAAGACCACGTTCCTCCGGGTCATCGCCGATCTGGAGAAAAGCACGGCGGGCGAAATCACCGTCAACGGCACCACGCCGGAAAACGCCCGCCTCGACCGGTCCTATGGTTATGTGTTTCAGGCCGCGGGGCTTTATCCGTGGCGCACGATCGAGAAGAACATCGCCCTGCCGCTGGAAATCATGGGCTATACCAAAGCCGACCAGCAGCGCCGGATCGAACGCGTGCTGGAACTGGTGGACCTTGCCAATTTTGGGAAAAAATTCCCATGGCAGCTTTCCGGCGGCATGCAGCAGCGCGCCTCGATCGCCCGCGCGCTCGCCTTCGATGCCGATCTGCTGTTGATGGACGAGCCCTTCGGCGCGCTGGACGAGATCGTCCGCGACCACCTCAACGAGCAGCTTCTGAAGCTGTGGGCGCGCACCGACAAGACCATCTGTTTCGTCACCCACTCGATTCCGGAAGCAGTCTACCTCTCCACCAGGATCGTGGTGATGAGCCCCCGTCCCGGCCGCGTCACCGACGTGATCGAGAGCCCGCTGCCGAAGGAGCGCCCGCTCGACATCCGCGAAAGCCCGGAGTTTTTGAAGATCGCCCACCGTGTACGCGAGGGGCTGCGGGCGGGGCATAGTTATGAGTGAGAGGATAGCTCAATGACTATAAAAACTGATCTGGAAAGATGGATCGTGGAAGGGCTGCGAGCTCACGAAGGTCGGGCGAACATCGCCGACATATGCAAGCATATATGGGACCATCACGAGTCCGAACTCAGAGATTCTGGAAAATACTTCTACACTTGGCAGTACGATATGCGCTGGGCAGGGCAAGATCTCCAAAAGTCTGGAAAGTTGAAAAAACACGCTACATTTTGGGAGCTGACCTAGTGAAACGCATTCACGTTTCGGCAAGCCAAACCCTTCGTGGGAGGTACCGCTTGAACTCTCGGGTCAAGCCGGCGCGAGACACCGTGGCGAGGAGATGCGGTTGTTCTCCCTCAATCTCCCCCCTTGAGGGGGAGATGCCCCGACAGGGGCAGAGAGGGGTGAACCGCAAGCCGCGAACGCGGAGTAAATCGGATACGCTTTACCCCTCTCTGTCGCTTTCGCGACATCTCCCCCTCAAGGGGGGAGATTGGTGGGTGGATTTGGCAGTAGCTTCAGACAACATGCATCTCTGTTGTCGGCAGCAAGGGCGGAAAGGACATCGCCATGCTGCGTGAGCGCGTCCTGCCCGTTGCCACCGTGGTCTTTGCCATTCTGGCGATCTGGTGTGTGTTCGTGGTGGTCATGAACCGGCAGTTTGTCGAGGATCAGGCGCGGCGCGCGGGGCAGGAGATTTCCTTCGCGGAAGTCGTGAAACAGTCCTACACGCTGGAGCGGCCGGTGCTGCCGTCGCCGCATCAGGTGGCGGCCGAGCTTTGGGATACGACAGCGAACAAGAAGATCACCTCGAAGCGCAGCCTCGTCTACCATGCCTGGATCACGCTGTCCTCGACGCTGCTCGGCTTTGCCATCGGCTCGGGTTTCGGCATCATTCTGGCGATCGCCATCGTCCATAACCGCACGATGGAACGCTCGATGATGCCGTGGATCATCGCCAGCCAGACCATTCCGATCATCGCGATCGCGCCGATGCTGATCGTGGTGCTGAACGCGATCGGCATCACCGGGCTTCTGCCGAAGGCGCTGATTTCAACCTATCTATCGTTCTTTCCGGTTGCCGTCGGCATGGTTTCGGGGCTGAGGTCGCCCGATGCGCTGCAACTCGACCTGATGCGCACCTATAACGCCAATGACCGGCAGGTGCTGTGGAAGCTGCGGCTGCCGTCCGCCATGCCCTATCTGTTCACCTCGCTGAAGATCGCGATCGCGATCTCGCTGGTCGGCGCGATCATCGCCGAACTGCCGACGGGCGCCGTGGCCGGGCTCGGCGCGCGGCTGCTCTCCGGCTCCTATTACGGCCAGACGGTGCAGATATGGTCGGCGCTGTTCATGGCGGCGATCCTCGCCTCCATCCTGGTCGCCATTGTCGGGGTCGCGCAGGCCATGGTTCTGAAGCGTATGGGGGTCAAGCCATGAGCGGTTTCGTCTGGTTTGCGCTCGCCTTCTGGATCTGCGGCTGGGCCTTCAACGAATGGCTGGTACGGCAGAAGTTTTCCAACCGCACGCTGTCCCGGATCGCATGGTTCGCCGTGCCTGTGATCTTCGGCGTTTCGCTGCTGATATTGTGGGAAGGCGTCGTCATCGCCTTCGACATTCCGCCGATCCTGCTGCCGGCGCCGAGCGATGTCTGGGTGCGTCTCACCAATTCGCTGCCGATTCTCTGGGCCGATTTTCGCCAGACCTTCCTGAAGGCGGTGCTGATCGGCTATGCGCTCGGCTGCGGCTCGGGTTTCATCGTGGCGATCCTGATCGACCGCTCGCCCTTCCTGAAACGGGGCCTGCTGCCCTTCGGCAATTTCGTCTCGGCGCTGCCGATTGTCGGCATCGCGCCGATCATGGTGATGTGGTTCGGCTTCGACTGGCCGTCCAAGGCCGCCGTGGTGGTGGTCGCGACCTTCTTTCCGATGCTGGTCAACACCATTCAGGGCTTGTCCTCGGCCAGCGACATGGAGCGCGACCTGATGCGCACCTATGCCGCCTCGTGGTCGCAGACGCTGATCAAGCTGCGCCTGCCGGCCGCATGGCCGTTCATATTCAACGCCTTGAAGATCAATTCCACGCTGGCGCTGATCGGCGCTATTGTGGCAGAATTTTTCGGCACACCCACTGTCGGCATGGGTTTCCGGATTTCCACGGAAGTGGGCCGGGCCAATATCGACATGGTCTGGGCCGAAATAGCGGTGGCGGCGGTTGCCGGCTCCGCGTTCTACGGGGTGGTGGCGCTCATCCAGCGCGTCGTCACCTTCTGGCATCCCTCCGTCCGTTCGGGGCGGTCGTGATGCAATGAGCCAAAATAGGGGAACGTAACCATGAAATCGACTTTTATCGCGGCGCTTGCCGCAGGCGGCATGATGCTTGGGGCGTCGCAGGCCTTCTCAGCCGATGAAATCACACTGCAGCTCAAATGGGTCACGCAGGCCCAGTTCGCCGGCTATTACGTGGCACTTGAAAAGGGCTTTTACGAGGAAGAAGGCCTCGACGTGACGATCAAGCCCGGCGGCCCGGATATCGCGCCCGCACAGGTGCTGGCCGGCGGCGGCGCCGACGTGATCGTCGACTGGATGCCGTCGGCGCTCGCCACGCGCGAAAAGGGCGTCCCGCTCGTCAACATCGCCCAGCCCTACAAGTCCTCCGGCATGATGCTGACCTGCCTGAAGGAAAACAACGTGATGAGCCCGGAGGATTTCCCCGGCAAGACGCTCGGCGTCTGGTTCTACGGCAATGAATATCCGTTCCTGTCGTGGATGGCCCATCTCGGCATTCCGACCGATGGCGGCGAGGACGGCGTGACGGTGCTGAAGCAGGGCTTCAATGTCGATCCGCTGCTGCAGAAGCAGGCAGCCTGTATTTCCACCATGACCTATAATGAATACTGGCAGGTCGTGGATGCAGGCATCTCGGAAGATCAGCTCAACACCTTCAAATATGAAGACGAGGGCGTGGCGACGCTGGAAGACGGGCTTTATGTTCTGGAAGACGATCTGAAGGATCCCAAGTTCAAGGAAGACATGGTCAAATTCGTCCGCGCTTCGATGAAGGGCTGGAAATGGGCCGAGGAAAACCCGGACGAAGCCGCAGAGATCGTGCTCGACTATGACGACACCGGCGCCCAGACCGAAAAGCACCAGAAGCGGATGATGCGCGAGGTCGCCAAGCTGACGGCCGGCTCCAACGGCGCGCTCGACCCGGCCGACTATCAGCGCACCGTCGAGGTTCTGCTCGGCGGCGGTTCCGACCCGGTCATCACCAAAGAGCCGGAAGGCGCCTATACGCTGGAAATCACCGACGCGGCGCTTTCCAACTGAGCCCATACGGGCAGTAAAATTTATACGCGCGGCATCGTTGTGATGTCGCGCGTATTGCATTTTTGCACCAGATCGGCTTTAAATCGAACCACTCGGTTCAATTAATGCGGCTTTATGCGCGCGGCCATCTTGAAAAACACCGGGTTTATGACGAACTGCCGCACGACGCGACGACGCATGCCCTGCGGGCCGCTCTCGCGATTGCCAGATTGAGTTTTTGCCACGGCGACAATCCGACCGCCCGGCGCGACACGTAAACGAGCTTGGAAGTCCGCCATTCGGGCAGGACGATTGCTCACGAGGAACCGGCCTCCTCCCGGCCGACTGGGGTACTTTACATGCCGAAACCGACCCGCCTTGCCGCAGCGACCGCCGTGCTCATCGCACTTGCCGCAGCACCCTCCGTTGCCGCGGATGGGGAAACCTCTGCCGAACCGGCCGTTTCCCTTCCCGCCATCGTGGTTACCGATGCAACGGTAAAACCGCTGACCGAAATTGTGCTGGCAACCGGCACGATCCGCCCGGTCGAGGAGGTGTTCGTGCAGCCGCTGCTTGAGGGGCTTTCAATCGAGACCATCGCGGCCGAGATCGGCGACCGGGTCGAGGCGGGCGCGGTGCTTGCAACCCTGCGCACCGACATGCTGGAGCTGGAGCGGAGCAGCCTGCAGGCGAACAAGGCCAGAGCCGAGGCGAGCCTGGCGCAGCTCAAGGCGCAGTTGACCGCCAGTGAAGCCGCCCAGACCGATGCGCGCCGCCAGTTCGAGCGCACCCAAAGGCTCGCCGATAACGGATCGGTCTCGACCTCCGCTCTGGAGCAGGCAGAGACCGAGGCGCTGCGCGCCGATGCCAGCGCGGCGGCCGCCCGCGAGGCCATCTCGGTCGCCCACGCCGAGATCGCGGTCACCGAGGCGCAGATCGACGATATCGCGTTGCGTCTTGAGCGCACCAATATCAAGGCGCCGGTCTCTGGCGTGATTTCCGACAAGAACGCCCGTATCGGCGCCATCGCAAGCGGTTCTTCCAGTCCGATGTTCACCATCATCGAGGACGGCGCGATCGAACTCGTGGCGCAGGTGCCGGAAGATTCGGTCATGAAGGTCGCTGCCGGCCAGAAGGCGAAAATCGAGCTCGTCGGCGCCGGTGCGCCGATCATGGGCACGGTGCGGCTGGTCTCGCCGATCGTCAACGACGCCACCCGGCTTGCCGATGTGTTCATCAGCATCGACAACCCTGAAAGCGCGCGCTCGGGCATGTATGCCAGCGCCGAAATCATCACCAAGCAGGCGGACGACCTCGCCCTGCCGCTGACGGCGGTCAATATCAGCCAGGGCAGCGCCACGGTGCGCCGCGTCAAGGACGGTATTGTTGAAGTCGTTGACGTGGAGACCGGTATTCAGGACGGCGAAACCGTCCAGATCACAAGCGGGCTTTCCGAAGGCGACCAGGTGGTGGCCAAGGCCGGCGCCTATGTGCGCGCCGGTGACCGGATCAACCCGGTTCCCGCCTCCGCCACGGCGTCCAACTGAGGATCTGAGCGATGAACTTTTCAGCCTGGGCGATCCGAAATCCCGTCGCGCCGCTTCTGGCGATGGGCCTGTTGCTGTTTTTGGGCCTGCAGGCCTTCAAGGACATGCCGGTCACGCGTTTTCCGAATATCGACGTGCCGGTCGTCGCCGTCACCGTGGCGCAGTCGGGGGCCGCCCCCGCCGAGCTTGAAATGCAGGTGACGAAGAAGATCGAGGACGCGATCGCGAGCGTCACCGGCGTCGACGAGTTGAACTCGACCGTGACGGACGGCATCTCGACGACCTCGGTTCTGTTCCGCATGGAAGTGAGCCCCGACGAGGCGCTGCGCGACGTCAAGGACGCGATCGACAATATCCGCTCCGATCTGCCGGCCACCGCCGAAGACCCCGTGGTGCGCAAGATCGATGTCGAGGGCCAGGCGATCCAGACCTTTGCCGTCTCCTCTCCCAACATGTCGCTGGAGGAACTCTCCTGGTTCGTCGACGACAAGGTGGAGCGCGCGCTGCAGGGCATCAAGGGCGTCGGCCGGGTCGACCGTTATGGCGGCGCGGACCGCGAAATCCAGGTCTCGCTCGATGCCGACAAGCTGGCAAGCTATGGCATCACCGCCTCGGAAGTGAACGCGCAGCTACGCCAGACCAATGCCGATGTCGGCTCGGGCCGCGGCCAGGTCGGCGGCTCGGAGCAGGCGATCCGCACGCTTGGCGACAGCCGCAGCGTCTCCGATCTCGCCAGCACCACGATCGCGCTCGGCGGCGGCCGGTATGCCCGGCTTTCCGACCTTGGCACGGTCACGGATACCTATGAGGAGCCGCGCACCTTCGCGCGCCACGGCGGCGAGCCTGTCGTCTCCTTCGGCGTGTTCCGCTCCAAGGGCGCCAGCGAAGTGACGGTTGCCGACGCGGTGGCCGAGGCGCTGGACGAGGTCCGCGCGGAAAACCCCGATGTCTCGATCTCGCTGATCGATGACGCCGTCTACTTCACCAAGGGCAATTACACCGCCGCGATGGACACGCTGTACGAGGGCGCGCTGCTCGCCATCATCGTCGTGTTCCTGTTCCTGCACAACTGGCGGGCGACGCTGATTGCCGCGGTCGCCCTGCCGCTGTCGGTGATCCCGACCTTCTGGATCATGGACATGCTCGGCTTCTCGCTCAACCTGGTGAGCCTGATTTCGCTGACGCTGGCGACCGGCATTCTCGTCGATGACGCGATCGTGGAGGTCGAGAATATCGAGCGCCACATCAATATGGGCAAGACGCCCTATCGCGCGGCGCTTGAGGCGGCCGACGAGATCGGGCTTGCGGTGATCGCGACGAGCTTCACCATCATCGCCGTGTTCGTGCCGGTGTCGTTCATGCCGGGCATTCCGGGCCAGTACTTCATCCAGTTCGGCCTGACGGTGGCCTTCGCCGTGTTCTTCTCGCTGGTCGTCGCCCGCCTGATCACCCCGGTGATGGCGGCCTATATGCTGAAGCCCAGCAAGCACAAGCACAAGGAAGACGCCGAGCACAATGATGGCCGGATCATGCGCAGCTACACCGCTGCCGTGCGCTGGACCACCAAATGGCGCTATGCGACGCTGGTAGCCGCGATCGGCGTTCTCGCCGTCTCGCTGTTCTTCATGGCGCGCATTCCCGGCAGTTTCATACCGCCGGAAGATGCCTCGCGCATCGTGCTCTCGGTCGAGCTGCCGCCGAATGCACGGCTTTCCGATACCGAGGAGATGACCGACCTGATCGCGGAACGGATCGAAGGCTATGATGGCGTCGAGGATGTCACCGTGCTGGGCGGTTCCTCGCCGCTGGGCGACCTCGAATATCGCCGGGCCACCATCACGGTCACGCTCGGCAAGCTCGCGCATTCACTGCCGGAAGCGCTGGTCAACGACATGCTCGGCAGCCTGCCGCTGATCGGCCAATATCTGCCGAAAATCCCTCCATCGGGCCGTGAAATTCCGCAATGGCAGATCGAGCAGGAAATCCTTGCAGGCCTGTCCGACATTCCCGACCTTCGGATCACCAAGCTCAACGACCGCGGACAGCGTGATATCGAGTTCAACTTCCTCTCCGACAACGAGGAGGACCTGCAGGAGGCCGTCGCGATCCTGGAGGCGAAATTGCGCACCGAGCCGATGCTGGACAAGGTTTCCTCCGAAGGCGCGCTGCCGCGTCCGGAACTGAAAATCCGGCCAAAGAAGGAAATCGCGGCCCGGCTCGGCATCACCCCGGCGCAGATTTCCGAAACCGTGCGGGTGGCGACCGTCGGCGATATCGATGCCAACCTGGCGAAGATCTCGCTCGACAACCGCCTGATCCCGGTGCGGGTGCGCACCGACCTGAAACTCAGGCGCGACCTTGCCGCGATCCGGGCGCTGAAGATCAAGGCCGCGTCGGGCGAAATGGTGCCGCTGTCGGTCGTCGCCGACGTCGACTATTCCGAGGGCGTCAGCACGGTGCAGCGCTATGACCGCCATCGCGTGGTCTCAATCGGGGCCAACCTGCCGCCGGGCGTGGCGCTCGATCCTGCGACGGCGAAGTTCCGCGAGATCGTCGACAGCACCGACCTTCCCGCAAGCGTCACGCTGGCCGAAAGCGGCGACGCCAAGATCCTCGCCGAAATGCAGCAGAGCTTCATGAACGCGATGATGCTCGGCCTGTTCCTGGTGCTGGCGGTGCTGATCCTGTTGTTCAAGGACGTGATCCAGCCGTTCACCATCCTGTTCTCGCTGCCATTGGCGCTGGGCGGGGTCGCGATCGCGCTGATCGTCACCGACAATCCGATCTCGATGCCGGTTCTGATCGGCCTCCTGATGCTGATGGGGATCGTGACAAAGAACGCGATCCTGCTGGTGGACTTCGCCAAGGAAGCAATCTGGCACGGGCTCGACCGGCGGCAGGCGCTGGTGGAGGCCGGACGCAAGCGCGCGCGGCCTATCATCATGACCTCGATCGCGATGTCGGCTGGCATGCTGCCGGCGGCGCTTGGCGTCGGCGAAGGCTCGTCCTTCCGCGCGCCGATGGCGATCGCGGTGATCGGCGGTATCATCGTCTCGACCGCGCTGTCGCTGCTGGTGGTCCCCGCCTTCTTCATGATCATGGACGATCTGGCGCGTCTGCTGCGCTGGGTCTTCGGCCGGTTCATCGGCAAGGCGGACCCCAATGACGTGGTCTACACCGCCGAGACCGCCGGACGGATGAGCGAGGCCAACCGGGCCAAGCTCGCAAGGCTCGAGGAGCGGGTGGAGACTCTGGAAGGCGATCGCGACAACCTTTCCAAACGCGGCATGGCCTGACGCGCCATAGAGACCATCACTTAAGGAGGCCGGCGGATGACGCCGGCCTTTTGCGTTTATGGGAGCCCCGCACGGAGACCACGCGCCGAACCATTCTTCGCTTGATTGAAATCAATCCTTTTCCGCCCATTCCGTCATATTTTCACTGATGACGGCCGCTTTCTTCCGGACCGAATGCGGTGAGCGAGAAGCAAAGGAGCCGGTTCGTGGATACGCACCACCATAGCCGCGCCATGGGAGGCGGGACAATGAACACGACCCTCAATGTGAGCGAACGCAGGAAAGCGCAGTTCATCGAGACCGGCCTGACGGCGGCGATGGATATGACGACGGTCAACCGGTTGATGGAATGCGCCAGTTTCATCAACGCCGCGCCGCCTGACCTGCTGTTTCTCGAAGGCGATCCCGCGCGGTATTTCTACAGCGTCGTGACCGGCTATGTCCGGCTGTTCAGGCAGAACAATGAGGGCCGGGAGGGCGATATCCGCATCTGCGGACCGGGCGATACCTTCGGCGACGATCTGGTGTTTTCCGGCGACACCTGCCGCTACAGCGCCCAGGCCGCCGAGAACGCCACGCTGGTCTGCTACGATCTCGCCAAGGTGCGCCAGATCGCGGCCAATGACGATGGCAGCATGGCACGGGTCCTGGCCATGTCGCTCGCAACGCAGTTGCAGCAGGCGATCGACTGCGTGGCCGATGACCGGCTCAATACCGCGCTGCAAAGGGTGGCGCATTACCTGCTCAGCCAGTGTCCGGGTGATACGGCGCCCGCCAGCTTCCGGCTTGCCTGCCGCAAAAGCCTGCTTGCCGGCAAGCTCGGCCTCGCCCCGGAAGCCCTGTCGCGGGCCTTCGGCGCGCTCAAGACCCTTGGCGTCAACGTCCACGGCCGGACAATCGAGATCACCGATATCGAGGCCTTGAAGCGTCTATAGACAACTACAGCCCGCCTGCCTCCTTCAGAAAAGCGACAACCGCCTCAACGCCATCGCCGCGCTTCAGGTCGGTGAACACGGTCGGGCCGCCATTGCGCATGCGCTCGGAATCGCGCGCCATGACATCCAGGTCGACCTCGACATAGGGTGCCAGATCCTTCTTGTTGATCACCAGCATGTCCGACCGGGTGATGCCGGGGCCGCCCTTTCGCGGGATTTCCTCGCCCTGGCAGACCGAAATCACATAGATGGTGATATCAGCAAGATCCGGGGAGAAGGTGGCCGCAAGATTGTCGCCGCCCGATTCGATGAAGATGATATCGAGATCGGGGATGCGGCTGTTCAACCCGGCGATCGCCTGAAGGTTGATCGTCGCATCCTCGCGGATGGCGGTATGCGGGCAGCCGCCGGTCTCCACGCCGACAATCCGGTCGGAGGTGAGCGCCTGCATGCGCACCAGCGCCTCGGCATCCTCGCGGGTATAGATGTCATTGGTGACCACGGCGACGGAATAGTCGCGGCTCAACGCCTTGCACAGCTTTTCGGTGAGCGCGGTCTTGCCGGAGCCGACCGGGCCGCCAATGCCGACGCGCAGGGGACCGTTTTCGGATTTCATTGTCTTACCTCGTTCATTACGACCGGAACAGCCGTGAATGCTGGACCTCGTGACGCAGAGCGGCGATATCGGCGCTGAAGGCGCAGCCGCCGAGATCATCCGGCGTCGACGCTGCAGCCCGCGCCGCCTGGTCGAGGATCGGCTGCTCCAGCCCCGAAAGCACGGCAAGGCCGGCCACCTGACCGGCAAGCGACAGCCGGATCGCGGCCGAAATATACTGTGACACCTGGGCATGGAGATAGCCCTGACAGGCCACTTCCAGGCCAATGCCGTGCGATGCGGCAACCGCGCCGAAGGCGACCGGCAGCGGCGTTTCCGGCGGCAAACCCTCGTCGCCGGACGCCGACCACGCGCCGGCGGCGGCCACAAAGGCTGCGCCCAGCGCCAGCGTTTCGGCATGGCGCTCGCGCGAACCGGCAAGTGCTGCGGCAAGGGCGGCGGTGGTGGCAAGGCGCTCCGCGTCGCCGGCCGCGCGATGGGCCTCGCACAACAGCACGGCGTCATTCCACAGAAACCCGTGGCGAAGCGAGACGGCGAGCCATTCGGCCACGTCATCCGCATCTTCCAGCAGCCGGTCATGGGCCGCACGCTCAAGCCCGCCGGAATAGGAAAACCCGCCCAGCGGAAAGGCCGGCGACAGCCAGGCCAACAGCCTTAGAAGCGCGGCGCCCGAAACGGCGCCGCCGTCAATCGTGGTGATGGCCGTGATGGTGATGGTCTCCGTGTCCGCTGTGATAGGCGCCGCGCACCGGCTGGAACGGCTCGACCACCTCATGCACATGCGCGCCGAGGCCTTCCAGCATCTGGCGGATCACGTGGTCGCGCAGGATCAGGATCCGCCCTTCCTCGATCTGGGCCGGCAGATGACGATTGCCGAGATGCCAGGCAAGCTCGATAAGGTGCAACCGGCCATGAGCATGGATCTCGTAAAGTTCCTCTGGCGCGGCAACGATCTCGATCGTCCTTCCGTCCTCCAGCACCAGCCGATCGCCGGTGGCAAACAGCACCGCTTCCTTCAGGTCGAGCATCACGCTCGAACCGTCTTCAAGCTTAAGCGCCTTGCGGCGAAGATGCCGGCCGTCATGAGTCAGCTCGACGCGTCCGGCCACCGCGCCGCCGCCCTCGCTTGCGGGAATGAAACTGGTAACGCGCTGCATGCTTTCCCCTTGATCGTCCCGGTTTGCAACGATGCCGGGCGTTCCTACCTTCATAACAAGATTGCGACGCTTGGCAAGCGCGTGCACTGCGGCATCCGGGGCACGCGGTGCAAGAAAAAGGGCGGCCGTTTACCGACCGCCCTTGCTTTCCGTCGAAGCGGACCGAAAGGCCTCAGGCGGCCTTGGCTTCGCGCTTCAGGTTTTCGAGAATGTTCTGCGGCGAGGACACGCTGTAGGGGTCGGTCTCGCACATGTCGGAGAAGCCCTCTTCCTCGAACCACTGCTCGACAACGCCATCATTGATGATGGCGGCATAGCGCCAGGAGCGCATGCCGAAGCCGAGATTGTCCTTGTTGACGAGCATGCCCATCTTGCGGGTGAACTCGCCGGAACCGTCCGGGATGACCTTGACGTGCTCGAGATTCTGGCCCTTGGCCCAGGCGTTCATGACGAAGGCGTCATTGACCGACATGCAGTAGATGTCGTCGATGCCCTGGGCCTGAAACTCGGGGAACAGCTTTTCGAAATCGGGAAGCTGATAGGTCGAGCAGGTCGGGGTGAAGGCGCCCGGCAGCGAGAACAGCACGACGCGCTTGCCCTTGAAATAATCGTCCGAGGTCATGTCCTGCCAGCGGAACGGGTTCGGCCCCTCGATGCTTTCATCGCGGACGCGGGTGCGGAAGGTGACGTTCGGAACTTTACGGCCGATCATGGCGATCTCCTTGCTCAGTCTTGGGAATTGGTGGCTTCAAGCGTGGGCCGAATTTAACGATTCCGGACAGGGAATCAAAGGCCGGCAAGCCCGATTAAGGGTAAACGCATAGCGGGTATGCGCTGGACGCATGAGTAAGCGGCATCCACCTGCGGTTTATCAAGAATGCGGAATCCCGAAACTACACCAGCCTGAAATCTGGCTTGTTGCCAAGGCATTGGGGGGCGTCGCCTCAACGCCATCCGGCGCTCAGAACAGAAAATACCGCTGCGCCATCGGCAGGACCTCGGCCGGTTCGCAGGTCAACACTTCGCCGTCGGCGCGGACCTCGTAGGTTTCCGGATCGACGGAGATCTCTGGCGTGGCGGAATTGTGGACCATCGAGGCCTTGGAGATGCCGCCCCGGGTGTTTTTCACCGGCAGGAGCTGCTTGGAAACGCCGAGCTTGTGGGCAAGGCCGCCATCGAGCGAGGCTTCCGAGACGAAGTTGACGGACGAATTGGTCCGCGCCTTGCCATAGGCGCCGAACATGTAGCGGTAATGCATCGGCTGCGGCGTCGGGATCGAGGCGTTCGGATCGCCCATCGGGGCGGCCGCGATCATGCCGCCGAGGAGAACGAGGTCCGGCTTGACGCCGAACATCGCCGGCGACCACATCACCAGGTCCGCGCGTTTTCCCACCTCGACCGAGCCGATCTCGTGGGAAAGCCCGTGGGCGATCGCCGGATTGATCGTGTATTTGGCGATATAGCGCTTCACTCGGAAATTGTCGTTCTCGCCCTGCTCTTGCGCAAGCCGTCCTCGCTGGCGCTTCATCTTGTCGGCGGTCTGCCAGGTGCGGATCGCGACCTCGCCGACCCGGCCCATGGCCTGGCTGTCCGACGAGATGATCGAGAAGGCGCCGAGATCGTGGAGAATATCTTCCGCCGCGATCGTCTCCTTGCGGATCCGGCTTTCGGCGAATGCAATGTCTTCCGGGATCGACGGCGACAGGTGATGGCAGACCATCAGCATGTCGAGATGCTCGGCGATGGTGTTTTTGGTATAGGGCCGGGTCGGATTGGTCGAAGACGGGATGACGTTGGAAAACCCGCAGACCTTGATGATGTCCGGCGCGTGGCCGCCGCCGGCCCCTTCGGTGTGGAAGGCGTGGATGGTGCGGCCATCAAAGGCCTTGATCGTGTCCTCGACGAAGCCGCTCTCGTTCAGCGTATCGGTGTGGATCATCACCTGGACATCATATTTGTCGGCGACCGAAAGGCAGTTATCGATCGCGGCCGGGGTCGTGCCCCAATCCTCGTGCAGTTTCAGCGCGGCAGCACCCCCGAGCACCATCTCCTCCAGCGCGCCGGGAAGCGAGGCATTGCCCTTGCCGGCGAAGGCGAGGTTCATCGGGAAGGCGTCCGCCGCCTGGATCATCCGCTCCAGATGCCACGCACCGGGGGTGCAGGTGGTGGCGAGCGTGCCATGCGCCGGCCCGGTGCCGCCGCCGAGCATGCAGGTCAGCCCGCTCATCAGCGCCTCCTCGATCTGCTGCGGGCAGATGAAGTGGATATGGGCATCCATGCCGCCGGCGGTGATGATCTTGCCTTCGGACGCGATCACTTCCGTGCCCGGTCCGACGATGATATCGACGCCCTTCTGCGTATCCGGATTGCCGGCCTTGCCGATCGCCGAAATCCGCCCGTCCTTGATGCCGATATCCGCCTTGACGATGCCCCAGTGATCGATGATCAGCGCGTTGATGATCACCGTGTCGACCGCGCCATCCGCACGCGTGACCTGCGACTGCCCCATGCCGTCGCGGATCACCTTGCCGCCGCCGAACTTCACCTCGTCGCCGTAATGGGTGAAATCCTTTTCCACCTCGACGAAAAGCTCGGTATCGGCAAGCCGCACCTTGTCGCCGGTGGTCGGGCCGAACATCGAGGCGTAGGCGGCGCGGGACATCTTGAAAGGCATGGAATTTCTCCTGGGACGGAAAGCGTTATACGGCGGCGCCGTCGTAATGCTGCGAGCTGAGGCTGCGGGGATCGACGCCGTCGAGGCAATTGGCGTTGACCGCGACCATGTCGGCCCCGTCGGGGCCGGCGGCATAGGCAAAGCTCTCGATGCCGCAGGTCTTGCAGAACAGATGATGGATCTGGTGCTTGTTGAACAGGTATTCGGTGAGGCTGTCCTCGCCGCTGTTCAGAGTGAAGTTTTCACGCGGCGCAAACGCCAGTACCGAACCGAGACGCTTGCAGCGCGAGCAATTGCAGGTGACGGTGTGGCCGAGTTCGATATCAACATCGAAGTCCACCGCGCCGCACTGGCAGCTTCCGTGATAATGTTGAACGGCCATTGTCAGAGCTTCCCCATGATTTCCTGCCGGAATCCGTAAACCGTGCGCTCGCCGCCATAAGGCACCAGCGTCACGTCGCGGGTCTGGCCGGGCTCGAAACGCACCGCCGTGCCGGCCGCGATATCAAGCCGCATGCCGCGCGCCTTCTCCCGCTCGAAGGCAAGGGCTGGATTGGCCTCGAAGAAATGATAATGGCTGCCGACCTGCACCGGCCGGTCGCCGGTATTGGCGACAGTCAGCGTCACGGTCGGCAGGCCGGCATTGATTTCAATCTCGCCTTCTGCGGCGATCAGTTCACCCGGGATCATCTTGTTCTCCTCACCTGATCGGCTCATGCACGGTCACCAGCTTGGTGCCGTCGGGGAAGGTGGCTTCCACCTGGATATCGTGGATCATTTCGGGGATGCCCTCCATCACCTGGTCGCGGGTGATCACATGGGCGCCGGCCTCCATCAGTTCGGCGACAGGTCGGCCGTCGCGGGCGCCCTCGACCACGAAATCGGTGATCAGCGCGATCGCCTCCGGGTGGTTGAGCTTGACGCCCCGTTCCAGCCGTCGGCGCGCGACCATGGCGGCCATGGAAACCAGCAATTTGTCCTTTTCACGCGGCGTCAGGTTCATGCGGTTTTCTCACCCTTTCACAACTTACAGATGCCAGACTTTCGGCAGATTCTGCCCGTCCCGCAAGACCTTGAGTGCGGGAATCAGGCTTTTTCGCAAACTATAGCCATCAGCAGCGACAATGCGGGCGACGAGCTTGCCGTTCCACTCGCTGGCGCCGGCGGAAGCCTCGCCCAGTGCCTCGCGCACTTTCGGCATCAGCGCCTCCGCGCGGGGGCCGCAATAGAGCAGCGTGGCGAAGGCGACATCGCCGCCGAGCACCGCCGTCTGCGCCACCAGGTTCTCGATATCGCCGGTCATGCGCACATCCTCGGCATGGATCAGCGTGCCCGAACGGCGCACCCGCCAGCGATCGCGGAAATTGCCGCAGCGCACCGCCTCGCCCATGGCCTTGCGGCCGAGCAGCACGGCCTCGATCGCCAGGAACTCGGCGGTCTCGGCCAGATCGACGTCGAGCCTGCGGTTGAGCGAGGCGTCGTCGAACAGGATCGTTTCCTGCGGCAGCCAGTCGAACCGGGCATTGTCGCCGACCCTGATCTCGGTATCGATCGCCGCCGGTCCGCTGTCGGAGCGGTAGATTTTCTCGCAGGCCTGGGTGGTCGCCGTCAGCGCCGTGCCATCACCGGCCTCCAGTTCCCATTGCAGCCGGTCGCCGCCGGTCAACCCGCCGGAGGTGTTGATCAGCACCGCCTCCATCGCGCCGTCGAAGCTTTCGGGAATGCGGATCTTGGCCGCACCCTCCTGATAGAAGACATCAAGACGCGTCTTGCCACCGGCCGATTTGGCGCTCACCCGGCCCGTGCCGGATGTCCGCTGCGGCCCCACGGTGAGGCCCGGCGTCAACAGTTCCATCCCGCCGCCCATGGCCCCTCCCAGGGACACGCTGACCCGACTGCGACCTGACCGGCGCGCGCACTCGCCGATCCTGCGGCCCGCCCGCGCAATTGATGCTTCCAGCCCATCGCTTTTCCTTTTTATCGTGATGCTGTCGAACGGCTAAACGCAAGTTTCATGCCGCATCGACGGGCCGGGCGAGAGATTTCAGAATTCACTCCGTCTCGCCGCGCCCCGATAAAAAGTTAAACGCAAGAACCTCGTCTGTCGCTCCCTCAAAAGCGCACAAATTCTCCTCATTATGCGCGTCGAAGCATCACACCGTCAGATGACGGCGCGCTTCGGGCGTGTCGAGCGTTTCGGCTTCACCCTCATGCACGATCACGCCGCGATCCATGATATAGACCTTGTCGGCGAGTTCCCGGCAGAAATCGAGATATTGTTCCACCAGCAGGATCGCCATGCCGGTGCTGTCACGCAGATAGCGGATGGCGCGGCCGATATCCTTGATGATCGAGGGCTGGATGCCCTCGGTCGGCTCGTCCAGCACCAGGATTTTCGGCCGGGTGACCATGGCGCGGCCGATGGCGAGTTGCTGCTGCTGGCCGCCGGACAAATCGCCGCCGCGCCGCGAAAGCATGGTCTGCAGCACCGGAAACAGCGAGAAGATCTCGTCGGGAATGTTGCGGTCGTTGCGTGGCAGCGGCGCAAATCCGGTCTCGAGATTTTCCCGCACGGTCAGCAACGGAAAAATTTCCCGACCCTGCGGCACATAGCCGACGCCGCGCTTGGCCCGGCCATAGGGCGCAAGCCCGTCAAGCTTGTCACCGCCGAAACTGATCGTACCGCCCGAAATCGGATGCTGCCCGGTGACGGCCCTGAGCAATGACGACTTGCCAACGCCATTACGCCCCAAGACGCAGGTGATCCTGCCCATCTCGGCCGTCAGCGAGACATTCCTGAGCGCCTGCGCGGCGCCATAGTGGAGGTTGACGTTTTCAATGGTCAGCATGGTGGGGTGCCCTTTCGACGGAGGTCAGGGCCAGCCGCCCTTGCCTGAGCGCGTGGAGAGGCGAGGCCTGCCAGCCTCAATCTCCCCCCTTGAGGGGGAGATGTCGCGAAAGCGACAGAGAGGGGTATCGGGCAGACGCCGCGAGCTCCGAAACTGTCGAGAGGGTTCACCCCTCTCCGCCCCTGTCGGGGCATCTCCCCCTCAAGGGGGGAGATTTTTGGGGGTCGACGCTGCGTCAGTGCTACAACCATCCCCTCACCTCCCCAGATAATTCTCGATCACCTTCGGGTCGTTCGACACGAAGTCGATCGAGCCTTCGGCGAGGACGGAGCCTTCGGCGAGGCAGGTGACCTTGACGCCGAGGTCGCGGACGAAGCCCATGTCGTGTTCGACGACGACGACGGCGCGGGTCTTTGCGATCTCGCGCAACAGGCGGGCGGTTTCCACGGTTTCGGCATCGGTCATGCCGGCGACGGGTTCATCGACAAGCAGAAGTTTCGGCTCCTGCGCCAGAAGCATGCCGATCTCCAGCCATTGCTTCTGGCCGTGGGAGAGGTTTGCGGCAAGCTCGTCGCGACGCGCCGTCATGCGGATCGTCTCGAGGATTTCCTCGATGCGGTCGCGGTCTTCGCCGGTCAGGCTGTAGAACAGGGTCGAGAACACGCCGCGCTTGCGGTTCAGCGCCAGCTCCAGATTGTCCCAAACGGTATGGCTTTCGAACACGGTCGGCTTCTGGAACTTGCGGCCGATGCCGAGCTGGGCGATATCGGCCTCGTCGCGGCGCGTCAGATCGATCGTGTCGGAGAAGAACACCTCGCCCTCGTCCGGCCGCGTCTTGCCGGTGATGATGTCCATCATCGTGGTCTTGCCCGCGCCGTTCGGACCGATCACCGCGCGCAACTCACCGGGATCGATGACGAAGGACAGGCTGTTCAGCGCCTTGAAGCCGTCGAACGAAACCGAGACATTGTCGAGGTAGAGCAGGCTCTTGGCGCGCTTTTCATGGGAGCTCATCGGGCAGGCTCCTCTGCAATGCCGTCGATCCCGGCTTCGGCCTCTTCCGCGTGCTCGATCCGCTCCCTGGCGTCAGGGCCTGGCTTTTTCGAAAACCGCGGCGCAAGCGTTCCGACGATGCCCTTGGGCAGGAACAGGGTCACGGCGACGAACAGGCCGCCGAGCGCGAACAGCCAGAAGGCGGGGAACAGGCCGGTGAAGATGGTCTTGCCGCCATTGACGAGGATCGCGCCGATGATCGGCCCGATCAGCGTCGCCCGGCCGCCGACCGCCGTCCAGATCACCACTTCGATGGAGTTCGCGGGTGCGAATTCACCCGGATTGATGATGCCGACCTGCGGCACGTAGAGCGCGCCGGCAACGCCCGCCATCATGGCGGAGGCGACAAAGGTGAACAACTTGTAGTTTTCCACCCGGTAGCCGAGGAAGCGCACCCGGCTTTCGGCATCGCGGACGCCCACCAGCACCTTGCCGGCCTTGGAGCGCACGATCGCCGAGGCGAGGAACAGGCCGAGCGCCAGAAACAGCGCGGAGGCGGCAAACAGCGCGGCGCGGGTGCCGTCGGCCTGCACGGAGAAGCCGAGAATGTCCTTGAAATCCGTCAGCCCGTTATTGCCGCCAAAGCCCATATCGTTGCGGAAGAAGGCGAGCAGCAGCGCATAGGTCATCGCCTGGGTGATGATCGAGAGATAGACGCCGTTAACGCGCGAGCGAAAGGCGAACCAGCCGAACACGAAGGCGAGCGCGCCGGGAACCAGCAGCACCATCGCCATGGCGAACCAGAACATGTCGAAGCCATGCCAGAACCAGGGCAGAGCCTTGTAGTTCAAAAACACCATGAAATCCGGCAGGATCGGATCGCCATAGACCCCGCGCGGTCCGATCTGGCGCATCAGATACATACCCATGGCATAACCGCCGAGCGCGAAGAAGGCGCCATGGCCAAGCGAGAGAATGCCGCAGAACCCCCAGACCAGATCGAGCGACAGCGCGAGCAGCGCATAGCAGAGATATTTGCCGAACAGTGAGACCAGATAGGTCGGCAGGTGAAAGGCGCTGTCGGCCGGGATGATGAGGTTCGCGAACGGCACCAGCAACGCGATGGCGAAGAGGACGATGATCGCGATCGAGACCTTGCGGTCGAGCGAGCGGAAAAGATAGGCCGTGATCATGCTTCCACCGCCCTTCCCTTGAGTGCGAACAGCCCGCGCGGCCGTTTCTGGATGAACAGGATGATGAAGACCAGCACCAGGATCTTGCCGAGCACCGCGCCGGCATAGGGCTCCAGGAACTTGTTGAGAATGCCGAGCGAGAACGCGCCGACAAACGTGCCCCAGAGATTGCCGACGCCCCCGAACACCACGACCATGAAACTGTCGATGATGTAGGACTGGCCGAGATTGGGCGAGACATTGTCGATCTGCGACAGCGCCACGCCGGCAAGGCCGGCAACGCCCGAACCAAGCGCAAATGTGAAGGCATCGACCCAGGGCGTGCGGATGCCCATGGAAGCCGCCATGCGGCGATTCTGGGTGACGGCGCGCATCTGCAGGCCGAAGGCCGAGCGCTTCATCAGCAGCAGAAGGGCGGCGAACACCGCGAGCGAGAACAGCACGATCCAAAGCCTCGACCAGGTGATCATAAGCCCGCCGAGATCGAAGGAACCGGACATCCAGGACGGATTGCCGACCTCGCGATTGGTGGGGCCGAAAATGGTGCGCACCGCCTGCTGCAGGATCAGCGACACGCCCCAGGTGGCCAGCAGCGTTTCCAGCGGCCGGCCATAGAGAAAGCGGATCACGCCACGCTCGATCACAAGGCCGACGGCGGCGGTGACGATGAAGGCGACCGGCAGCGCGATCGCCAGCGACCAGTCGAACAGATGCGGATAGGCGGTGCGGATAATCTGCTGCACCATGAAGGTGCAATAAGCCCCGATCATCACCATCTCCCCATGGGCCATGTTGATGACGCCCATGACGCCGAAGGTGATCGCAAGCCCGATCGCCGCCAGAAGCAGCACGGAACCGAGCGACAGCCCGTACCAGACATTCTGGCCGAGATCCCAGAAGGCGAGCCGTTTTTCGATCTTCGCCTGCGCCGCGTCGATCTCGTCCTGGAGGTCAGGGCCGACGCTGGAACGGGCCGAGAGCAGGATCGAGATTGCTTCGCGTCCGCCGATATCGGCGATGTCGGAAATGGCTTCTGCTTTCTCATCCGGGCTACGGTCGGAATTCAGCACCGAGACGGCGCGCGCCTGCGCCAGAACCGCGGCGATCTCGCCATCCTCTTCCTTTTCGAGCGCCTGCTCGATCAGGATCAGATTGTCCTCGCTCGGCGCCTTCAGCAGCGACTGCGCGGCGGAAAGCCTTGTGCCGCGATTGGGGCTCATCAGCGTCATGCCGGCCAGCGCCGCGTCGATTGTGGAGCGCAGATTATTGTTGACCTTGACCTTGTCGAGGTCGCGTTTGGAAAGTTCGCCAGCCTCCTCGCCGGTCACCGGATCGATCAACAGAAGGTCGCGGCTGGAAGAGCCCTTGCGGGTGATGAACACCTTGCCATCGCTCTTGCGGGTGTAGAGATCGCCGGCGGCAAGCGCCTTCAGGGCGGGCACGGCGGCATCATCGCCGGTGGCGGCCAGTTCGTTGACCAGGGTTTCGGTCTGGCCGAAGCCGCGGGAGGAACCGAACCGGTCGATCGTGCTGGCAAGGTCGGTCTGGGCAAAAGAAGACGAGGGCGCATATGTCAGAAACAAAATGGCTACTAAAACGAATGCTCTGAAACAGTGCATCTGGAATATTTTGGACATATGCGCCCCCAATTGACGGCCCTCGAAATATCCGGCCGCCCCCCTGTTAACCGGGCGCGATCGCGTTGACCGCGCCCGGCGTCGAGCCTGGATTATTCAGCCATACCGCCGCATTTGCCGGTCTCGACATTGAAGTTGCCGCACGACATCGGAGCGCGCCAGTCGGCAATCAGGTTCTTCGAGTCCGGCAGGAAGTCGGACCATGCATCGCCGGCGACGAGGCCGGGCGTTTCGTAGACGATGTCGAACTGGCCATCGTCCTGGATTTCGCCGATCAGAACCGGCTTGGTGATGTGGTGGTTCGGCATCATCGCGGAATAGCCGCCTGAAAGGTTCGGAACCGAAACGCCGATCAGCGCGTCGATCACGGCATCCGGATCGGTGGTGCCGGCCTTTTCGACCGCCTTCACCCACATGTTGAAGCCGATGTAATGGGCTTCCATCGGGTCGTTGGTCACGCGGGCGTCATCGCCGGTGAAGGCGTGCCAGGCGTCGATGAAGTCGTAATTCGCATCGGTGTCGACGGACTGGAAGTAGTTCCAGGCGGCGAGATGACCGACCAGCGGCGCGGTGTCGAGACCGGCAAGCTCTTCCTCGCCGACCGAAAAGGCGACAACCGGAATATCGGAAGCCGAAATGCCCTGATTGGCGAGTTCCTTGTAGAACGGCACGTTGGCGTCACCATTGATGGTGGAGACGACGGCGGTCTTCTTGCCTTCGGAACCGAAATTCTTGATGTCGGACACGATCGTCTGCCAGTCGGAGAAGCCGAACGGCGTGTAGTTGATCATGATGTCTTCTTCGGCAACGCCGTGATCCTTGAGATAGGCTTCGAGGATCTTGTTGGTGGTGCGCGGATAGACATAGTCGGTGCCAGCCAGAACCCAGCGCTCGACGCCGTCATTCTCCATCAGATAATCGACGGCGGGGATCGCCTGCTGGTTGGGCGCCGCACCCGTGTAGAACACGTTACGCTGGCTTTCCTCGCCCTCATACTGGACGGGGTAGAACAGGATGTTGTCGAGTTCCTCGAACACCGGCAGAACGGATTTGCGCGACACCGAGGTCCAGCAGCCGAACACGGCGGCGACATTGTCGCCCTCGATCAGCTCGCGCGCCTTTTCGGCGAAGAGCGGCCAGTCCGAGGCCGGGTCGACGACAACCGCCTCGAGCTGCTTGCCGAGAAGACCGCCCTTCTCGTTCTGCTGTTCGATCAGCATCAGCATGGCGTCTTTCAGCGTGGTTTCCGAAATCGCCATCGTGCCGGACAGCGAATGCAGAATGCCGACCTTGATCGTGTCTTCCTGGGCATAAGCCATGCCGCCAATGCCGGCGGTGGTGAGCGCGGCCAGAAGGGCGGCGCTGGTCAATCCCTTTGTGAAATTCATCGTTCGTAGTTCCCCTCAACGACTATCGCCTGAATGGCTTTGGATTTCGCGACGCCGCGAGAACGGCGCCTCGACCAACTATCGTTGAGGGCGGGAAAACCCCACATACGTCATTTGACGTAGTCCAGGGGGAAAGGCGACGGTGGGCAGAAACTGTCAATCCGCCTCGACCGGCTCGATATCGAAGGCGGCGGCGAGCAGCGCCCTGGTGTAGTCTGCCTGCGGGTTCTCGAACACGTCCTTGGCGGGGCCACGCTCCACCACCTCGCCAAGCCGCATGACGATGATCTCGTTCGCCAGCGCCCGCACCACCTTCAGGTCGTGGCTGATGAACAGATAGGCGAGATTATGCTTCTTCTGCAGCGCGGAAAGCAGGTCGACCACCTGCGCCTGCACGCTCATGTCGAGCGCCGAGGTCGGTTCGTCCAGCATCACGAAGCGGGGTTTCAGCACCATGGCGCGGGCGATCGCCACGCGCTGGCGCTGGCCGCCGGAAAACTCATGCGGGTAGCGCCAGCGGGTGGCGGCATCGAGGCCGACCTCCTCCAGCGCCGCGCCGACGCGGGCCTCCCGTTCGGCGGCGGAAAGGCCGCGCTCGTGGATCTTCAGCCCCTCGGCGATGATCTCGCCGATCGACATGCGCGGGGAGAGCGAGCCGTAGGGGTCCTGAAATACGATCTGCATCTGCTCGCGCAGCGGCTTCATCGCCTTGAAACTGTAGGCATCGATGTCCTTGCCGATAAAGGCGATGCGGCCTTCCGACGAAATCATCCGCGTCAGCGCCAGTCCAAGCGTGGTCTTGCCCGACCCGCTCTCGCCGACGACGCCAAGCGTCTCGCCGGCCCTCAGCTTCAGCGAGATGCCGTTGACGGCCTTGACGTGATCGACGGTCTTGCGCAGCAGGCCGACCTTGACCGGAAACCAGACCTTCAGATTGTCCGCCTCCATCACCACCTCGCGCGCGGGATCATGCGCCGGCGGCGTGCCCTTCGGCTCGGCGGCCAGCAGGTGCTTGGTGTAATCATGCTGCGGATCGTCAAATATCTCGGCGACGGGGCCATGCTCGACGATCTTGCCCTTGGTCATGACGCAGACCCGGTCGGCGAATTTGCGGACGATGCCGAGATCATGGGTGATGAACAGCATCGACATGCCGTGGTCGCGCTGCAGCGATTTCAGCAGTTTCAATATCTGCGCCTGCACGGTGACATCGAGCGCGGTCGTAGGCTCGTCGGCGATCAGGAGTTTCGGACGGTTGGCGAGCGCCATCGCGATCATCACGCGCTGACGTTGGCCCCCGGATAGCTCGTGCGGGAAGGCCCCGAGACGTTTTTCCGCCTCGCGAATGCCGACTTCGTTCAACAGCTCCAATATCCGCTTGCGCGCGGCGGCCCCGGTCAGCCCGGCATGCAGCGCCAGCGTTTCGCCAACCTGCCGCTCGACCGTGTGGAGCGGGTTGAGCGAGGTCATCGGCTCCTGGAAGATCTGTGTTATATCGCCGCCGCGCACTTCGCGCAGCGTTCGGTCATCGGCCTTCAGGAGGTCACGACCCTCGAACAGGATTTCTCCGTTCGGGTGGCTTGCCGCCGGATAGGGCAGCAATCGCAGCACGGAGGCGGCGGTCACGGACTTGCCGGAGCCCGATTCGCCCACCAGCGCCACCACCTCGCCCGGCATGATATCGAAGGACACCCGGTCGACGGCAAGGTTGTCTGCCCCGCCCTGGCGGAAGGCGACGGAAAGGTCCTTGACGGAAAGGAGAGGCGTCTTTGTCATTGGAACGTCTTCCTCGGATCAAAGGCATCGCGCACCGCCTCGCCGACGAACACCAGCAGCGACAGCATGATGGACAGCGTCATGAATGCGGTGATGCCGAGCCAGGGGGCCTGCAGATTGCTCTTGCCCTGGTTGACCAGTTCGCCGAGCGAGGGCGAGCCCGGCGGCATGCCGAAGCCCAGGAAATCGAGCGAGGTCAGCGTCACGATCGCGCCCGACAGGATGAACGGCACGAAGGTCAGCGTCGCCACCATGGCGTTCGGCAGCAGATGGCGGAACATGATCGTGCCATTGCCGACGCCGAGCGCGCGGGCGGCGCGGACATATTCGAAATTGCGCGCCCTGAGAAATTCCGCGCGCACCACCGCCACGAAACTGACCCAGGAGAACACCAGCATCACGCCGAGCAGCACCCAGAATCCGGGCGGCAGGATCGCGGCGATGATCAGCAGAATGTAGAGCGTCGGCAGCGACGACCAGATTTCGATGAAGCGCTGCATCAAAAGATCGACCCAGCCGCCGAAATAGCCCTGAACTGCGCCCGCGCTGACGCCGATGACGGCGGAAAAGCCGGTGAGCAGCAGGCCGAACAGCACCGAGATCCGGAAACCGTAGATCACCCGGGCCAGCACGTCACGCGCTAGGTCGTCGGTACCGAGCCAGTTCATGTTGCCGAGCACGCAGCCCGGATCGTCCACGCCCTGCGGATAGCCGGCGCAGCGCTCCTCCTTGCTCATCAGCCAGAAGGGCGGCGTCGGCGCGGAATAGGGTACATTGGCGTTGATGGTGCGGTAGGAATATCGCACTGGCGGCCAGATCATCCAGCCATTGGACTCGATCTCATCCTGAATAAAACCGGAGCGGTAATCGGTGACGGCGAGAAAGCCGCCGAACTTCTCCTCAGGATAATCGACCAGCACCGGAAACAGGATCTCGCCGCGGTAGGAGGCGATCAGCGGCTTGTCGTTGGCGACGAATTCCGCGCCGAGACTGATGATGAACAGGAACAGGAAAATCCACAGCGACCAGAAGCCGCGCCGGTTCGCCTTGAAGTTCTGCCAGCGTCTTGCATTCATCGGCGACAGGATGCCGGATTTCGGCACGTTCGCCGCCACATCGGGGGATGCGAGTTCGCTCATCTCACACATCCCTCTTTTCGAAATCGATGCGCGGATCGATCCAGGTGTAGATCAGGTCGGAGACGAGCCCGATCACGAGGCCGAGAAGCGAGAAGATGTAGAGCGTGGCAAACACCACCGGATAATCGCGATTGACCAGCGAGAGATAGCCGAGCCGGCCGAGACCATCGAGCGAGAACACGTTCTCGATCAGAAGCGAGCCGGTGAAGAAAGCCAGGATGAACGAGCCCGGGAAGCCGGCAATCACGATCAGCATCGCGTTGCGGAACACGTGGCCGTAGAGCACCTTGTTCTCGGTCAGCCCCTTGGCGCGCGCGGTGACGACATATTGCTTGCCGATCTCGTCGATGAACGAGTTCTTGGTCAAAAGCGTGGTCGTCGCGAAGGACGACACCGACAGCGCGATCAGCGGCAGGGCCAGGTGCCAGAAATAGTCGAGGGGCTTCTGCCACAAGGGCAGTTGCGAAAAATTGTCCGAGACAAGGCCGCGCAGCGGAAACCAGTCGAAGAAAGAGCCGCCGGCGAACAGGATGATCAGCAGGATGCCGAGCAGGAAGCCCGGAATGGCGTAGCCGATCACGATCACGCCAGAGGTCCAGACATCGAAGCGCGAGCCGTCCTTCACCGCCTTTCGGATGCCGAGCGGGATCGAGATGCCGTAGGACAGGATCAGCACCCACACGCCGAGCGAGATCGACACCGGCAGCTTGTCGATGATGAGGTCGATCACCGAGGAATTGCGGAAGAAACTGTCGCCGAAATTGAAGGTCGCGAAATCCCGCATCATCAGCAGATAGCGGGTCAGCGGCGGCTTGTCGAAGCCGAACTGGCGCTCGAGATCGGCGATCAGTTGCGGATCGAGCCCTTGTGCGCCGCGATAGCTGGAGGAGGACGCGCTGTCGAAACTGTCCATCGACATGCCGGCATCCGAGCCGCCGGAAATCCGGCTTTCCGCGCCGCCGCCCTGGCCGTTGATCTCGGCAATCACCTGCTCCACCGGCCCACCCGGCGCGAACTGCACGATGACGAAGGAAATCGTCATGATCCCGATCAGCGTCGGGATCATCAGGAGGATGCGGCGAAGGATATAGGAGCCCATCAGGCGTGTCCTCTGACAGAGCCTGACCGCATAGCCCCCCTCAATCTCCCCCCTTGAGGGGGAGATGCCCCGACAGGGGCAGAGAGGGGTGAACCGTTTCGGCAAATTCGGAGCGAGCGGCTTATGCCCATTACCCCTCTCTGTCGCGTTCGCGACATCTCCCCCTCAAGGGGGGAGATTGTTTGGAGGTCTTGGATGTTCTTGCGCAAAAAATCCACTACGCCGCCGCCAAACCGCACCCTCATTCCGCCTCCGTCGACCACCAGCCGGCGGGGAAGTCGAGGCCGTATTCGGGGAATTCGCCGTGGGTGATCCTGTTCCAGTAGGCGATGCGGTAGTCGCGCGAATAGTAGAGCGGGATGATATAGTCATTGGCGAGCAGCACCCGGTCGAGCGCCTTGGTGGCGGCGACCAGCGTGTCGCGGTCATCGGCGAACACGATTTTCTGGATCAGCGCGTCGACGCCGGGGTCGGAAATGCCGGCATAGTTTTCCGAGCCCGGCTGGTCGGCCGATTGCGAACCCCAGTAATTGAACTGCTCGTTGCCCGGGCTCAGCGACTGCGCCCAGAGTTCCCAGATCATGTCATAGTCGAAGTCATTCACCCGGTTCTGGTATTGCGAGGTGTCGACAACGCGGACCGTCGCGTCGATGCCGAGCTTGCGCAGGTTTTCGACATAGGGCAACACGACGACCTGAAGGGTGGGATTATCAAGCAGGATTTCGAAGGCGAAGGGTTCGCCGGTCTCGCTGTTGACCAGCTTGCCGCCCTGTCTTTCAAATCCGGCCTCTCTCAGAAGCTCGAAAGCCTTTTGCAAGTTGGCGCGCGCCTCCTCCTGCGTGCCGCCCACCGGCAGCTTGTTGGCCTTGTTGAACACGTCCGGCGGCACGAGATCGCGCACGGAATCGAGGATCTGCAATTCCTCGCCCTTGGGCAGGCCGGATGAGGCCAGATCGGTTCCGAACCAGAAGGAATTGTCGCGCGCATAGGCGTCGCTCAACTGGTTCTTGTTGATCGTCTCGAAATCGAAGGCGTAGATCAGCGCCTCGCGCACCCGCTTGTCATCGAACGGCGCGCGGCGGTTGTTGGGCACCAGAGCCTGCATGATGCCGGCGGTGCGCAGCGGATTGGGCACCGCCTCGCGGGTGACGTCACCGTCCTTCACCGCCGGGAAATTATAGCCGGTCGCCCAGCGCTTGGCCCGGGTCTCGACCCAGAAATCGAAGGTGCCGGCGCGGAAGGCCTCGAAGGCGACGTCGAGATCGGCGAAGTAGAGATATTTCACCGTGCCGAAATTGTTGCGCCCGACGTTGACGTTGAGGTCCCTGCCCCAATAATCGTCGTTCAGGCGATAGGTGATCGACGAGCCCGGATTGACGGTGTCGACCACATAGGGGCCCGAGCCCACAATCTTTTCCAGCGTGCTTGCCGAGATATCGTGGACGACAGTGCCATCCTCATCCTCGAACCAGTGTTTGGGCAGGACGAGAAGCTGGCCGACGATCTGCGGCAGTTCGCGGTTTCCGGTTTCGTCGAAATGGAACGTTACCTCGCGCTCGCCGGTCGCCTCGGCGCTGGTCACATGGCGGTAGTAATTCGCATATTGGGCGTTCAGCGCCTTGAAGCTGTCGAAGGAGAACACGACGTCTTCCGGCGTCACCGGCTCGCCGTCGGAAAATTTCGCTTCCGGATTCAGCCTGTAGGTGACCGAGGACAGGTCCTCGGGGTAGCGGAAACCTTCGGCCAGAAGGCCGTACATCGCGTTGATCTCGTCTTCCGAAGACGTCATCAGCGTTTCGAACACCAGTCCGAGACCGATCGCCTTGTTGCCGCCATAGGGCACGGGATTGAGCGAATCGAAGGTGCCGGTCGCCGAAAGCTTCAGCTCGCCGCCCTTCGGCGCATCCGGATTGGCGTAGTCGAAATGCGCGAAATCCTGCGCGTATTGCGGGCTCCCGGTCAGCGCCGTGGCATAATGCCAGTCGCCGCCGCCATTGTCCTCAGCCAGAACAGCGGGGGCCGAAAGCCCCGCGACTGCGATCACG
This sequence comes from Martelella mediterranea DSM 17316, assembly GCF_002043005.1. Lineage (NCBI taxonomy): Bacteria > Pseudomonadati > Pseudomonadota > Alphaproteobacteria > Hyphomicrobiales > Aurantimonadaceae > Martelella > Martelella mediterranea. Next base: position 1,376,644 of record NZ_CP020330.1, on the reverse strand, counting down.
ATCGCCCGAGCAGCCTTTATCCACATGGTTTTTGCCTTCTGCGTGCTTGCTTTTCTCGTTTCAGCAACAAGAATAAGCAAATATCGGCATGGGTGCACAAGTGGCCATTTCGTGAAAACATGGTGGCAGCGGGTTTTGCGCCTGTCGTTTCGGCCGGAACGCGCGGCATGGAGGGAGCAACAGCATGCGGTGGATCAAAGCCCTGTCCGCGGTCCTCGCCCTTGCGATGGCGGCATCTTCCGCTATTGCCGAGGATTTCCCGCCGCCCGCCAAGGTGCTGTTCGCGTCGGAAGCCGCGCCGACCGCCGGTGAGCCGCAATCGATCGGCTTTTATTCCAAGGGCTGCCTCGCCGGCGCCGAGGCGCTGCCGATCGACGGGCCGACATGGCAGGCGATGCGGCTTTCGCGCAACCGCCGCTTCGGCCACCCCGATACCATCGCGCTGATCAAGAAACTGTCGCGCGAGGCCGCGCAATATGATGGCTGGCCGGGGCTGCTGGTCGGCGATATCTCCCAGCCGCGCGGCGGACCGATGCTCTCCGGCCACGCCTCGCATCAGGTGGGGCTCGACGCCGATATCTGGCTGAACCCGATGCCCGACCGGCGACTGACGCTACGCGAACGGGAAGACATCTCCGCTCAATCCGTGCTGAAGAACGACGGCACGCTGTTCGTCGATCCGGAGAAATTCACCCCGGCCCACGAGCGCCTGATCATGCGGGCGGCGAGCTATCCGGAGGTGCAGCGCATCTTCGTCCATCCCGGCATCAAGAAGGCGCTCTGCGACGACTGGAAGGGGGAACGCGCAAACCTTGCCAAGGTGCGGCCCTATTACGGCCATCACTACCATTTCCACATCCGCCTGTTCTGCCGCCCCGGCTCACCCGACTGCGACCCGCAGAACCGGGTGGACATGGCGGATGACGGCTGCGGCGCGAACCTCGCCTGGTGGCTTTCCGACGAACCCTGGGCGCCCGCAAAGCCTGAAAAACCGCCCGAAGAACCCGCAAAGCCGCCGCCGAAACCGACCCGGCCGAGCTACACCATCATGTCCGACCTACCGGCGGCCTGCACGGCCGTGCTCGATGCGCCGGCACCAGCCGAACTGCCGCAGGCCGCGCTGACGCCGGCAATCCCGCTGCCGCCGCTCGCGCCATGGCCCGAGATCGGCCCCGTGCCGACACAGAGACCAAGAGGGTGAACCGACCCTTCCAAACCGATTTGAACTGATGTAGGAAATCCGAAAAGCCGGGCCTCTCAGTCGAGGTGGATAACGGCTCGCCGTCCGGGATTGCACGGAAGCACAGGCGCAACGCCTCACATAACGGGAAACACCATGGCCAGAATTCCGCTCGACCAACCGCTAGCCTTCCCCATCCTGATCGGCGATATCGGCGGCACCAACGCCCGGTTTTCGTTGGTGGTCGATCCCTATGCCGAGCCGCGCGACTTCCCTATCGTCCACACCGCCGATTTCGCCACGATCGGCGACGCGATCCAGGCGGCGGTGATGGACAAGTCCTCGCTGCAGCCGCGAAGCGCGATCCTCGCGGTCGCCGGCCCGATCCGGGGCGATGAGATTCCGCTGACCAATTGCGACTGGGTGGTGAAGCCGCGCGACATGATCGCCCATCTTGGCCTTGTCGACGTCATCGTCATCAATGATTTCGAGGCCCAGGCGCTGGCGATCGCCAACATGCCGGACGAGTTTCGCGAGCCGATCGGCGACCGGCCGGACAAGATGCTCGCCTCGCGGGTCGTGCTCGGCCCCGGCACCGGTCTCGGGGTCGCCGGCCTCGTTCATGCCGAGGAGCGCTGGATACCGGTTCCCGGCGAGGGCGGACATATCGATGTCGGCCCGCGCACCGCGCGCGACTACGAGGTTTTCCCCCATATCAAGACGATCGAGGGCCGGGTGGCGGCCGAGCAGATCCTGTGCGGCCGCGGCATGGTGAACCTCTATAACGCCATCTGCGCCGCCGACGGCATCGCGCCGAAACCGTATGAGCCAAAGGATGTCAGCCAGCACGGGCTTGACGGCACCGACCGCCAAGCGGTCGAAACCCTCACGCTGTTTGCCACCTATCTCGGCCGCCTCGCCGGCGACATGGCCATGGTGTTCATGGCGCGCGGCGGCGTCTATCTCGCCGGCGGCATCTCGCAGAAAATCCTGCCGGCGCTGAAAAAGCCGGAATTCCGCGCCGCCTTCGAGGACAAGGCCCCGCACACCAAGCTTCTGGAAGCGATTCCGACCTATGTCGTGACCCATCCGCTGGCAGCCCTTGCTGGCCTTTCCAGCTTCGCCCGCACCCCCACCCGCTTCGGCCTCGCCCTCGACGGCCGCCGCTGGCGGGTTTGAGGCGCAAGCAAAGCAATCAGAGCGATTTCCCCTCTGCCGATCTTTCCTTCACGGGAAGCTTGCAATAAGGTCTGCCTGCCCCGCAGCATTCACCTGCGGCGGGGTCGCCGTAAATCGAAAATACCAGGAAGACGTATGAATTCTCCGGCAATGAAGCTCGTCGTCGTGGGCGCCAGCGGACGGATGGGCCAGACCCTCATCCGCGTCATCTGCGAGACCGAAGGCGCCGTGCTGCACGCCGCGATCGACCGGCCCGACAGTCCGGCGCTTGGCAAGGATGCCGGCGTTCTTGCCGGCGTCGGCGAGCTTGGCGTCGCGATCACCGACGATCCGCTGAAGGCCTTTGTCGATGCCGATGGCGTGCTCGACTTTACCGTGCCTGCCGCCTCCGTCGAATATGCAGAGCTGGCCGCCCAGGCGCGCATCGTCCATGTCATCGGCACCACCGGCATGTCGGAGGAGGACGAGGCCAAAGTGAAGGCGGCAAGCCGCCACGCCCGGATCGTCAAATCCGGCAATATGAGCCTCGGCGTCAATCTTCTCGGTGTTCTGGTGAAAGAGGCTGCAGCAGCCTTGTCGGCCAGGGGCTGGGATATCGAGGTGCTGGAAATGCACCACCGCCACAAGGTCGATGCCCCCTCCGGCACCGCGCTGCTTCTGGGCGAGGCCGCCGCCGAAGGGCGCGGCGTCTCGCTGAAGGACAAGGCCGTGAAGGTGCGCGACGGCCATACCGGCGCGCGCGAAGAAGGCACGATCGGCTTTGCCACGCTGCGCGGCGGCTCGGTGGTCGGCGAGCATTCCGTGCTGCTGGCCGGCGAGGGCGAGACCGTGAGCCTGACGCACAAGGCCACCGACCGCAGCATCTTCGCCCGCGGCGCGGTCGCGGCGGCGCTATGGGCGCGCGACCAGAAACCCGGACTTTATTCCATGCTCGACGTGCTCGGGCTTTCCAAATAGCAACGAAGGATTTGATCTTATGAGCGGAACGCTGGTTCTGGTCCGTCACGGCCAAAGCGAATGGAACCTGAAGAACCTTTTCACCGGCTGGAAGGATCCTGATCTCACCGATCAGGGAAGGGCCGAGGCCCTTGCCGGCGCCAAGGCGCTGGCCGAAACCGGAATCAAGTTCGACATCGCCTTCACCTCGAACCTCATCCGCGCCCAAAACACCTGCCAGATCATTCTTGACGAGATCGGACAATCCGACCTCGAGACCGTCAAGGACGAGGCGATCAACGAGCGCGACTATGGCGATCTCGCCGGCCTCAACAAGGACGACGCCCGCAAGAAATGGGGCGAGGAACAGGTCCATATCTGGCGCCGGTCCTATGACGTGCCGCCGCCCGGCGGCGAGAGCCTGAAGGACACTGGCGCGCGGGTCTGGCCCTATTACCTGACCGACATCCTGCCGCGCGTGCTCAGGGGCGAAAAGGTGCTGGTCGCAGCCCACGGGAATTCGCTGCGCGCGCTGATCATGATCCTCGACAGGATGAGCAAGGAGGAAATCCTGAAGCTCAACCTCGCGACCGGCGTTCCCATCGTCTACACGCTCAACCCGGATTCCACGGTCGCCGACAAGGCCGTGCTGGGCGACATGTCGTCCGCGCACTGAGAAGCGGTCGCCGCTTCCCCCGTTCGGGCCTACCCCGCCCTGCCCGATGGCGAAAACTCGGCGACGAGCGTGTGCATGTCGCCGGGATAGGTAAGGTTGACCTGGGTGATCGACCCGCTGGCATTCCATGTCCGCCGGGCAATCACCAGGCAGGGCGCGCCTTCGCGCAGATCGAGCAGCTCGGCCTCGGCTCGGCCCGCGCCGACGGCATTGATGCGATGTTCGGCGGCGCTCCACGGCACCTGCTCCAAGAGCCAGGAGCCAGGCGGATACTTCGAAAAATCCGCCGCCCGCGCCTGCGGCACTTCCTCAAGGCTGATCAGGCGATCTTCGAGACAGAAGGGGCGGCTGCCGGCGCTGTGGATGCCGCGGATATGCATCACCGCCGCCGGCGCCGACAGCAGGAGCCGCTTGCGATCGGCCTCGCCCGCGCTGCGCTCCGTGGCCTCGATCAGCCGGAAGGCATAGGCAAGGCCAAGCGCGCGCACCTCGCGCTCGAGCTGGTGGATTTCCATGACGGCGGACAGCACTTCCGGCTGGCGGACATAGGAGCCCGATTTGCGCCGTCGCTCGATCAGCCCCTTCTTCACGAGCTGCGACAGCGCCTTGTTGACCGTCATGCGCGAGCAGCCGTAATGCGCCGTCAACTCGTGCTCGAACGGGATGCGTGTGCCGGGCGGCCATTCCCCGGAGAGGATACGATCCTCGACCTCACGTTCGATGCGGGCATGCAGCGCCAGCGGACGGCTTTCCTCGGCCATTCTCAGCCCCGGCTCGCCGCGGCAATCACCTCGGCGCGGATTTCCTCGGTGAGCTGCATCCGGAGCTTCGCGAATTCCGGATCGGCCTTCAGGCGATAATCGCGCGGATGTGGAAAATCGACGGGGGTGATCGACGAAATCCGCCCCGGCCGCGCCGACATGGTGACGACGCGCGAGGCCATGAACACCGCCTCCTCGATATCGTGGGTGACAAAGATCACCGTCTTCTTCTCCCGCTCCCAGATGCCGAGCAGAAGTTCCTGCATCAGCCCGCGGGTCTGGTTATCGAGCGCGCCGAACGGCTCGTCGAGAAGCAGGATCTTCGGGTCGTTGGCGAGCGCGCGGGCGATCGCGGTCCGCTGCTGCATGCCGCCCGAAAGCTGCTTCGGCCAATGTTCGGCAAAGGCGGAAAGGCCGACGCGATCGAGATAGAGATCGACCGTCTCCTTGATGGCCGATGCCTTCATGCCCTTTTCGCGCAGGCCGAAGCCGACATTCTCGCGGATCGTCAGCCATGGAAACAGCGTATAGGACTGGAACACCATGCCGCGATCGGCGCCCGGCCCCTTGATCTCCCTGCCTTCCAGATAGACGGCCCCGGTGGTCGGCCTGTCGAGACCGGCGACGATGCGCAGAAGTGTCGACTTGCCGCAGCCGGACGGGCCGAGGATGGTGACGAAATCGTTCTTTTCAAGCGTCAGGTCCGTCGGCGACAGCGCCTGCACCGGCTTAGCGCCCCGCCGCCCGGGAAAGACCCGCGACACGCCTTTGACTTCGAGTTCCGGCGCGCTCATGCGAACCTCCAGGCGAAGAGATGGCGGTTCGCCAGCTTGAAGGCAAAGTCCGAGATAAGGCCGATCACGCCGATGACGATGATGCCGAAGATGATCTGCCCGGTCGCCATCAGCGCCTGCGAATTGATGATCATGTAGCCGATGCCGGACGAGGCGCCGATCAGCTCGGCGACGATCACATAGGTCCAGGCCCAGCCGAGCACGAGCCGCAGCGTCTCGGCGATATCGGGGGCCGAAGCAGGCAGCAGCACGCGCCGGACGATGCCACGGTCGGACGCGCCCAGCGTATACGCCGCCTCGACCAGATCGCGCCTGGTATTGGCGACATAGACCGCGACCATCAGGATGATCTGAAACACCGCGCCGATGAAGATCACCAGCAGTTTCTGCATTTCGCCGATGCCGGCCCACAGGATCAGGAGCGGCACGAAGGCCGAGGCCGGCAGGTAGCGGGCAAACGAGACGAATGGCTCGAGCAGCGCCTCGATCGGCTTGTAGGCCCCCATGGCGATGCCGACCGGCACGGCAATGACGGAAGCCAGCACAAAACCGCCGACCACGCGCCAGACGGTGATGCCGATATCGCCGAGGAAGCCGCGCTTCGACAAGAGCCACCAGCCGTCTTTCATCATGGTGATCGGATCGGCCAGAAACGTCTTCGACACGAAACCGCCAAAGGTCGCGAACGACCAGCCGGCAAAAAAGATCACGAAGAACAGGATGCCAAGCGACAATCTGAGCTTCGGGCTGATAGGCTCAAGCGGTTTCATCGGGTCTCCGTGTTTGGGTGGCGAAGGAATGCGGTGGTGGTTTTGTTAAAATGACATCGCCACGCACTCCCGACAATCTCCCCCCTTGAGGGGGAGATGCCCCGACAGGGGCAGAGAGGGGTGAACCCTCTCTGCGAATTCGGAGTATGCGGCTTATGCCCATTACCCCTCTCTGTCGCTTTCGCGACATCTCCCCCTCAAGGGGGGAGATTGATCGGGGGCTATGCGGCCAGTCTATTCCTGGATAAACGACGGATCGGCGAGGTTCGAAAGATCCGGGATTTCGCGGATCACGCCGGCATCGAGCAGCAATTGCGCGGCATCGGCGGAGAAATCGTTGAACTCGCCGCCGAAGAAGGCGATCGCCGCATCGCGGTCCTGCCATTCGAGATACTGCGCCGAGCCGGCGAACTGTTCGCCCGACTGGTTCACGTCAGCGCCCATGATCTCATAGGATTTTTCGGGCTCGGCCGCGATCATGTCCAGCGCCTCGTAATAGGAGGTGGCAAGCGCCTTGGCAGCGTCCGGGTTCTCCTCAAGAAAGGCAGGCGTGCAGCCGAACGTGTCCATGACCGCCGGATAATCGAGCGTGGTGGCAATGATCTTGCCAGCGTCGGGCGCCTCGCGCACCGACGAGAGATAGGGTTCATAGGTCATCGCCGCATCGTTCTGGCCGGCGATGAAGGCCTGGGCGGCCGGGCCCGGTTCGAGGTTGACGACCTTGACGTCGTCCATTGTCATGCCGTTTTCCTTGAGGATCCAGGCGAGATAGAAATAGGGCGAGGTGCCGGGTGCGGAGGCCGCGACGGTCTTGCCCTTCAGATCGGCGATCGATTCGATCTCGTTGCGCACAACCATGCCATCGGCGCCGTGGGACTTGTCGAGCTGGAAGATCTGCGTCGTCGGAACCCCGGCGGCAGCCCAGACGATCCAGGTCTCGACCGTGGTCGCCGCGCACTGGATGTCGCCGGAGGCCAGCGCCAGATGGCGGCTCGCCTGCGGAATCTTCACCAGTTCGACATCGAGCCCGTTCTTTTCAAAAATGCCCGCTTCCTTGGCGAGCGTAAGCGGCGCAAAGCCGGTCCAGCCGGAAAGGCCGACGGCGACCTTGGTTTCCTGCGCATATACGGAGGTGGAAAGCGCCATGGCAGCGATGGCGGTTGCTGCAAGCCATTTCATCTGATGATCCCCTTTTGTACGGGCGTCTTGGCCCTTGTTGCGAGGGGACCAGTCTAGACGGGAATCGATTTTGTTGTCTAGACATAACAACAGGAGAAGCGCTGCCCTGCCTCGACCGATATTTTGGTGCGGCGCCGGATCCGCGCTTTCCCTGTCAGGCTCAGCCGCTCCGCGCCATCAGCGCCGTCATTGCCTTGCGGAACCGCGCCTCGATCGCCGCGCGCCTGACATGCCGACCGGCTTCGACCTGTTTGACGCCATTGGCCCAGACGCAATCGGGCTTTACCTGGCCGGCGAAGATGAAGCCGTCGAGAGCCTGATCTTCGGTGAGCCAGGGGGCGGCGCTGTTGTCGAGGGAGAAGAAGCTTGCAGGCCTGCCGTCGGCAATGCCGGCTTCGATGCCCATCGCCTGGGCCCCGCCGGCAAGCGCGCCGTCGAACAGGCGGCGGCCGGTGGTGCCGCCGGGCTCGGCGATGACGTTGCGGGCGCGTTCGCCGAGGCGCTGGGCATATTCGAGCTGGCGCAACTCATCGGCAAGGCCGATCAGCACGTTTGAATCCGAGCCGACGCCGAAGGCGCCGCCTGAGGCCAGAAACCGACTTGCCGGGAAGATGCCATCGCCGAGATTGGCTTCCGTGACCGGGCAGAGGCCGGCGATCGCACCGGATCGCGCGAGGCCTTCGGCTTCCGCGTCGGTCATATGCGTGGCGTGGATCAGGCACCAGCGGCCGTCGACGCGGGTGTTTTCCAGAAGCCACTCCACCGGGCGCTTGCCGCTCCAGGCAAGGCAGTCATCGACTTCCTTCGTCTGCTCGGAGATATGCATGTGCACCGGGCCGTCGGCCAGGCTTGCGGCAAATGCGAGCTCTTCCGGGGTGACGGCGCGCAGCGAGTGCGGAGCAACGCCGAGGACGGCGTGATCGAGGCCGGAGACGACCTTTGCGGACGCCTCCATCAGGCGGGAAAAACTGTCGCGATCGTGGATGAAGCGGCGCTGGCCATTGTTCGGTTCCGCGCCGCCGAAATCGGAATGGGCGTAAAAAACCGGCAGGAGGGTGAGGCCGATGCCTGTTTCGCCGGCGGCCGCCGCGATGCGTTCCGCCATCTCGCCGATATTGCCGTAGAGACTGCCGTCCTTGTCATTGTGGAGGTAATGGAACTCGCCGACGCGGGCAAACCCGGCCTCCATCATTTCCATATAGAGCTGGGCTGCGATCGCCTCCGCCTCGTCCGGCTCGATCGCGAAGGTGAAGCGGTACATCACCTCGCGCCAGCTCCAGAAATTGTCGCTGGCGGGGCCTCGGCGCTCGGCAAGGCCGGCCATGGCGCGCTGGAAGGCGTGGGAATGAACGTTCGCGACGGCGGGCACGATGATGCCGTGGCGCTCGTCGCCCGGTTCAGGCGTCTGTTCGAAGGCAAGGCCGGCGATGCGGCCGCCTTCGATGGCGAGCCGCGCATTGGCGCGCCAGCCCTCGGGCGTCAGGATGTTTTCGGCGAAGAGGTGAGATGCCATGCGGTGAGCCCCATTTTATTCTTGCGCGTGATTGTGTTATGTATATACATAATATCCAACCAAAGACAACAAGGGGAAAGGGATGGCTTCAGCTTCGCCCAAACTTTTCATCAACGCCCGTATCGCGTCCATGATTGGCGGCACGGACATTGTCGAAGGCGTGCTTGCCATAGAGGATGGCCGCATCGTCCATGCCGGTCCCGAGGCAGGTCTGCCGGAACGCTGCGCCGGTTTCGAAAAGGTCGATTGCGGCGGCCGGCTGGTAACCCCGGCGCTGATCGATTGCCATACCCACATCGTTTATGGCGGCAGCCGCGCGAAGGAATTCGAGATGCGGCTCGAAGGCGCGTCCTATGAGGAGATCGCCCGCGCCGGCGGCGGCATCGTCTCCACGGTGACGGTGACCAATGCGCTTTCCGAGGATGAACTGGTCGCTGCCGCGCTGCCGCGCCTGGATGCACTGCTCGCGGAAGGCGTCGCCACCATCGAGATCAAGTCCGGCTATGGCCTCAACATCGAGACCGAGCTGAAGATGTTGCGCGCGGCGCGACGCCTTGCCACGCTGCGCCCCGTCCGGGTGAAGACCACCTGGCTCGCCGCCCATGCCACCCCGCCGGAATATAAGGGCCGCAACGCCGCCTATATCGAAGAGGTGGCAGTCGCCGGCCTCGAGATTGCCCACGCGCAAAGTCTGGTCGATGCGGTTGACGCCTTCTGCGAGGGCATTGCCTTCTCGCCGGATGAACTGCGGCCGGTCTTCGACAAGGCGCAGGCGCTTGACCTGCCGGTAAAACTCCATGCCGAGCAGCTTTCCAATCTCGGCGGCGCGGCGATGGCCGCCTCCTATGGCGCGCTGTCCGCCGACCATCTCGAATATCTCGATGAGGCCGGCGCAAAGGCGATGGCGTCCGCTGGCTCCGTTGCCGTGCTGCTGCCCGGCGCCTTCTACACGCTGAAGGAAAAGCAGCATCCGCCGATGGCGGCGCTGCGCGCGGCGGGCGTGCCGCTCGCGCTTGCGACCGATTGCAATCCCGGCACCTCGCCGCTGACCTCGCTGCTTCTAACGATGAACATGGGCGCGACGCTGTTCGGCATGACGGTCGCCGAATGCCTTACCGGCATCACGGCGAACGCGGCGCGCGCGCTCGGCCTTGCGGATGAGACCGGCACACTGGAAGCCGGCAAGGCCGCAGATATCGCGATCTGGGACGTCGAGGCGCCCGCCGAACTCGTCTATCGCATCGGCTTCAATCCGCTTTCCCGGCTTTATGTCGCCGGCCACGAGGTGACGCGATGACGCTTGTTCTCACCCCCGGCAGCGTGACGCTGGCCACGCTGGAAACAATCTACCGCGGCGGTGATGCCGTGCGGCTGGATCCCGCCTGCGATGCAGCGATCGAGAAGGCCGCCGCCCGCATTGCCGCGATCGCGGCCGGCAATGCACCCGTCTACGGCATCAATACCGGCTTCGGCAAACTCGCCTCGATCAAGATCGATGCCGCCGATACCGCGACCCTGCAGCGCAATCTCATCCTGTCGCATTGCTGCGGCGTCGGCGCGCCGCTCGATGGCAGCGTCGTGCGGCTGATCATGGCGCTGAAACTGATTTCGCTCGGGCGCGGCGCTTCCGGCGTGCGGCTCGAACTGGTGCGGCTGATCGAGGGCATGCTGGCAAAGGGCGTCATCCCCGTGATTCCCGAAAAAGGGTCCGTGGGTGCCTCCGGCGATCTCGCCCCGCTGGCCCATATGGCCGCCGTGATGATGGGCGAGGGCGAAGCCTTCTTCGCCGGCGAGCGGGTTTCCGGTCGAGACGCGCTGGAAAAAGCCGGCCTCACGCCCGTTCGGCTTGCCGCCAAGGAGGGGCTTGCGCTGATCAACGGCACGCAGGTGTCGACGGCGCTGGCGCTTGCCGGCCTGTTCCGTGCCTTCCGCTGCGCGCAAACCGCCTTGGTCACCGGCGCGCTCTCAACCGATGCGGCCATGGGCTCGCCGGCGCCGTTCCATCCCGATATCCACACGCTGCGTGGCCATCAGGGCCAGATCGACGCGGCGGCGAGTCTCAGGGCGCTGCTCGAAGGCTCGGAAATCCGCGTCTCGCATATCGAGGGTGATGAGCGGGTGCAGGATCCGTACTGCATTCGCTGCCAGCCGCAGGTCGATGGCGCCTGCCTCGATCTGCTGCGCCAAGCCGGCCGCACGCTGGAAATCGAGGCCAATGCCGCCACCGACAATCCGCTGGTGCTCTCCGACGACAGCGTCGTCTCCGGCGGCAATTTCCATGCGGAGCCGGTCGCCTTCGCTGCCGACCAGATTGCCATTGCCATCTGCGAGATCGGCGCGATTGCCCAGCGGCGGATCGCGCTTCTGGTCGACCCGGCGCTCTCCTTCGGCCTGCCGGCCTTCCTGTCGAAAAAGCCGGGGCTCAATTCCGGTCTGATGATCGCGGAGGTTACGTCCGCCGCGCTGATGAGCGAAAACAAACAGATGGCGCATCCGGCCTCCGTTGATTCCACCCCGACCTCGGCCAATCAGGAAGACCATGTGTCGATGGCCTGCCACGGCGCGCGGCGGCTGCTGGCGATGACCGAGAACCTTGCGAGCATTGTCGGCATCGAAGCGCTCTGCAGCATACAGGGCGTGGAACTGCGTGCGCCGCTTGTCACAAGCCCGGCTCTGCAGCGGGTCATTTCAGCCTTCCGAGAATTGGTGCCGACGCTCGAAGACGACCGCTATATGGCCGGCGATCTCGAAAAGGCTGCGGTGGCGGTGCGTGATGGGGTGCTGGTCGATGCGGTCGGAGCGGGGGTATTGCCGGGGTTGAAGATTTGATGGCGCTTGTGGAAAGGAAAGGGGCAATCTCGCTCACGCCGGGGTTCCGCCCCTCACCCGGCGCATCCGCGCCACCCTCTCCCCTGCGGGGCGAGGGGGAGCGAAGCAGCCATCGCCGGCCTAGGCGGACAGGCAGGGCGTCGCCGGCGTCCCCTTCTCCCCTTGGGGAGAAGGTGGCCGAAGGCCGGATGAGGGCAAGCGGCGTTGGCCGAAACTCCAGACAGAGGAATATTTTCCCATGACCGATCCCGTTATTGTCAAACAGGGCTCGTCCCCCGTCATTCTCGGTTTTCCGCACACCGGCACCTTCGTGCCGCCGGAGATCCAGGCGCGGCTCAACGACAATGGCAGCCTGCTCGCCGATACCGACTGGCATGTCGACCGGCTCTATGACGGCTTGCTTGCCGATGCGACAACGGTGAAGGCGACCTTCCATCGCTATGTCATCGACGCCAATCGCGATCCGTCGGGCGCGAGTCTCTATCCCGGCCAGAACACCACCGGCCTGATCCCCGAGACGGATTTCGACGGCAAGCCTATTTGGAAAGATGGCGAAGAGCCGACGGAAGCCGATATCGCGGCACGCATCGAAGCCTATCACGCGCCCTATCACGCGGCGCTTGCCGCGGAAATCGCGCGTGTGAAGGCCGAGCATGGAATCGCCATTCTTTACGATTGCCACTCGATCCGCTCGCACATTCCCTTCCTGTTTGCAGGCAAGCTGCCGGATTTCAATATCGGCACCAATCTCGGCGTCACCTGCGCGCCGGAGTTTGAAGCAGCCGTGGAAAGCGTCGTTTCGCTGGCGCCCGGCTATGACCATGCCGTCAATGGTCGCTTCAAGGGTGGCTGGACGACGCGGCATTACGGAAAACCCGAAACCGGCGTTCACGCCATCCAGATGGAACTGGCGCAATCGACCCATCTGAAAACTGAAGCTCCGCCCTTTGCCTTTGACGAGGCCAAGGCGGAAAAGCTGCGAAGCCATTTGCAGGATATTCTCGAGCGGATCGAACGCCTGTCGTTTTCCGCACGCATGTAGACACGATCTCGAATGAAGGGGCTTCGGGTGCAGCCTGTCCTTCTGTTCTGCGTCATGCCCGGACCAGACCCTGGCGTCCATACGGTCTTCGTTATGGATCCTCGGTTAGGCACGAGGATGACCCAGTGGGGAGGAAGCGCTGCTGCAAGGGGCCCAGCAACGACAAGCAATGAGGGACACGATGACCGACAACCCGCGACACAATGCCCGCGAAATCCACGCCCCGACCGGTACGGAACTCAACGCCAAGAGCTGGCTCACCGAAGCGCCGCTCCGGATGCTGATGAACAATCTCGATCCCGATGTCGCCGAAAAGCCGCATGAACTGGTCGTCTATGGCGGCATCGGCCGCGCGGCCCGCACCTGGGCCGATTTCGACAGGATCGTCGAGACGCTGAAGACGCTGGAAGAGGACGAGACGCTGCTGGTGCAGTCGGGCAAGCCGGTCGGCGTGTTCCGCACCCATGCGGATGCGCCGCGCGTGCTGATCGCTAATTCCAACCTCGTGCCGCATTGGGCCAACTGGGATCACTTCCACGAGCTCGATAAGAAGGGCCTGATGATGTACGGACAGATGACGGCCGGGTCGTGGATCTATATCGGCGCGCAGGGCATCGTACAGGGCACCTACGAGACCTTCGTGGAGGCCGGCCGCCAGCACTATAATGGTGACCTCAAGGGCAAGTGGATACTCACCGGCGGTCTCGGCGGAATGGGCGGCGCGCAACCGCTGGCCGCCGTCATGGCCGGCGCCTGTTGCCTTGCCGTCGAATGCGATCCGACCCGCATCGATTTCCGCATCCGCACCGGCTATGTCGATGAAAAGGCCGAGACGCTGGACGAGGCGCTCGCGATGATCGACGCCTGGACCAAGGCGGGCGAGGCGAAATCCGTCGGTCTTCTCGGCAACACGGCGGAAATCCTGCCCGAACTCGTGAAGCGCGGTGTCCGTCCCGACATCGTCACCGACCAGACATCGGCCCACGACCCGGTCAATGGTTATCTCCCCGCCGGCTGGAGCCTCGGCGAATGGCGCGACAAGGCAGAGCGTGATCCGAAGGCTGTCGAAAAGGCGGCGCGGGCCTCGATGCGCACCCATGTGGAGGCCATGCTTGCCTTCCACGACATGGGTATTCCGACGGTCGATTACGGCAACAATATCCGCCAGATGGCCAAGGAAGAGGGCTGCGAACGCGCCTTCGATTTTCCGGGCTTCGTGCCCGCCTATATCCGCCCGCTGTTCTGCAGGGGCATCGGCCCGTTCCGCTGGGCTGCCCTTTCCGGCGATCCGGAGGACATCTACAAGACTGATGCCAAGGTGAAAGAGCTGCTGCCGGACAATGCGCACCTGCACAACTGGCTCGACATGGCGCGCGAGCGCATTCATTTCCAGGGCCTGCCGGCGCGCATCTGCTGGGTCGGGCTCGGCGATCGCCACCGCCTCGGCCTCGCCTTCAACGAAATGGTCAAGAACGGCGAGCTCAAGGCCCCGATCGTGATCGGCCGCGACCATCTCGACAGCGGCTCGGTCGCCTCGCCGAACCGCGAGACCGAAGCGATGCAGGACGGTTCCGACGCGGTTTCCGACTGGCCGCTGCTCAACGCGCTGCTCAACACCGCCTCGGGCGCCACCTGGGTGTCGCTGCATCATGGCGGCGGCGTCGGCATGGGCTTCTCCCAGCATGCCGGCATGGTGATCTGCTGCGACGGGACCGATGATGCCGCCCGCCGCATCGGCCGCGTGCTCTGGAACGACCCGGCCACGGGCGTCATGCGCCATGCGGATGCGGGCTACGACATCGCCATCGATCACGCCAAGAAGATGGGGCTCAGGCTACCGGGCATTCTCGGCAACTGATCGGTCCGAGAGAACAAGAAGCGCCGGGGTTCCGCCCCTCACCCGGCGCATCCGCACCGCCCTCTCCCCTGCGGGGCGAGGGCAGGGCTATCGCATAGAGTCTCCCCGCATTGCACCGGTCCTTACGACCTCGGCCGAAGCCGGAAAGACCGTCAGCACCGCTCCCACATCACTTCGCGTCGGGCCAGGCCGTCGGGTCGGTGTCGAGATCCGGGAACTTCTTCGGATCGAACACCGGCCGTTTGATGCCCGCGGCGAGCTGGCCGCGGAAATCGTTGATCAGCCGGAGCGCGATCGGGAACAGCATCATCAGCGCCAGGAGGTTGACGACCGCAAGGATGCCCATCATCGGGTCGGAGAAGTTGAACACCGCCGTCGCCCCCGGCGCGACCGCGCCGATAAACACGATCGCGATGATAACGACCCTGAGAATCTGCAGCGCGCTCGGCTTGTCGGTCATGAAATCCAACGCGTTCTCGCCGAGATAGTAGTTGTAGATGATCGACGAGAACGAGAACAGGAAGATCGCAGCGGTGAGATAATACTGCGCCCAGGCGCCGAGATGGTCGACAATGCTCTGCTGGGTCAGGATCACGCCATCGACCCCTTCCTGGCCCGGCTGATAGACATCGCCAAGCAGGATCACGAAGGCGGTGCAGGAACAGATGATCATCGTGTCGATGAACACCGAGAAGCTCTGGGTGATGCCCTGGCTCACCGGATGGCGGACATAGGCAGTGGCGGCGACATTGGGCGCCGAGCCCAGCCCCGCCTCATTGGAAAACAATCCACGCCTGAGACCGTTGGAGACCGCCGCGCCGATGCCGCCGGCCACCGCCTCGCGAATGCCGAGCGCATTGGCGACGATATCCCACAGCACCGCCGGAAGGGCGGTGATGTTGATGAGCATGACCACCAGCGCCATGCCGATATAGCCGAAGGCCATGATCGGGATGATGACATCGGAAACCTTGGCAATGCGATGAATGCCGCCGAAAACGATGAAGCCGGTGGCGGCCGCCAGCACGATGCCGGTGACATAGCGCGGAATGCCGAGGCTATCTGCCTCGGCCCCCGCAACGGTGTTGCCCTGAAAGGCATTGAAGCCGATCGCGAAGGCCGCGATCAGGCAGACCGCGTAGATCAGCGCCAGCCAGCGATAGTTTTCGCCAAGTCCGTGGATAATGGCCTGCGCCGGGCCGCCGCGGTAATCGCCGTTCGGTTCGGTGCGTTTATAGGCCTGGGCGAGCGTCGCCTCGACCAGGCCCGAGCACATGCCGACAAGGGCGATCGCCCACATCCAGAACACCGCGCCCGGCCCGCCGGCCGTGATCGCGACCGCCACGCCGGCGATATTGCCGCCGCCGACGCGCCCGCCCACCGAAACGAACAGCGCCTCGCGGGCACTGATCTTGGAGGGATCGCCATCCTCGTCGCCCCACAAAACGCCGAACATGCGCTTGAAGAAGCGGAACTGGACGAATCCGCTCGCCGCCGTGAAGAACACGCCGATCACGACCAGGAACGGCACCAGCGCCCAGCCCCAGGTCAGATCATTGATGTAATTGAAAATCGTATCGAAAAACTGCACTGCCAGTCCCCTTTTGTCGCAAATGCATGCCGCGCCTACGCGCATCGATGCTCAGGGTCCCCACCCGAACGGACCGGCATGGTCCGTTGTTTTTGCTTTGCTTGGGGAAAGCGTATGCGCGAACGCGCCACGGGGCAAGCAGGTTCTCACTTGTCATCTGTCAATTCGGAGGCGGCGGGACGAAACGCCCGCTGCCTCCGAAAAGGCGTCAGCGCCAGCCGAGGCCCGGCGCGACATGTTTCAGGATCGCCTCGATGACATGGGCGTTATAGGCAACGCCAAGCTGGTTGGGCACGGTGAGCAGAAGCGTGTCGGCCTCGGCAATCGCCTCGTCGCCCTTCAGCTGCTCGATCAACCGGTCCGGCTCGGCGGCATAGGAACGGCCGAACACCGCGCGGGTCTTTTCATCGATATAGCCGATCGAATCCTGCTCGTTGCCGCCGCGGCCGAAATAGGCCCGGTCCATATCCGTGGTGAGCGCGAAGATCGAACGGCTGACCGAAACCCGCGGCGTCCAGTCGTGACCGGCCTCCTTCCAGGCGGCGCGGTACGCGCGGATCTGGTCGGCCTGCTGCCGGTGAAGCGGCTCGCCGGTCTCGTCGAATTTCAGCGTCGAGCTCTGCAGGTTCATGCCAAGCTTCGCTGCCCATTCAGCCGTTGCGTTGGTGGCCGAGCCCCACCAGATGCGCTTTCTCAGCCCTTCCGAATGCGGTTCCAGCCGCAACAGGCCGGGCGGGTTGGGAAACATCGGGCGCGGATTGGGCTCGGCAAAACCCTTGCCTTCAAGCTGGTCAAGGAACACCTCCGTATGACGCCGCGCCATGGCGGCATCGTCCTCGCCCTCGCCGGGCTGGTAGCCGAAATAGCGCCAGCCTTCGATGACCTGCTCGGGCGAACCGCGCGAAATGCCAAGCTGCAGCCGCCCGCCGGAGATCAGATCGGCGGAGCCGGCATCCTCGACCATGTAGAGCGGGTTTTCATAGCGCATGTCGATCACGCCGGTTCCGATCTCGATCCGGCTGGTCCTTGCGCCGATCGCCGCCAGCAGCGGAAACGGCGAGGACAATTGCCGGGCGAAGTGATGCACCCGGAAATAGGCGCCGTCCGCCCCCAGTTCCTCGGCCGCCACCGCAAGGTCGATCGACTGCGACAGCACGTCGGCGGCGGAGCGGGTCGCCGATTGCGGCGACGGCGTCCAGTGCCCGAAGGACAAAAATCCTATTTTCTTCATAGTCTGCATATCTCCGACATGGTCACGCCTCGCTTGCGGGCGTTTTACGATAGATGTCGTCCGCGCCCGGCAAGAACAATGCGTCATTCGATGAACACAGCGTTTTCGGCAAACAAGGCCCAAACGCAAAACGACCCGCCATGTGACGGGTCGTCGCATTTTCAAAAATCACTCCGTCACCCGGCATCAACTGGCGGGGACGAAAGATGGGCCGGTCATGCCGACGCGTCGATACCGGAGCAGGCCCTACTTCGCGGCCTTTTTGGCCCGGGCTTTCTTGGGCTTTTCTTCCGGAGCAGCCGCTTCCCGCTCGATACGCAGGCGGCGCAAACGCTCCGTCTTGGTGACAAGCCGGGTTGCCTCTTCGGCAATAATCTCGCGCGCCACCTTGTCGGTGGTTGCCAGCTTGTCCGTGGCAGAAACCCGGCCGGGCTTGAACAACTGATCTTTTGTCGTAGTCATGGCAGTCTCCCTGATCGGACGGCGTAGGCGCTGGAGAGGTCCGCCTTTCACGAAAAATACGGTCCCGCTCTGTCTGTTTGTTCTCACGCGCGTCCGGACGGAAGACAGATTCCACTCTTGGCGAACGCGCTTTAGCCCTTCTTGCGCGACGGAAGGAGACCTTCGCGCTGCATCTGCTTTCTTTTCAGCTTACGCAGACGGCGAACCGCCTCGCCCGCTTCGCGGTTGCGCTTTTCCGAAGGCTTCTCGTAAGATCGCCGCGCCCGCATCTCGCGAAAGATGCCTTCACGCTGCATTTTCTTCTTCAGGACGCGAAGCGCCTGATCGACATTGTTATCTCTTACCAGTACCTGCAAGAAAACCTCCTTGATTGGTTTATGTTTCTTCCACGTTCCCGGCCATGCGGCGCATCAGCGCGCACGG
This sequence comes from Martelella mediterranea DSM 17316, assembly GCF_002043005.1. NCBI lineage: Bacteria > Pseudomonadati > Pseudomonadota > Alphaproteobacteria > Hyphomicrobiales > Aurantimonadaceae > Martelella > Martelella mediterranea. Next base: position 1,358,220 of record NZ_CP020330.1, on the reverse strand, counting down.
GCGGCAACATGAAAACAAAAAGGCCGGGATTAACCCGACCTCTTCCCAGTCACTGCCAGTACATCCGTGGTCAGCGACAGCGAATGACAATTATCTGCGGCTTGAAATAGGGCGATATCCGCCAATTCCCGAAACGGTTGCCAGTTCATCCGTGGTCAACCAGGGGCAATAAGATCAAGCAGCCTGAAGATTGTCGGCCGCGCTCTTTCCAGAGCGGTTGTCGCGAACGACTTCATAGCTCAATTTCTGACCGTCATTGAGCGACTGCATGCCTGCACGCTCAACGGCAGAAATATGAACGAAAACGTCCGTGCTGCCGTCATCGGGCTGGATAAAGCCAAAACCCTTGGCAGCATTGAACCATTTTACTGTTCCGGTTGACATAGTGATTTCCCTTCATTGGTGTTTCCTTCGCGGGTATTCGCGAAAGAGATCGATTTTGAGAGGAAATCGGTAGGGCAATCAGCCCCGGACAACGTCACAAGCAATGGTCGATGGGGTTGATATAGGCCCCTGCACCGCCGATTGCAACGGTTGGGGGCAAATTAAACCAGCCGGCGCGGTCGGAACGGGGCCCCGACACCCTGAAAAACAACAGGAATAGCGGCGTCGAGCCAGGCCCTCAGGGCGTGGAATTCGGCACGAAGATCCAGCGCCAATAGATCTGCTCGCGCCTCCTTGTAGCGCTGGAAGCCGGCGAGGCAAGGTTTCTGTGCCAATGGACCTTGCTTTGAATACCGGCAAACAACGGTCATTCGACCAGCCTCTGCCGGTGCGCAAAAAACAACCCATTATTGTGCCATTAGTAATTTTCGGTTATCGCCGGGACGGGAGTGTGCAGATACAGGCCTTATCTCATGAGAATTCCATCGCCAACCGCGCTTTTTTCGGAACGGCCCCGCCGACTGGTCCGCAGACGGTGGGTGCGCTACGCGCTGGCGGGCGGTATTCTTCTTGCTGTGGCTGCCTATCACCTCGTGCCCACCATCGTCTCGCCCGCGTCCATGGGCGATGCGCTGGAGAGAGAGCTTTCGGATTGGCTTGGAGCGCAGGCCACAGTTGCAGGCACGCCGGAGATTTCCTACTGGCCCCGTCCCAAGATCACCGCGCATGGCGCCGCGATCGCCCGCCCGAGCGGCGGCGGACTTCTGGTCTATGGCAACGCGGCCGAGTTGACGGCCGATTTCGGTATTTTCGGCGCGCTTTCCGGCAGCCCCGCCTTCTCCGACCTGACATTCGACAAGGCCGTCATCGTGCTGGAAGATGCCGGCGTTCCGGGCGCCGCGCCGGCGAACAGGCTGGCGATGGCGGTCGCGGCCATTCAGGATGGCGAGGCCGACGGCATTGACGGCAAGGGGCCGGGGGAATTGCGGCTGATCGACAGCACCATCGCCATTGCCGGCAAGGGCGATGGTGACGGCGATGGCGATCCGCGGATCGTGAAAGCGGTCACCGGAGAACTGGACTGGGAAGAACTGGATGGCGCCGCCCGGTTCACGGGATCGGCCGAGATCGGCGGCGAGCCGACCGAGATCGCGCTCAGGACCGCCAAACCGGTCACGATGTTTGCCGGCGGCTCCTCCACGGTTGATCTCACGCTTTCCAACGCCCTTGCCTCGGTGAGCTATCAGGGCACGGCATCCGGCAGGCGGCCCTATTTCCTGAATGGCAGCTTCTCCCTTTCGACCGCCGACCTGCAGAATCTGATGACCCGGCTCGGCGTCGAGACCCGGCTTCTCAGCACCGTCGGAAAGGCATCGCTGAAAGGCCAGGTCGCGCGCAGTGGAGCATCCCTGCGGTTCTCGCCGGTGGAACTGGCGATCGGTGATTCCAAGGCGAGCGGCGCTCTCGATATTGTCATGAAGACGCCCGATGAGCCCGCCAGGATTTCCGCGACCATGGCGTTCACCGATATCGCGCTGTTCGATGCACAGTCCTCGCTGCCATCATGGATCGATACGATGGCGGATGGTTCGGATGACGGGTCCAGCGAGCCGCTCTCCGATCTCGATCTGCGGGTCTCGGCCGGCACCGTGCGGCTTGCCGACATCACTCTTTCCGATGTCGCCGCCAGCATCATCCGCACCAGCGAGCAGACCAGTTTCGATATTGCCGACAGCAGGCTCGACAATGGTTCATTGTTCGCCCATGTCGCCGTGCAAAATGCCGGCACCGCCAAAGTGCGACTGAATGCCGAAAACGTCAGATCGAGCCCTCTTTTCCGCCAGCTCGGGATCAGCGTTCCGCTGGAAAGCGACGCACTCACCCTTGAACTGGTCTACCAGGCGAATTTGCCGCTGGAGCGGAACGCCAAGGACGGCCTGTCGGGCAATTTCCGTTTTGCGGCCGGTTCCGGCCAGTTGACCTGGCTTGACCTCAACGCGATCCTGGCAACCGCGGAAAACAGCAACGCCTTTGCATTTTCTCCGCTGAAACAGGCGCCCTATGCCTTCCAGTCGATCAAGGGCCGGGGCAGTCTCGACGGCACCATCCTGACGCTCGACGGCGTCACCATCGAAGGCGAGAACCGGCAGGTCACGATCGAGGGACAGGTCGATACCGCCACCGGCCAGCTTGAGGCAAAGCTGACGGCGACGCCGAAGAGCGGTAATGCGCCGGGAATCGCGCTCGATATCAGCGGCAATGCGCTGGCCGCCTTCGCGCGCGTCACAGAGATCCCCGCCGGGACAGCATCCGACTAGCCCCTTCAGGCGTCCGTTCCCGCGCGTCTGCCGGCGTAGAGCTCCGCCCGCGCCTTCATGAACCGGAACAGCCGGTCGGCGACCTGACGGATATCGCGCTGACGGCGATCGTCGTCATGAAGGACAAGCCACTGGTCGTGGGTGAGTTCATCGATCACCGGACCCGCGCGGGTGAGACGCTGGTTGGCGTCGCCGATGAAGCACGGCAGGACGGCGATGCCGGCGCCGGCTTCCACCAGATCGAGCATGGAGCGTGGCCGGCTTGCCGTCATGATGATGGCGTTGGCGTTGTGCGTGTGGGGCCAGGTGAGGTAACGCGAAATCGCGGCTTCGCGCGTGACCGCGATCCATTGCTCCGCGACCGTCGCGTTCCGCGCCCTGAAAGGGGCATAGGCGGCGGGACAGACGCGCCGGGCGGCAAGATTTATCTCCTCCGGCCGGAAGGCGCGGATGCCGATATGATTTTCCCGGTGGGCAAGGCTCGCGCGCTGCTCGCCGACGAGGAATTCGAGGCGGACGGGATCGCCGGGCGCGCGGATTTCATTAATGTGCTGGCTCACAAGAAAGGCGTTCCAGGTGCCGATGCCGAGGCGCACCAGCGTCGGGGCCGCCGTCTCGCCGCCCCAATCCTCGACCCGGCGCAACCTGCCTTCGGCATCCTTCAGCATCGCATGCAGCGTTTCCCCGTCCGGCGTCAGGCTGTAACCGCGCGGGCTTCGGGCAAAAAGCGTCCTGCCGAGCCGCTGCTCGAGGTCGAGCATATGGCGACCAACGGTCGCCGGGCTCAGCGCGCTTTCCTCGGAAGCGCCGGTGAGCCCGCCATGGCGGACAACCAGCAGAAACATTTGATAATGAGACCATGGGGCATTTTTCATGGATGAAAAATAGCCCTCATTTCGGCCGGTATCAAACGATAATTTTTGCGCTTAATAGAGGCGATGGCTCACGACAAAGGAGACATCGCAATGACCCGACGCCCGCCAAAACTCACGGACGACGTCAACTGGCGCGACGTGCCGGAAGACGATTATTACCGCGCCTTCGCCAATCCACTGCCGAAATCATGGTATTTTCTGGCTTCGCTGGCGAAGCGTGTTGGAGAGGGCCTTCGCGTCACACAACGTCGCCGGCGGCGACGCCCGAGGCCCATGCCCACTGGAAATTGTAACCGCCAAGCCAGCCGGTAACGTCGACGCATTCGCCGATGAAATAGAGCCCCGGCACGGACCGCGCCTCCATCGTGGCGGATGACAGCGCATTGGTGTCGATCCCGCCGAGCGTCACCTCGGCGGTGCGGTAGCCTTCCGTGCCCGCCGGCTTCACCCGCCAGTCCTGAACGGCGCGGGCAAGCGTGCCGAGCGCCTTGTCCGCCGTATCCGCCAGAGGCCCGGCGGGGCCGGCTTTCTCCGCGAAATACTGTGCCAGCCGCTTCGGCAAGTGATTGGAAAGCGCGGTGACGGCGCTTTGCCGGCCGTTCTCGCGCTTGGCCTTGATAAGTGCGTCCGCGAGATCGATGTCGGGCAGCATGCGTACCGCGATTTCCTGCCCGGGCCTCCAATAGGAGGAAATCTGGAGGATGGCTGGGCCGGAAAGTCCGCGATGGGTGATCAGCATCGCCTCGCGAAAGGCGGTCTTGCCGCAGCCGACCGCGCTGTCGACGCCGATGCCCGAAAGCGGCTGCAACTCCGCCTGCAAAGCCGGATCGAGCGTGAACGGCACCAGGCCGGGCCGCGGCTCCACCACCGGAATCCCGAAACCCGCGGCGACATCATAGGCGAAGCCGGTCGCTCCCATTTTAGGGATCGACTTGCCGCCGGTCGCGATCACCAGCGCGGCGCATGATGCCGTTTCGCCGTTCAGCCGCATCGTGAACCGCTCGCCGACGCGGGCAATGTCGCTGGCGGCGGTTTCGAGCGCGACCGTGATGCCGCCTTTGGCGCATTCTTCCATCAGCATGGCGATGATCTCGCGCGCCGATCCGTCGCAGAAGAGCTGGCCCAGCGTCTTCTCGTGCCAGGCGATACCGTGGCTCTCGACCAGATCGAGAAAATCGCGCGGGGTGTAGCGCGCCAGCGCGGATTTGGCGAAATGCGGGTTTTCGGAGATGAAATTACGCGGACCGGCATGAATATTGGTGAAGTTGCAGCGTCCGCCGCCGGAGACCCGAATCTTCTCGCCGGGCTTTTTCGCATGGTCGATCAGCAGCACGCGGCGGCCGCGCTTGCCGGCGCGCGCCGCGCACATCAGCCCGGCAGCCCCGGCCCCCACGACAATGACATCATAATCTTTCATGCGCGTGTTATCCCCAACGCGACATCGGGCCTGGAAGCAGAAACTCAACTTGCCCCCTCGCCAACGCGTCAGGGGTGTTTATGATACAGCAAACCGCAATGACAACCGGCGAGAAAAATGCCAGCCAAAAAAATCTCCATGAAAGCCGCAAGCAAAACCCAAAGCAGCAGAATCAAACGGGCGAAGAAGCCGACCGTGCTGTCCTCGCCCGCCTCCGCGCGCGGCGTCGCGGACTGGAAGGATGCAGCACGCTGGCTGAAGGCGCGCGGCATCGAGGATATCGAATGCATCACGCCGGACCTTGCCGGCGTGCCGCGCGGCAAGATGATGCCGACCTCGAAGTTCACCTCCAACACCTCGCTGGCGCTCCCCTCCGCGCTCTACCGCCACACGATTTCGGGCGACTACCCGGATGAAAGCGGCAGCTTCCGCTACGAGCCGCGCGACAGCGATCTCAAGCTCGTGCCGGACCTGTCGACGCTGACGACGGTGCCCTGGGAGAGCGACCCGACCGCGCAGGTGATCTGCGACGTCGTCGGCTCCGATGGCGAAGAGGTGCCCTATACGCCGCGCAACGTGCTGAAGCGCGTGGTCGAGCTTTACGAGAAGAAGGGCTGGCGTCCGGTGGTCGCGCCCGAGATCGAATTCTATCTGGTGGCCAAGAACGACGATCCCGACCTGCCGCTGGTGCCGCCCGTCGGCCGCTCCGGACGCCCAATCGTCGCCGGTCAGGCCTATTCGATTGCCGGCATCAACGAGTTCGACGAGCTGATCGACGACATCTACCACTTCTGCGAGGCGCAGGGGCTGGAGATCGATACGCTCATCCACGAGGAAGGCCCTGCCCAGCTCGAGATCAATCTCCGCCATGGCGATCCGCTGGAGCTTGCCGACCAGGTGTTCTATTTCAAGCGCACTATTCGCGAGGCCGCCACCAAACACGGCACCTTCGCCACCTTCATGGCCAAGCCGATGCAGGGCCAGCCGGGCTCGGCGATGCATATCCACCAGTCGCTGATCGATATCGAGACCGGCCGCAACGTGTTCTCGCTGGAAAACGGCGAGCCCTCGCCGGAATTCTTCCACTTCATCGGCGGCATGCAGAAATATGTGCCGTCGACGCTGGTGATGATGGCGCCCTACGTGAATTCCTATCGCCGGCTGACGCCCGACATGGCCTGCCCGGTCAACACCGCCTGGGGCTATGACAACCGCACCACCGCGTTCCGCATCCCGGTTTCCGATCCGGATTCGCGGCGCGTGGAAAACCGCTTGCCGAGCTCCGACGCCAACCCCTATCTGGCGCTTGCCGCCTCGCTCGCCTGCGGCTATCTCGGCATCGAGAACCTTGCGGACCCCTCCGCGCCCACGGCCGACACCGCCAATGAGGGCATTGTCGACCTGCCGCGCGGCCTGCTGGAAGCGCTGGCGCTGATGGAGGCCGAAACGGCGCTCGTTCCCGTGCTGTCGCACGAGTTCATCGACCTTTACGCCGGTATCAAGCGCGGCGAATTCGAGACCTTCATGGAGGTGATCAGCCCGTGGGAACGGGAATTTCTGCTCCTTCACGTGTAACAGTAACCGACCCTGGATGACGGAGGCCTTCGCGAATGAAATGGCAAAGCCCGATTGCGCCGGGCCTTTCCTGGTATCAGGCAACGCTTGCCGAGCGGCCGACCTATCCGCAGCTTGACGGCTCGACCAGCGCGGACGTCATTATCGTCGGCGGCGGCTTCACCGGCCTTCAGGCGGCTTATCAACTGGCGGCCGACGGCGTTGACGTGGTGCTGGTCGACGCCGCCCGGTTCGGCGATGGCGCATCGGGGCGCAATGGCGGCCAACTCGGCACCGGCCAGCACTGGTGGCCGGAAGAAATGGAGCACAAGCTCGGCAAGGCGCGCTCGCTCGCGTTTTTCCGCATGGCCGAGGATGCCAAGTCCCACCTGCTCGATTTCGCCCGCGCCCAGAAGATCGATATCGACTTCACGCCCGGCCAGCTTTCCGTCGCCCACAAGCGCAATATGGAATACACCTATCGCCATCACGCCGAGGCGCTGGCGGAGCGTTATGACTACCCGCATCTATCCTTCATGAGCAAACAGGAGACTGCGGAACGGCTCGGTTCCAGCCATTATTACTGCGGACTGCGCGATATCGGCACTGGCCATATTCATCCGCTGAAACTGCTGGCGGGCACGGCGAAGGCGGCGGCAAAGGCCGGCGCGCGCCTGTACGAAATGACCAAGGCGCTCAACATCGACCGCGCCGACGGCAGGATCGCGGTGGAGACGGAACGTGGCACGATTACCGCCGACCGGGCCCTGATCGCCTGCAACGGCTATATTCAGGAGCATCTGGAGCCGAAAACGGCGGCGAAGATCATGCCGATCCGCTCCTTCATCGCCGCAACGACCCGTCTACCCAAGGCGCTGAAGATATTGCCGGGCTGCGAATCGGTCGATGACAGCCGGTTCGTGGTGCGCTACTTTCGCAAGGCACCGACCGGAGAATTGCTGTTCGGCGGGCGCGAGGTCTATTCCGCCGATGATCCGAAGAACGTTTCCAAGCATCTCCACCGCCAGATCGTGCAGGTCTATCCGCAACTGGCCGACATCGACATCACCCATGCCTGGGGCGGATCGGTGGGCATTACGCTCCCGCGCCGGCCGCTGGTGGACGAAATCATGCCGGGCGTCACCTCAATCGGCGGGTTTTCCGGCCATGGCGTCATGCTGTCGAATTATTGCGGCAAGCTCTATGCCGACGAGATCGCGGGGCGCTCGCAGGATCTCGGGCTTTACCGCGACCTCGAAATCCCCGCCTTCCCCGGCGGCGAGCGGCTGCGCAAGCCCTTGCTGTTCCTCGCCCTCACATGGTTCGCGCTTCGCGACCTGATCTAGTTGATTTCTTTTTCGCGCTTGCGCACCGGCGCCCGGCCCGCAAGCGCTTCACGACCGAGACCGACTGATGAAAGACCGATTGCATTTTCTCGCCCATATCCGATTTTTTCGAAATCGGACTGGCATTTTTAAATCGATTTGATAAAACACCGCCAACCAGCTGACGATTGAGAGGACTGACCATGAGCAGTCAAATGATCCCCGTCGACCCCTTCGACTATGTTGTCTTCGGCGCAACCGGAGACCTGACCGAGCGCAAACTTCTCCCCGCGCTCTACCACCGCCAGATTGCGGGACAGTTCACCGACCCGACGCGCATCATCGGCGCCTCGCGTTCCGAGCTGACCTCGGAGCAGTTCCGCGAGCATGCCGACAAGGCGCTGAAGGAGCACCTGAAGGACGGCGAATACGACAAGGACGAGGTCGCGAAATTCCTCGCCCGGATCGAATATGTGCCGGTCGACGCGACCACCAACAAGGGTTGGGACGCGCTCAAGAAAATGCTGGAGCCCGGCAAGGACCGGGTGCGCGCCTTCTACATGGCCGTCGCCCCTTCGATCTTCGGCCCGATCTGCGACGGCATTCGCGACCACAAGCTGATCACCAAGCAGACCCGCATCGTCGTTGAAAAGCCGCTCGGCCGCGACCTCGCCTCCGCGCTGGAACTCAACAACATGATCGCCAAGACCTTCCACGAGGAACAGGTCTTCCGCATCGACCACTATCTCGGCAAGGAAACGGTGCAGAACCTGATGGCGCTGCGTTTCGCCAACATGCTCTACGCGCCGCTGTGGAACGCCAACCATATCGACCATATCCAGATCACGGTCGGCGAGGAGGTCGGGCTCGAGGGCCGCGCCGGCTATTACGACAAGTCGGGCGCGCTGCGCGACATGGTGCAGAACCACATCCTCAACGTGCTCTGCATGGTGGCGATGGAAACGCCCTCTTCGATGGAGTCCGAGGCCGTTCGCGACGAAAAGCTCAAAGTGCTGCGCTCGCTGAAGCCGATTACCGAGGAAAACGCCAGCGCGATGACCGTTCGCGGCCAGTACCGCGCCGGCGCATCCAAGGGCGGCGCCGTCAAGGGCTATCTCGAGGAGCTCGGCGGCGAATCCGACACCGAAACCTTTGTCGCGATCAAGGCCGAGATCGAAAACTGGCGCTGGGCGGGCGTGCCCTTCTACATCCGCACCGGCAAGCGGCTTGCCAGCCGGCTTTCGGAAGTCGTGATCACCTTCAAGGAAATTCCGCATTCGATCTTCGGCCCCGGCGCCGGGCGGATCGCGGCCAACCAGCTCGTGCTGCGCCTGCAGCCGGACGAGGGCGTGAAGCAGTGGCTAATGATCAAGGATCCCGGGCCCGGCGGCATGCGCCTGCGCCAGGTCGCGCTCGACATGAGCTTCGCCCAGGCCTTCGACGTCCGCAACCCGGATGCCTATGAGCGCCTGCTGCTCGACGTGGTGCGCGCCAACCAGACGCTGTTCATGCGCCGCGACGAGGTGGAAGAGGCATGGCGCTGGTGCGATCCGATCCTCAAGGCCTGGGAGGAAACAAACCAGCCGGTTCACGGCTATACCGCCGGCACCTGGGGCCCATCCAAGGCGATCGCGCTGATCGAGCGCGACGGCCGCACCTGGCACGAACCGCTGTGAGGGTGGGCGAGATGACCGAGACGATGCACACATTCGAAAACGGCGTTGATCTGGCCGCGGCCCTTTCCGCGGCCGTCGCCAGCAAGCTTGCCGCCGCGATCGCCGACAAGGGCATGGCCTCGCTCGCCGTTTCCGGCGGGTCGACGCCAAAGGCCTTCTTCCGCGCGCTGTCGTCGGCGCCGATCGACTGGGAAAAAGTGACCATCACCCTGGTCGACGAGCGGTTCGTGCCGGAGGACAATCCGCGCTCGAACCACCTTCTGGTGAAGGAAAACCTGCTGAAGGGTCCGGCCGCCAGCGCCCGCTTCATCCCGCTCTACCAGAAGGTGGAAACCGCAGAGGAAGCGGCCGATATCGTGACCAACAAGGTGTCGGCCGCGAGCCTGCCCTTCGATGTCGTGGTGCTGGGCATGGGAACCGATGGCCACACGGCCTCGTTCTTCCCGGGAGGCGACACGCTTGAAAAGGCGCTCGACAAGGCGACGCCCGCCGGCGTGATGGCCATTCATGCCGAAGGGGCGGGCGAGGCCCGGCTGACCTTCACCTTCTCCAGCCTCGAAAATGCGGGCCTGCTGGTGCTGCATATCGAAGGCGAGGCCAAGAAGGATGTTCTGAACAAGGCGCTCTCCGGCGATGACGAGGCGGAAATGCCGATCCGCGCCGTTCTCACCCGCGCCTCCTCACCCGTGGAAATATACTGGGCGCCCTGACACATTCTGCCGGGCGCCTTCCGCAAAGCACAGGAAAAGCCCATGACCGCCGATCCCCGTATTGCAGAAATAACCGCTCGCATCGTCGAGCGGTCCAAGCCAACCCGTGAAGCCTATCTCGATCGCGTCTCCCAGGCGATCGCGAAGGGCGTCCACCGCTCCGTTCTGTCCTGCGGCAACCTCGCGCACGGCTTTGCGGTCTGTTCCCCCGCCGAGAAGGATGCGCTTTCGGGCGATACCGTCCCCAATCTCGGCATCATCACTTCCTATAACGACATGCTCTCGGCCCATCAGCCGTTCGAGACCTATCCGGCGCTGATCCGCGAAGCCGCGCGCGAGGCCGGCGGCGTGGCGCAGGTCGCAGGCGGGGTGCCGGCGATGTGCGACGGCGTTACCCAGGGCCAGCCCGGCATGGAGCTGTCGCTGTTTTCGCGCGATCTGATCGCAATGTCGGCTGCGGTCGGCCTGTCGCACAATATGTTCGATGCCGCCGTCTATCTCGGCGTCTGCGACAAGATCGTCCCCGGCCTGACGATCGCGGCGCTGACCTTCGGCCATCTGCCGACGATCTTCATTCCCGCGGGTCCCATGACCACCGGCCAGGGCAATGACGAGAAGTCGCACATCCGCCAGCTCTATGCGGAGGGCAAGGTCGGGCGCAAGGAACTGCTGGAATCGGAATCGAAATCCTATCACGGTCCCGGCACCTGCACCTTCTACGGCACCGCCAATTCCAACCAGATGCTGATGGAGATGATGGGCCTGCACATGCCGGGCGCCTCGTTCATCAACCCCAATACGCCGCTGCGCGATGCGCTGACAAAGGAGGCGGTGAAGCGCGCCTTCGCGATCACCGTCGACGGCAACGAGTTCACGCCCGTCGGCCAGATGATCGACGAGCGCTCGATCGTCAATGGCGTGGTCGGCCTGCACGCCACCGGCGGATCCACCAACCACACAATGCATCTTGTGGCGATGGCGCGCGCCGCCGGCATCCAGCTCACCTGGCAGGATATCTCCGAACTCTCCGATATCGTGCCGCTGCTCGCCCGCGTCTATCCGAACGGGCTTGCCGACGTGAACCATTTTCACGCCGCTGGCGGCATGGGCTATCTCATCCGCCAACTTCTCAACGCCGGCTTCCTGCACGACGATGTCCGCACCGTGTTCGGCGAGGGCATGGAGGCCTATGCGATCGACGTGAAGCTCAACGATGACGGCACGGTGCGCCGCGAGCCGATCGGCGACGGGCCGAGCGCCGACCCGAAGGTGCTGACCACCCATGACAAGCCGTTCCAGCCCAATGGCGGGCTGAAGATGCTTGCCGGCAATATCGGCAAGGCGGTGATCAAGATCTCCGCCGTCAAGCCGGAGCGCCGGGTGATCGAGGCGCCGGCGATCGTGTTCCACGACCAGCAGGAACTGCAGACGGCCTTCAAGTCCGGCGACCTCAACCGCGACTTCATCGCGGTGGTCCGCTTCCAGGGCCCGAAATCGAACGGCATGCCGGAACTTCACCGCCTGACCCCGCCGCTCGGCGTGCTGCAGGACCGCGGCTACAAGGTGGCGCTGGTTACCGACGGGCGCATGTCCGGGGCTTCCGGCAAGGTGCCGGCCGCCATCCACGTGACGCCGGAAGCAAAGGACGGCGGGCCGATCGCGAAGATCCGCACCGGCGACCGGATGCGGCTCGATGCCGAGGCGGGGACGCTGGAGGTTCTGGTGCCGGCGGAAGAGTTCGATGCGCGCCCGCTTGCGGAAGCCGATCTCACCGGCAATGAGTACGGCATGGGGCGGGAACTGTTCGCCCCGTTCCGCCATCATGTCGGCACGGCCGATCACGGCGCCAGCGTGTTTTTCGAGTGATCGTTAAGACCATTCGCATTACGTGATTGGCTGCCTCAATTCGTGCGCCTTGCTGCCACGAAATAAACATATGCCACCAATAATCGTCGGCTCGGGAAACAAATCCCGGGCCTATTTCGTTTCCAAGGCAAGGGTCAATCGAGCAGGGGACACTGTAACATTCCAGCAACAGCTCCCAACCAAGTGCGCGGGATGTGCAAAGTTAATTTGATCGATTGATTAAATCACCTATCTAGACGCCAGGTGAAACACATCGAAGGAGTACAAAGTAATGAAAAAGATTCTTCTCGCTTCCGCCGCTTTCGTCGCCATGGGCGCCACTGCCCAAGCCGCTGACGTGGTCATGACGCCGGCAGCCGAACCCTATGTCGCTCCGCAGGTCATCCCCCAGACCTTCAGCTGGACCGGCTTCTACCTCGGTGGCACCGGTGGTTACGACTGGGCGAGCGCCAACCTCAACTATCTCGGCGTTGCCGGCTCCGGCGATGACTTCAACGGCGGCAAGCTCGGCGGTTTCGCCGGCTACAACTACCAGTTCGACAACAACCTCGTTCTCGGTGTTGAAGGCGAGCTCGACTACAACTGGAACGAACAGGACTACAACGTAGGCCTGCCCTACAGCGTCAAGGCTGGTTCCGACTGGGAAGGCTCCGTTCGCGCCCGTCTGGGTTATGCGTTCGACAACGCCCTGATCTACGCAACCGGTGGCTGGGCGATTGCCAACGGCTATCTCAAGGCTGATGGCCTCGAACAGGACCAGGCCTTCAACGGCTGGACCGTCGGCGCCGGTATCGACTACGCGCTGAGCAACAACGTCTTTGCCGGTCTGGAATACCGCTACACCGACTTCGGCAAGAAGGACTTCGACGGCGCTCTGACCGGCTTCGAAGCGAAGGACTACACGTCCAACCGCGTCATGGCCCGCGTCGGTTACAAGTTCTGATCTCCCGAATGGCGGACGTCCCCCTGTCCGCCATTCATTCTTCGCTGTGCCCCCCTCCCGCGGCGAAGAATATAGAAAAGCCCGCCGGCGAATGCCTGGCGGGCTTTTTTTGTGTGGGGGCGGCGGATGCGATCAGCGGTAAAGGTAGCTGTGGCCGCTTTCGTCGAAGAGGTGCAGTCTTTCCGAGTCGGCAACGAAGCGCATCACATCGCCGGGCTTGCCCTTGTGGATGCCGGGAAGCTTGACGATGATGGGGTCCTCGTCGATGAGGTCGCCCTCGATATAGATCAGCGTCACCTCGCCCAGCGCCTCGATGATCGCGATCTTGCCCTCGAACAGGAAGTCCTCGCCCTCGGCGGCCTCGCGCACATCCTCGGGCCGCACGCCGAAACTTGCCTTCTTGCCGACATCCTTTTCCGGCGTCTTGACCGGCACCTCGAAACGCTTGCCGTCCTTGAGCTCGACCTCGGTGGTCTCACCCGCACGGGTGATCTTGACCGGCATGATGTTCATGGCCGGCGAGCCGATGAACTGGGCAACGAACAGGTTTGCGGGCCGTTCGTAAAGCTCCAGCGGCGCGCCGACCTGTTCGATATAGCCGCCCGAGAGCACCACGATGCGGTCGGCGAGCGTCATCGCCTCGACCTGGTCGTGGGTCACGTAGATCATCGTGGTATCGGGCATCTTCTCGTTGAGCTTGGCGATCTCGATGCGGGTCGCCACACGCAACGCGGCATCGAGGTTCGACAACGGCTCATCGAACAGGAACACCTTCGGATCGCGGCAGATGGCGCGGCCGATCGCCACGCGCTGACGCTGTCCGCCCGAAAGCGCCTTCGGCAGACGGTCGAGATAGGGCGTGATCTGCAGCATGTCGGCGGCAGCCCGCACGCGCCGGTCGATCTCTTCCTTGCTCTCCTTGGCAATCCGCATGCCAAAGGCCATGTTGTCGTAGACCGACATATGCGGATAGAGCGCATAGGTCTGGAACACCATGGCGATGCCGCGCTTGGAGGGCGGAATGTCATTGACCACCTGGTCCTCGATCGCGATCGTGCCGCCGGAGATTTCCTCCAGCCCGGCGATCATCCTGAGAAGCGTCGACTTGCCGCATCCGGAAGGACCGACAAAGACGACGAACTCACCCGGCTGGATGTCCAGGTCGATCTTGTGAAGAACTTCGACATTGCCGTAGGATTTCTTCACATCCTTGAGTGTAACACCAGTCATTACCGCCCCTTTCCCTATGCGCCCTTGCGGGCGAAATATGCGCCCCAGGCAGGAAGTTTTATCGTATTGCCGTCGGCCTCGCACGAGAAGCCGGCTCCTTCAAGCCCGTCCCATGCGCCATCCGGCAGACGCGCCGTCACGGGAGCCGCCGAGATGTTGAACACGCAAAGAACGCTTTCGCCCTCGATGTCGCGCGTGAAGATCAACAGCGCATCGTCATCGGCCCTGTGAAACGCGATCCCGCCTCTACCGAGCGCTGGCAGGCTTTTGCGCAGCGCCAGGAAGCGGCGATAGTGCTCAAGCACCGATCCGTCCTCGCCCTGCTGAACGTCGACCGCCTTCATCACATGATCGGGCGAGACCGGCAGCCAGGTCTTCTCCGCCGTGGAGAAGCCGGCATTGACGGCGCCCGCCTGCCAGACCATTGGCGTGCGGCAGCCGTCGCGGCCCTTGAATTCCGGCCAGAACTCGATGCCATAGGGGTCCTGCAGGTCCTCGAAGGCGATGTCGGCCTCGGTCAGCCCCAGTTCCTCGCCCTCATAGAGGCAGATCGAGCCCTTGAGCGTCATCAGCAGCGAGGCCAGCATCTTGGCATAGGCCGCCTTGTCCGCGATGCCCGCGCCCCAGCGGCTGAGATGGCGGACCACGTCGTGGTTTGAGAACGCCCAGCAGGCCCAGCCCTCGGGCGCGGCCGCATCGAAGGCGTTGATCGAGTTGACCACATGCTTCGGCGTCACCGGCTGCGGGGCCAGGAATTCGAAGGCATAGCACATCTGCATCTTGTCGCCGCCGGAGGTGTATTCGCCGACGATCTCGAGTCCGCGCTGGCTGTCGCCAACCTCGCCGACGGCCGCAACGGCCGGATATTCCTCCATCACGGCGCGCAACCGCTTCAGGAATGCGAGATTCTCCGGGCGGCTCTTGTCGTAGAGATGTTCCTGATAGTTATAGGGATTGACCGCCGGCGCCGTCTGGTCGTTGCGACGCTCGGGCGCAAGTGCTGGATTGTCGCGCAGTTGCTGGTCGTGGAAGTAGAAATTGATCGTGTCGAGACGGAAGCCGTCAACGCCGCGATCGAGCCAGAAGCGCGCGACATCGAGCAGTGCGTCCTGAACCTCGGAATTGTGAAAATTGAGGTCCGGCTGCGAGACCAGGAAATTGTGCATGTAATATTGCAGGCGGCGGCTGTCCCACTGCCAGGCCGAGCCGCCGAAGATCGACAGCCAATTGTTGGGCGGCGCGCCATCCGGCTTGGCGTCTGCCCAGACATACCAGTCGGCGCGGGGATTATCGCGGCTCGACCGGCTCTCGACGAACCAGGGATGCTGGTCGGAGGTGTGCGACAGCACCAGGTCGATCATGATCTTGAGGCCCAGTTCATGGGCCTTCTCAATCATCGCGTCGAAATCAGCGAGCGTGCCGAACATCGGGTCGATGTCCTTGTAGTTCGACACGTCGTAGCCGAAATCCTTCATCGGCGAGGTGAAGAACGGCGAGATCCAGACCGCATCGGCCCCGAGGCCGGCGATATAATCCAGCCGTTCGGCAATGCCGCGGATATCGCCGACGCCATCGCCGTTGGAATCCTGAAACGAGCGCGGATAGACCTGGTAGATGACGGCGCCGCGCCACCAATCCTTGTCGATGGCCTTGTTATTGGTATCGTTCATTTTCTTGTCTTTTCTTGTCAGTGTCGCAGTCGGGGATCAAGGCGGCATCAGCCGCCCTTGACCGAGCCCGCCAGCAGGCCGCGCACCAGATAGCGTTGCAGCGCGAAGAACACGATGAGCGGCACGATGATGGAGATGAAGGCGGAGGCCGTCAGGATTTCCCAATTGCCGCCGCGCGATCCGAGCAGTTCGCGCAGCCTCGCCGTCAGCACGATGGTCTGCTCGCTATTGCCGAGGAACACGGTCGCCACCAGCAGGTCGTTCCATGTCCACAGGAACTGGAAGATCGCGAAGGAGGCGAGCGCCGGGTAGGACAGCGGCAGGATGATCTTGCGGAAGATCATGAAGTCGTTGGCGCCGTCGACGCGGGCGGATTCCATGATTTCGCGCGGCAGGCCGGCGATATAATTGCGCAACAGATAGATCGCGAGCGGCAGGCCGAAGCCCATATGCGCCAGCCATATCCCGACATAGGTCTTGGATGGCACGCCGAATATATCGCCGATCCAGTTATACATCTTCAGAAGCGGGATCAGCGACATCTGCAGCGGCACCACCAGCAGGCCGACGATGACGGCGAGCAGCAGGTTGCGGAACGGGAACTTCATCCACGACAGCGCATAGGCCGCATAGGCCGCCACCAGAACCGGGATGATGGTCGACGGGATCGCGACCGTCAGCGAGTTCAGGAAGGATTGACCGATACCTTCCGAGGTCAGGACATTGCGATAGTTCTCAAGCGTGAAGCGCGGCGGTATCTTCGCCGTCACGAAAATGCGCTGGCCGCGCTTGCCGAAGGGCTCCGGCGAGGTCATCCGGAATTCGCCATCGGATTCGACGGTGAGTTCCTGACCGTCGCCCATGTCCGCAGTCTCGCCGGCCTCAAATTCCGTGGGCCTGAGCGACGTCGTGCCGAAGCGGGAAACCTTGCCGCCGGCCCCGTCGAGCGCATTGCCGGTAATGACGTAGAGTCCCCCCTCTTCAGTCTGCCCCTCCGCGCCCGGCGCGCGGTAGATCAGGTTCTGCGTGGAGGTCGCAAGCGACGTCCACCAGCCGGAGGCCACGATCTGGTCCTTGTCGCGCAGCGACGTCACCAGCAGGCCGAAGGTCGGGATGGTCCACAGGATCACCAGCAGAAGCACGGTGATGTGGGAGAACCAGACCAGCGGCGATTTCTTGTGCGAGTGCATTTACCGGCCCTCCATCTCTTTGCGCGAATTGCGGATATTCCAGACCATGATCGGGATAACCAGAACCATGATGACGATCGCGATCGTGGCCCCGCGGCCGAAATCGCCCCCGCCCCTGAACATCCAGTCGAACATGAGATTGGCGAGCACCTGGGTATTCCACTGCCCGTTGGTCATCGCGAGAACGATATCGAAGATCTTGAGCACGATGATGGTGATCGTGGTCCAGACAACGGCAATGGTGTTGTAGATCTGCGGCACCATGATCTTGAAGAAGATCTGCAACCCGTTGGCGCCATCGATCACCGCCGCCTCGATGGTTTCCTCCGGAATGCCGCGCAGCGCCGCCGACAGCAGCACCATGGCGAACCCGGTCTGGATCCAGAGCAGGATGATCATCAGGAAGAAATTGTTCCAGAACGGCATGGCGATCCAGACATGCGGCTCGCCGCCCATGGCCACGATGATCGCGTTCAGGATGCCGATCTGGTCGGCGCCGTCGCCGCGATAGTCATAGACGAACTTCCAGATGACGGAGGCGCCGACGAACGAGATCGCCATCGGCATGAAGATCATCATCTTGGCGAAGGAACCCCACCAGATGCGGTCGGTCAGCCAGGCGATGATGAGGCCGAAAAAGGTCGAAAGCGCCGGCACGAAGATTAGCCAGAGCATGTTGTTGAACATCGATTCCCGAAATTCGGAATCGTTGAACATCCACACATAGTTCGCCGCCCCGACATAGGTGTCGCCCGAAGGGCCATGCACCGAATACCAGAGCGAGGCGAAAACCGGATAGACCAGATAGATCCCGAGCGACAACAGCGCCGGCAGCAGGAACAGCCAGGGGCGGATCATGCCGGAGATGCGCAGATTGCGCACGCCCTGCGCCGGATCCTTCGTCTCGGACGGAAAGATGATGTCGAGCAGCTTGTTGGTGCCATAAAAATAGATCATGGCGGCGGCCACGCCTATGACGACGGCCAGCAAGGCTTTGATGATTTGTTCCACGCCTTTCACTCCCCGTAACGGCTGTGCATCGGCAGGTCGCCGCGCCGTTCAGCTTATTTCGGGCCGCCACGGCTCATGGCCGGGCCCCTTTGTTGTGCCGCGCGTTCCAAAGACCGGAATCCCCCTTGGCGAAGCGCGCTTTCAGAAGTCTGCCGTACCGGCCGCCATCTGGCAACCAGGCACGCCTCAGACAGGGCGACCGGGCCGCGAACGGCCCGGTCAATCTTTGCAAATCCTGATGGATATTTCGACCGTTACTTGATCGAGTCCCAGGTGTTCTGGATTTTCGTGGCAGCCTGCTCGGCTGACTGGCCACCGACGAAGTCAATCATGCCGGTCCAGAACGCGCCCGCACCGATCTTGCCCGGCATCAGGTCGGAACCGTCGAAGCGGAAAGTGGTCGCTTCCGTCAGGATCTCGCCCTGGCCGCGCAGCGCGTCATTGGCATAGGCTTCCGGGTTGACGCCGGTGAACGGCGTCAGGAAGCCGGACTGTGCCATCCAGACTTCATGCGCGATCGGGGTTTCCAGGAATTCGATGAAGGCCTGGGCCGCGGGGCTGTCCTTGGTGATGCCGAACAGTGTGCCGGCGCCGAGAACCGGCTTGCCGAGATCTTCGCCTTCATAGGCCGGGAAGTAGAAGAAGTCCGCATCCAGGCCAAGCTCGGTGCCTTCCGGGAAGAAGGACGGGATGAACGAGGCCATCTTGTGCATGTAGCACTTCGGCGGCGACGAGAAGAGGCCCTTGGGGCTGTCGCGGAAGTCGGTGGACGCCACGGCGGCAGCGCCGCCATCGACGAACTTGTCGTTCTTGGCGAACCAGCCGAATTCATCGATCGCATTGACGATGCGCGGATCGTTGAACGGAATTTCGTTGGTGACCCACTGGTCGTAGATTTCCGGCGGCTGCGTGCGCAGAACCATGTCCTCGACCCAGTCGGTGGCCGGCCAGCCGGTGGCGCCGCCGGAACCGAGACCGATGCACCAGGGCGTGCCGCCATCGGCGACGATCTGCTCGGTCAGCGCCTTCAGCTCTTCCATGGTTTCCGGCACTTCATAGCCGGCATCGTCGAAATTGTCCGGCACGTACCAGACCAGCGACTTCACGTCGGCCTTATAGGGAAACGCATAAAGCGCCTTCTCGCCGTCCTTGCCGGCATAGCTCGACAGATCGACCCAGGATTGGCCGGCGGCGTAATTCTCGGTGAGGAATTCGCCGACTTCGGCCGGAAGCTTGGTCAGCAGGCCCTTGGCGGCCAGATCGGCGGCAAGACCCGGCTGCGGGAACACCGCGATGTTCGGCGGGCTGCCGGCCTGGGTGTCGATCACGATCTGCTGCTCGAAGGAGTCCGAACCGGAATACTGTACATCGGCGCCGGTGGCTTCCTCGAAATAGGCGATCACGCTTTCGACCAGATCCTTGTCCGGGCCGAGCCAGGGACCGAAGATCGTCAGCGTCTGGTCCGAAATGTCGCCATGGGCTTCGGCAAACTGGTTGTAGCTGTCCCAGTTGAAGCGGGAATCCTCGCCAACGGGGAATTTAAGATCGGCGGCGCTGGCCGCGCCGGCGAAAAGCGCCAGCGTGGCAACGCCGGTCAGAAGAGCTCTGTTCATGTGATTTACCTCCCATCACATAGGGCCCTGTCGCGGGCCTTGGTTGTCATTCGGCACTTTATTCAAAGCGCTTTGACACCTTCAACCATTTCTCGCGCAAGGGTCAGGAGTCAACCCCCCGCGTCAAAAACAGGCGAAATTTTGGATGATTTGTCTCGGTTTGAATAATTTTCTTGACGACGGCTTGAAAACAATCCCATCAATCGCTTTGATAAATTTCAAGTTTCCCCAAAACGCTTTGAGGAGAGCGGAAAGGAAACACGAAGCCGGAAGTTGCAGCCGCATCAAGCATTTGCAATGAAGCCCGGCACGCCGGCTCAGCCCGCCGCGAAGACAGGATTGAAAAAGTCCTCAAACCCTGCGCCCGCCTGCGTGAACGCAAAGCCGGCAGGGCGCATGGCGAAAGGGGCCGGGCATGTGGGAGGATGAATGTGAACCTGAAGCAATTATCGGCCCGGCTCGGCCTGTCTCCGACCACGGTCAGCCGCGCCCTGAATGGCTATCCGGAGGTCAACGCCGCCACGCGCGAGCGCGTGATGAAGGCCGCGCGCGAAACCGGCTACCGCCCGAACCGGACCGCCCAGCGGCTGGCGACCGGCAAGGCCGGCTCGATCGGCCTCTTGATGCCGATCGGCGACCAGGTGATCTCGGATCTGCATTTCGGCGAATTTCTTAACGGGTTGGGCGAGCAGGCGCAGACGGAGGATTTCCACCTCGTCGTCATGCCCTCCGACCCCGCCGACGAGGTCACCGCGCTTCGAAGCCTTGCGACCAGCGGCTATGTCGACGGGTTGTGCCTCGCCTATATCCGCGAGAACGATCAGCGCATCGATTTGATGGAATCCTTCGGCCTGCCGTTCATCGTCCATGGCCGGTTCTTCGATGCGCCGCATGCCTATCCCTCGCTCGATGTCGACAATGAGGCCGCATTTTACGATGCGACCCGGCTGCTGCTGCAGCTTGGTCACCGCCGCATCGCGCTCATCAATGGCGACGAGAATTTCGGCTTTGCCATAAGGCGGCGCGATGGCGTCGCCAAGGCCTGCCGCGAGGCCGGGTTCGCGCTCGAACCCCGCTTTCACGTGTCGACGCAGATGACGGAGGCCGATGGGCAGCGCGCCGCCGAGCGGTTTCTGGCGCTTGCCGAAACGCCGAGCGCGATCGTCTGCTCGAGCATGATACAGGCGCTCGGCATCGTGCGGGCGATCGAGGCCGCCGGCATGACGCTCGGCGAGGACATCTCGCTGATATCCTATGACGATGTCCTGCCACTGCTGCGCCCGGAACTCTTCAGCGTGCCGCTGACGACCACGCGCTCATCGCTGCGTACCGCCGGCAAACGGATCGCCGAGCGGCTGATCAAACGCATCAACGGCACGGAGACGGATGATTTCGGCGAATTGTGGCGGCCGGAACTCGTGGTCCGGTCCTCGACCGGACGCGCGCCGGACTGATGTCTGCAGCCCTCACCGCCCGTATCGCTCAGAACTGGCGTATCCAGGCGTTGAGGCTGGCAAACCCTTCGGGGTTGATGGCATAGAACCGTTTTGTGCCCACGGGCGTGACCCGCACCAGATCGCTGTCCAGCAGCGCCTTCAGATGCTGCGACACAGCGGGCCTGCTGATGGGGAGCCCCTCAGACAGTTCGGTCACCGTCTTGGGTTCACGACGAAGCGCCATCAAAAGATGGCGCCGGTTGGGGTCCGCAATTGCGACAAATGGGTCAAATCTGCTCATCGCGGCACATTACGTCAAAGTCAGTAGGCCGGCAAGTAGTCGATTTCTTAAAACAATGGAATCAGAACCTTGCGGAGTCAAAATACTGAACGACGGTCTGGCTATCTTGCGCCTTATTTTTAGAGCCAACTAAAACCTGGGTCGGCTCAGTCGAAACCTGATTATTATTACCCAGTTTCGGCGTTATATTATCATTCGATGATGTCTGCGGCATTGCATCGCCCGGACGCCCGCCCTTTTGCGGGGATACGGGAGCAGCGGCATTGATGCGCGCGGCCGTCGGCCTGAACAGCGCGCGGAAGTCGGCATCTTCATTATAGGCGAGTTCGGTCGTCTCGCCCATCGCCGAAAGCTTGCGGGCCAGCTCGGTTCGGGCCGCGTCGATCGGGGCGTCGCTCACCGGCGCGGCCGGCTCGACCACAGCAAGCGCCGGCCTTGGCGTTGGCGCCGCGTTGACGCCCATCGCCGCTCCGCCGGTTTCTGCATAGGCAAGCCGGGGGCTGGGCACCGGCACCTCGCCATCGAACAGGCCGAAGCGATCGTCGTTGAACGCAGGATCATCCTGCTGCAGGGCGGCAACCTCCGTTGCCGGCGCGGCCGTGACCGGATCGGCGGCCTCCGAGACCAGAATATCGGCGACGGACACGCCCTCTTCCGGACCCAAGGCGGACGGACGCGTCTGCGGCAGCGGCACACTGGCGGCGGCCAGAGCCAGGGCTGGATCGGTGGCCGTTTCGACCGCTGTCGGCGTCGGATCGACCAGCGCTGTCGCAAGCGGCGTGCCGAGATCGGCCTCGCCGGCGCTCGGCCTGCTGAGCGGGAGCGGAATATCGAGATTGTCGAAGGTAACGGCCGCCGTCAGGATATCGACGGGACGCTGCGCGGGTTCGGTCTGGCGCTGCTGCGGCTGAGCCTGCTGGCGGGAAGGGCGGCTCGGCGTCGGCGGCTCGGCACTGCCCTTGTCCCTCTTGCCGAACAGCATGGAGAGCAGGTTGGGACGTTCATCCTCGTCGCCGTCATCCGCGCTTGCGACCTGGACGGGCTGCGACGACGCGACCGCGCCCTTGGCCTTGTACTCGGCCAGCGCCTCATTGTAACCCGGCAGCGGCTTGCCGTCTGCGGGCAGGTGCAGGGTATGCCCCTCAGGGAACAGCGCCACGAGCTGGTTGCGGCTCATGCGCGGCCAGGCGCGCACGCTCGCCACGTCGAGATGCACGAAGGGAGAACCGGATTTCGGATAGTAGCCGACCCCGCCGCGCTGCATTTTCATCGCGGTTGCGCGCAGCTTGGCCAGCGGCACGCCCGGAATGAAGAAGTCCATCGCGTTGCCAAGCATATGCTGCGATTTTTTGGCTACCCCGGAACTCGTGCTGCGCAGCATCGCGTTGGTTTCAGGCGAACGATAGGCCGAAACGACATTGATATAGTCGGTCGCGCCGACCTGCTGATAGACCTCCCAGACCAGATCGAACAGCTTAGGGTTCATCGTGGTCGGCTCCTTGCGACGCCAGTCGCGCAGGAACCAGTTGAGCTGCTCAAGCCCCTTCTTGTCGTAGCGGCCATTGCGCTTGAAGGTGATCTCGGCCTTCTCGCCGGTATGAATGTAATAGATCTTGAGTGTCCGGGTTTCCGCACGCGCCTCGACGCCGCCGAAAAAGCAAAGCGTCGCCGCCAGTACGGCCAGTACAGCAAATGTCCGACGCAAGAACGCGCGATATGGACGGATTGTCAAACCGGACTCTCCCTGGATTCTCTGAACGTCCCGAAGGCTTCCCCGAGCGCAAGGCACATGCCGACACAAGAGATTAGAACCTCTTTTTTGAAGGCGCAATGCGGCGCAAACGAGGCGATTTTCCGACACAATTTCAGGTCGCCTTTTATAGGCAACATTCCGTTAATTTCCAACCATCTTGCTATCAGATTAAGCTTACATAAGGGTTAACCCATTGTTGCAGATCAAATTTGTTTGGCGCTGCGGCCGTTTTTCGGCTTCCTCGGCCACGCCCATCGCGCGCCGCGGCGAGAGGGCGCAAATTCCGGCGTTGCGGGTGGCGGGCGCGGACCATATGTTGAGGCGGCATACAGATCACGAAAGGCAGCCCCATGTTCAATCCCCGTTTCCCCTCCCTTCCCGCCGATGCCGCCGCCGGCAGGGCGGAAAGCCCGGAACTTGGCGCCCTGCCCGAATGGGATCTGACCCATCTCTACCCGGGCGCGACATCGCCCGAATTCGCCGGCGATTTCGATGACGCCGCCAGAAAGGCCCGCGCTTTTTCCGAACGCTGGAAGGGCCATCTGGCCGAGGCCGCCGAAAAATCCGGCGATGACGGTCTGGGGGCCGCGACCGAAACCTATGAGGCGATCGGCGACACGCTCGGCCGGCTCGGCTCGTTCGCGGGCCTTTCCTATTATGCCAATGCGGCCGACCCAGCGCTGCGCAAGCTTTATGGCGACACCTCGACCCGGATCACCGAAATCTATGCCGATCTCCTTTTCTTCGAGCTCGAACTGAACCGGCTTTCCGAGGAGGCGATCGAACAGGCGCTTGCAAACGATCCGCGCTTTGCCCGCTACCGCCCCTGGGTGCTTGATCTCCGCAAGGAAAAGCCGCATCAGCTCGACGACCGGCTCGAACAGCTTTTCATGGAGAAGTCGACCACCGGGAGCCAGGCCTTCAACCGCCTGTTCGACCAGACCATGGACCGGATGCGTTTCACCGTCGACGGTGAGGAAATGCCGATCGAAAAGGCGCTCAACCTGTTGTCCGATAACAAGGAACCAGTGCGCCGCAAGGCCGCCGAGGCGCTTGCCGCGACCTTCAAGGACAATCTGCCGACCTTCTCGCTGATCATGAACACGGTCGCCAAGGATACCGAGATCAACAGCCGCTGGCACGCCTTCGAGGATATCGCCGACAGTCGCCACCTTTCCAATCGCGTCGAGCGCGAGGTGGTGGATGCGCTGACGGAAGCGGTACGCGAGGCCTATCCGCGCCTGTCCCACCGCTATTACGCGATGAAGGCGAAATGGCTCGGCATGGACCAGATGAACTACTGGGACCGCAACGCGCCGCTGCCCGATACCGCCGAACGGGTGATCCCGTGGGAGGAGGCGCGCGAGACCGTGCTTTCCGCCTATGGCGCGTTCTCGCCGGAAATGGGCGGCATCGCGCAGCGCTTCTTCGACGAGCGCTGGATCGACGCCCCGATCCGCCCCGGCAAGCGCACCGGCGCTTTCGCCCACCCGACCGTGCCCTCCGCGCACCCCTATGTGCTCGTCAACTATCTCGGCAAGCCGCGCGATGTCATGACGCTTGCCCATGAGCTGGGCCACGGCGTTCATCAGGTGCTAGCCGCCAAGCAGGGCGCGCTGATGTGCTCGACGCCGCTGACGCTCGCCGAAACCGCCTCCGTCTTCGGCGAAATGCTGACCTTCCGGGCGCTGCTTGCAAAGACTGCGGACAAGGCGACCCGCAAGGCGATGCTGGCGCAGAAGGTGGAGGACATGATCAACACGGTCGTGCGCCAGATCGCCTTCTACCAGTTCGAGCGCAAGGTCCACACCGCGC
Organism: Martelella mediterranea DSM 17316; assembly: GCF_002043005.1. Classification (NCBI taxonomy): domain Bacteria; kingdom Pseudomonadati; phylum Pseudomonadota; class Alphaproteobacteria; order Hyphomicrobiales; family Aurantimonadaceae; genus Martelella; species Martelella mediterranea. The sequence continues at coordinate 1,333,133 of NZ_CP020330.1, read as the reverse complement.
GCCGCGAGGGCGAGCTGACCGAGGATCAGATTTCCGAAATGTGGATGTCGGTGCAGGGCGAAAGCCTCGGCCCCGCGATCAAGCTCGCCGATGGCTACGAGACCTATTGGAGCTATGTGCCCCACTTCATCCATTCGCCGTTCTACGTCTATGCCTATGCCTTCGGCGATTGCCTGGTGAACTCGCTCTACGCCGTCTACCAAAACGCCGAAACCGGCTTCCAGGACAAGTATTTCGACATGCTGACGGCCGGCGGCACCAAGCATCATTCCGAACTGCTGAAGCCGTTCGGTCTCGATGCCTCCGACCCCGCCTTCTGGGGCAAGGGGCTGTCGATGATCGAGGGGCTTATCGACGAACTCGAAGCGCTGGAGTGAGATGACGCGCGGGCAGCAGGTCGTTTTCTGTGACGATCTTTCGGGCCGGATGCTCAGCTTTCGCGCGCCCGAGGATATCATCGTCGCCGAAACCGCCGAGGACTTTATTCCTGCACTTCAACGGATGGAGGCGGCCAGGGCCTCCGGCCGCTTTCTGGCGGGCTATATGTCCTACGAGGCGGGCTTTCTGCTCGAACCGGCGCTTGCAAGTCTTGCGCCGGAAAGCCCGGACCTGCCGTTTCTCTGCTTCGGCGTCTTCGACGCGCCGGAGCAGGCCGCCCCGCCGGCGCTCCAGCCAGAGACCGGCTTCCTGACGGACATCCGGCCCGCCTGGAGCTTTGAGGATTATCGCCCTCGTTTCGAGCGCCTGCATGCGCATCTGATGGCCGGCGATTGCTATCAGGGCAATCTGACCTTTCCGGTTCATGCGCGCTGGCGCGGCGATCCGCTCTCGGCCTTTCACGGCCTCGCCCGACAGCAACCGGTGCGCTATGCCACCTTCGTCGATCTCGCCGGCCCGCGCATCCTGTCGCGCTCGCCGGAACTGTTCTTCCGCGCCGATGCCAACGGCATGATCGAAACCCATCCGATGAAGGGCACCGCCCCGCGCGGCGGAACTCCAGCGGAGGATGCGGCGATCATTGCGGCGATGGGCGAGGACGACAAGATGCTGGCCGAAAACTGCATGATCGTCGACCTGCTCAGAAACGACATGTCGCGGATCGCCGAGCCGGGCTCTGTCCACGTGCCAAAGCTGTTCGAGATCGAGACCTATCCGACACTGCATCAGATGGTGAGCAAGGTGCGCGCCAGGCTTCACCCGGACACCACGATCGAGGCGATCTTCCGCGCGCTGTTTCCCTGCGGCTCGATCACCGGCGCGCCGAAGATTTCCGCGATGAAAATCCTGCACCGGCTGGAGGGCAGCCAGCGCGGCGCCTATTGCGGGGCGATCGGCCATATCGCGCCGGACGGGGCCATGCAGTTCAATGTGGCAATCCGCACCGTGAGCCTCTACGATGACGGGCGGGCGATTTTCAATGTCGGCGGCGGCGTCGTGCTCGATTCAACGGGGGCCGGCGAATATGAGGAAGCCCTGCTGAAAGCCCGTTTCGCCGCCCCCGCGCCCTTTAGCGCTGCCGCCGAGTGAGTTTGCCATGATCCTGATTTCCCTCACCTATATCCAGCCTCTGGAAGAAGTCGAAAAGTACTTCGACGGCCATATCGCCTGGCTGAACAGCTATTATGAATCCGGCGCCTTCGTCGCGTCCGGCCGCAAGGTGCCGCGCACCGGCGGTGTGATCATGGCGCGCGGCACGATGGCCGCGGTCGAGGAAATCTGCCGGCAGGACCCGTTCGTCTCCGAGGGCGTCGCCAGTTTCGAGCTGACGGAAGTGAATTTCACCCGGACGCTGCCCTCCCTTGAAGGCCTGAAGGATGGCGACTGAGCACCTGCGACTGATGCCCTATGGCCGCGCCTACAAGCCGTTCTCGATCGGCCTTTCCGCGCTCGATCCCGACAAATGGCTGGAGCCCGGCGACGATCTCGCGCGCTATCTCGCCGAAAAGGATCGCCTTCTGGCGACCCGCCGCAACGAGGTTTTCCGCGCCGATGACGACAGCCTCGATGCCGGCTGCGAGGCGCTTGCGCTGATCGCCGGGCACCTGGAGACGCGCCATGGCGATATCTACCAGCGCGATGGCGACAGGCTGCACTTTCTCGACCGCACCGTTGCGCTCGACGATCCCGCCGTTCCGCCGCTTGTGACCGCCGGCATGCTGATCGAGGACGATCTCGCGATCCTGATCAAGCGCGAGGATCGCTGGCATCTGGCGGCGGGCTTCATCGCCTTTCCTTCCTCCTGGTCGCTGGCCGAAAAGGCCGGCCGGCCGATGGACGAGGTGCATGCCGACGTGCCCGGCTTCTCAGTGGGCACCCGCAACGCCGCGCTGGTAGCCCGCATCTTCGACAATCTCAAGCCCGGCCTGCCGGCCGAGCGCTTCAACTGGTCGTTCAAGGGCGCCGATGCGCTGGCCATGCCGGTTTCCAAGCATCTTCCGGAAGACCCGTTCCGCCCCATCCGGCCGATCGCCGCTAATTTCATGCGGGTCGAGCGCCAGACGCTGACGCGCCTGCCGCAAACGGGCGCGATCCTGTTCACCATCCGCATCTACATGGACCCCGTCGAGGCCATTCTGCGCCATCCCGAGCGCAAGGCGATCGCGACCGCGATGATCGCGCAGCTTCAGCGATTGAGCGCCGACGAGCGCGCCTACAAGGGCATGGTTGACGCCGATATCGCGGCGCTGATCGCCTGGCTCGAAACGCTTTTGCGCTGACGATCGGCATTGACGACTGGAACTGCGGCCATAAATCCGCTTTACTTGAACGCGTTGGTGTGATCTCGCTTTGCGCGCGGGAACAATTATCGCCGCGTCACAATTCCGCTTTATAGCGCGACCGGAAGACCGGTCGGCGCGAAGCCTGGAAATGACCGCCGGTCGCCCGCCAGACAAACAAGAAGGACATGGAAATGCAGCAGGAATTCCCGATCCACGCCGAAATCACCGGCCCCATCGTCATGATCGGCTTCGGGTCCATCGGCCGCGGCGCATTGCCGCTGATCGAAAGGCATTTCCGGTTCGACAAGTCGCGCATGGTCATCATCGATCCGAGCGATGCCCACGCCAATCTCGCCGCCAATCACGGCGTGCGCTTCATCCACGCGGCGGTGACCAGGGACAATTACGAGGAACTGCTGGAGCCGCTCCTGACCGAGGGCGAAGGCCAGGGCTTCTGCGTCAACCTGTCGGTCGACACGTCCTCGCTCGACCTGATGAAGCTCTGCCGCTCGCTCGGCGTGCTCTATATCGACACCGTGATCGAGCCCTGGCTCGGCTTCTACTTCGACGAAAGCCAGGGCAATGCCGAGCGCACCAATTACGCGCTGCGCGAGACCGTGCGCAAGGAAAAGCGCAGGAACCCCGGCGGCACCACCGCCGTTTCCTGCTGCGGCGCCAATCCGGGCATGGTGTCCTGGTTCGTCAAGCAGGCGCTGGTCGATGTCGCCCGCGAGACCGGCGTGAGCTTCGCCGAACCCGCCGCCGACGACCGCGAGGGCTGGGCGGCGCTGATGAAGGAAGCCGGCGTCAAGGGCATCCACATCGCCGAACGCGATACCCAGCGCTCGAAATTCCTGCGCCCGCAGAATGCGTTCTGGAACACATGGTCGGTGGAAGGCTTCGTCGCCGAGGGCATGCAGCCGGCCGAACTCGGCTGGGGCACCCATGAGAAATGGATGCCGAAAAACGCCAGGACGCACAGAAAGGGCTGCAAGGCCGCGATCTATCTCGAACAGCCCGGCGCCAATACCAGGGTCAGGAGCTGGTGCCCGACGCCCGGCCCGCAATACGGCTTCCTCGTCACCCATAACGAGTCGATCTCGATTGCCGATTTCTTCACCGTCCGCAATGACAAGGACAAGGTCACCTATCGTCCGACCTGCCACTACGCCTACCATCCGGCCGATGTCGCCGTGCTTTCCCTCGACGAAATGTTCGGCAATGGCGGCACGCCGCAGAAGGAAATGCTCGTTCTCGAGGAAGCCGACATCCTGACCGGCATCGACGAGCTCGGCGTGCTGCTCTACGGCCACGACAAGAATGCCTACTGGTATGGCTCCAGGCTTTCGATGGAGGAGACCCGCAACCTGGTGCCCTACCAGAATGCCACGGCGCTGCAGGTGACCTCCGCGGTGCTCGCCGGCATGGTCTGGGCGCTGGAAAACCCAGAGGCCGGCATCGTCGAGGCCGACGAGATGGACTACCGCCGCTGCCTCGAGATCCAGATGCCCTATCTCGGCCCGGTCGAAGGCCACTACACCGACTGGACCCCGCTCACCGGCCGCCAGACCTTCTTCCCGGAGAAAAAGGACGAGAAGGACCCGTGGCAGTTCAAGAATATTCTGGTTCAGTTCTGAGGAAAAACCGGGGTTGGGAGCGGCCTTGCCGCCCGCCCCGGCCCCATGCGCCACACTCGCCGCGCCGATATCCGGTTTAGATTCGTGCTTTGTCTCCGGCGGAAACGCCGCAGCTCACAATCTCCCCCCTTGAGGGGGAGATGCCCCGACAGGGGCAGAGAGGGGTGAACCCTCTCGACAGTTTCGGAGTTCGCGGCGTCTGCCCGATACCCCTCTCTGTCGCTTTCGCGACATCTCCCCCTCAAGGGGGGAGATTGATGGCTACCGGCTCAGCAGGAGCCACCAGCATACCAGCCAGACTATGCCTCAGCCCTTCTTCGACTTCGCGCGCTCGATCGCCTCGACGATCAGCTTTTTGGCTTCGGTAGCATCGTGCCAGCCGAAGATCTTGACCCATTTGCCGGGTTCCAGATCCTTGTAGTGCTCGAAGAAGTGCTCGATCTGCTTGAGCTGGATTTCCGGAATGTCGGTGAAATTCTCGACCTTGTCGAAACGGGCGCTGAGTTCGCGCGAGGGAACGGCGATGATCTTTTCATCCTTGCCGGAATTGTCTTCCATCATCATCACGCCGATCGGGCGGACATTGATGACGCAGCCCGGCATCAGCGGACGGTGATTGCAGATCAGCACGTCGATCGGATCGCCATCGTCGGAGAGCGTATGCGGCACGAAGCCGTAATTGCCGGGATACATCATCGGCGTGTAGAGGAAGCGGTCGACGACCAGAACGCCGGCGTCCTTGTCCATCTCGTATTTGATCGGCTGGCCGCCGAGCGGGACTTCGACAATAACATTGATATCATCGGGCGGGTTCTTGCCGATCGCAATCGCTTCAATACGCATCTAGGTCTCCAGAAAAGGGGAAGAATTCGCCGCCTTGGATAGCCAAAATGCCCCGACAAAGCAACCGCGCGGAAAGAGTTGCGGCAATCGGGATGCGGCCGCGAAAGAATGACTATTCCCAGATATAGGAAACCTTGCCGAGCACCTTGCCGCCATGCTCCTCCTCGGCAAAGGCGAAGGGCTTGCCGCCAAGAGCTGTGAAGAAGGTGCCGGCGTGATCGAGCGCATCGAAACACCAGCAGATCGTGCCCTTGCAGCCGAGCGAAGCGAGCAGCCGGCGCGCCTCGGCAAACAGCACCCGGCCGAAGCCAAGGCCCTGATATTCCGGCAGAAGATAGATCTCGTAGATTTCGCCTTCCTGCGGCAGCGCCTTCACGCGGTTGAGGCCGACGCTGGCATAGCCCACCGGCTGGCCCTGCACCTCCAGCACCAGCAGCGTCTCCTCGCTGGCGATGGCATTCTTCCACCACGCGATGTTGCGGGCCGAAATCATGTCCTGAAGCGCGCGGTGAGGAAGGATGCCGGCATAGACCTGCTGCCATGCCAGCCAATGCACCCTTGCGATTTTCTCGGCGTCGGCCGCCTCTGCGGGCCGCACGTCGCTGGATAGTATCCTCATCGTCTCCAACCAGCATGTCATTGCGGTTAAGACCCAAGGATAAGACAAACTGAGCCGATTGCCCATCAAAATTAATTTACCGGTTGCTGACAGAGCGGCTCACCGCTTTTGTCGGTCCGCTTCAACGCGGCGGCGGAAGGCATCGAGCGTGGCGATGATCATGCCGGCAGGCATGGCCGGGTTGTCGAAAACGGCGGTAATCTCCACCACACGGCTGTTCTCACGCAACGCGGATATCGCCGGCCCGCCGCCGCCCTGAAGCCGGGCCATGTCCTTTGCGGTCGTGACCGGCAGCAAGGTCCCGGCATTGGCCAGCAGAGAGCGGGCCAATGCCTCCGATATCGGCTGGTGATCGGCAAGGGCGACGGCCCGGCGCACCCGCGCGCCGAGGCCTTCCAGCGTTGCGAAAAACTTCTCCGGATCGCCGATGCCGGCATAGGCCAGCACGTCCCGGCCGCCAAGGTCTTCGCCGCCCGGCACCGGCCGCTGATGCAGAACCTCGACTTGGCGATGGGCTTTGCGGGCAGCGTTGCGCACCTGTTCCTCCGCGCCGCCCGCGCCGTTCAGCAGGACGGCATCCACCTTCGGAAACTGCGCCGCAAGTGGCGCGCGCAGCGGACCGGCCGGCAGGCAGCGCCCATTGCCGAAGCCGCGCTTGGCATCGACCACGGCCACGGCGAAATCGGGCTTCAGCCGCCCGCTCTGCAGCCCGTCATCCATGATGATGAAATCGACGCCCGCCTGTTCCAGAAGCGCTGCCGCATCCACCCGCGCTGGCGAGACCGCGACCGGCGCCAGCCGCGACAGCATCAGCGCCTCGTCGCCGACATCGCGAAAGCCGTGGCGCTGCGGATCGACCAGCACCGCGCCCTCGACCTTCCCGCCATAGCCGCGCAGCAGAAAGCCTGGCCGTTTACCGCTTTTGCGTGCCGCGCGCGCCAGCGCTTCGGCCACCGGGGTCTTGCCCGTCCCGCCAACGGTGAAATTGCCGACGCACAGAACCGGCACGCCCACGCGAGCGCCCGCCGCCTGCCTCATCCGGCGGCCGGCGACAGCGGCGTAAATCCAAGAGACGGGAAGAAGAAGGAGGCTCAGGGGATGGCCGCGCTTCCACCAGAAGGCCCGTGTCGTTTTCTTCATATCGGGCACAACTCTCTGTCAGACCCCGGAGCAATGCGCTCCGTCAGGTAATCGCATTACGGTTCAACCAACAGATAGACCAGACAAACAACGCCGTGAAGGGCCGCTCCCCTTCCCGAAGATTTCGCCGCGCGCGACGAGACCGCTTGCTGACCGTTTCGGCCCCGGGAAACCTTTACTGCAGCGCCTTGCGTAGATTCTGCTCGGGCATCCGCTCCGGAACGATCGGCAACCGCTTCTTTTCGGGCACGGACTTGGGGCGCGCGGAGAAGCGGGCCTCGAGAATGAGCGGCGCGAGATAACGCTCCAGCCCCTTCATGGTGCGGATCAGCGCGCCGCGCATGTCGCGCACCCCGGCATAGCCGGCGGCGATCATGTGTTCGCGCGCGGCTTCGTCCCGCAGCAGCAGATCGACGGATTGCAGCAGAGCCTCCGTACTGTCGACGGTGCGCACCGCGCCGCGCTGGCGCAACTGACGATAGGTATCGCGGAAATTGTCAACATGCTGGCCCGTCAGGATCGCGGTGCCGAGCATGGCAGGCTCCAGTGGATTCTGCCCGCCGCGCGCCGTCATCGAGCGACCGACAAAGGCGATATCGGTGAGGCGGAGATAAAGCCCCATATCCCCGATCGTGTCGCCGAGATAGATATCGGTCTCCGCGTCGGGGCTTTCGCCGAGCGAGCGACGCTTGACCGAAAGTCCGTCGGCCGAAAACTGGGCGGCAAGCGCATCGCCGCGATCGGGATGGCGGGGAACGATGACGGTCAGAAGGTCGGGATGGCTCTCCTTGAGCGCGGCATGCACGTCGGCGGCATTCTTTTCCTCGCCGTCGAAGGTCGAGATCGCCGCCCACACCGGGCGCGCGCCGATTGCGTTCTTCAGCGCCTGCAGGGCCTCATCATCGGCGGGTGGCGCGCTGCGGTCGACCTTGAGATTGCCGGTGACCGAGACATGCAGCGCCCCGAGATCGGCGAAGCGCTCGGCGTCAAGATCGGTCTGCGCCATGACCAGCGAAAACCGCGAGAACATGGTGCGGGCAAGTTCGCGGCGCTGCATCCAGCGGTCGAATGAACGATCCGAAATTCGGCCATTGACCACAACCTGCGCGATCTTGCGTTTGGCGAGCTCCGCGATCGTGACCGGCCAGACCTCGGTTTCAACATTGATGGCGAGGTCAGGACGCCAATGATCAAGAAAGCGTGTTACCGCTGGCAGCGCATCCAGCGGTACGTATTGATGAATGACCGTATCCCCGAAGCGCTCCGCCGCCAGGCGCGCGGATGTCACCGTGCCGGTTGTCAGCAGAACGGAGATGCCGAATTCATGAATATTCTGGACGACCGAGGTGACGGCGAGCGTTTCGCCCACGCTTGCTGCGTGTATCCAGACGAGCGGACCTTCCGGTCTCTCCCGGTTGGAGCGGCCGAGACGCTCCCCCAGACGCGCCCTGTCCTCCTTGCCGCGCCGGACGCGATGATAGAGGATCGGCCGTAACAGCGGATAGCCGAGAATCCCGCCGAGTCGGTACGTGTTGCGGGCCAACCAAATAGAAATGCGTGATACCATTCCCTTGTCCGTTTACCCCGTTCTCGTGCATCGGATCAGCGGCCGCACCCACCACCATTGCGCGAATCATCCTACTTCAGAAAATAACATTTAGGAACAGGAAGAACCACGTCCTAAATATTCTATCAAACGTCTTCAGGCTGACCCGGAACGAAGTTCTTTTTTTCTTCTTATAAAGACTTCATCTGCTTTATTTTAAAGCAACTGCTTAATTTCACGCCACAAAGCAGTTGCAGGAGCGCCGTCTGGCGAAAGCGCTCTGGAGGCTAAAGCAGTCGCCTATACTGCGTCCGGAGCCATGAAAACGCAATACTCACGATTCCGGGTCGAGAAGCCGGTGCAGATGGACGATGAAGTAGCGCATATGGGCGTTGTCGACGGTCTGCTGCGCCTTGGACTTCCAGGCTGCATGGGCGCTGGCGTAATTGGGGTAGATACCGACGATATCAAGCGCGTCCAGATCGGTGAACTTCACGCCCTTCAGGCTCTCGAGCTCGCCGCCGAAGACCAGATGCAGGAGTTGCTTGTTTTCAACCGTATCAGCCATTTCATATCTCTCTTTGCTCATTGCCTCCCGCCATAGCGTGTCTCGGGTTTGGCCGTTTTTGTCAAGTGACGGGTCACATGACCGGCGGCGGCGCGAATTCGCGCATCAGCGTCCCGACCAGCGCCGGATTGCCCGCAAAAAGCGTCCCGTGGCGCAGCGCGCGGCGATTATAGGTCAACGGCCGCCCCGCGTCATCCACCAGCGACGCGCCGGCTGCGGCAAGGATGATATCGGCGGCGGCCAGATCCCAATCGTGTGAGTTAGGCCTCACAAGTGTGGCATCAAGACGGCCATCGGCCACCGAAGCCAGCCTGTAGGCGAGCGAAGGAATATGCGCGGCCTTGCTTATGCGCGCGCGAAAGGGCGGGCTGAAGCCATCGAGCATCGCCGCCGGCAGGCAAAGCTCCAGGTTTCCGGTTTCGCCGCGCAGCGTTGAGGCCGCAATCGGAAGACCGTTTTTCAGCGCCGGACCGCCGAGGGCGGCGGTAAACACCTCGTCAAGCGCCGGCGCGACGAGGACGCCGGCCACCGGGCGGCCACCGCGCACCACCGCCACGCTGACCATCCAGTTCTTCTTCCCCTTGAGAAAACCGCGCGTGCCATCGATCGGGTCGACCACGAAGGTGGCATCGGCTTCCAGCCGGGCGAAGTCGTCGCCGCTTTCCTCCGAAAGCCAGCTATAATCCGGCCGCGCCCTCAGCAGCAGATCCTCCAGGCACTCATTGGCGGCGAAATCGGCGGCGCTGACCGGCGACTGACCGGAGTTCTTCCACCAGACCTCGGGGTTCTGGCCGAAATGGGAGAGCGCGACCGCACCCGCCTCGCGCGCCGCATCGGTAATCAGCGCCAGATCGGCCTGGATATCGGCAACCAACGGCTCGGCCACGGCGGACCTCACGAGCCGGCGAGGGTGACGCCCTCGACGAGAATGCTGGGGGTGGCAATCGAGAACCGGCGGTCGATATCGCTGGCCGGCGTCATCGCCATGAACATGTCCTTCAGATTGCCGGCAATGGTCATCTGAGACACCGGATAGGCGATCTCGCCATTCTCGATCCAGAACCCGCTCGCCCCGCGCGAATATTCGCCGGTCACCATGTTGACGCCATGGCCGATCAGTTCCGTGACATAGAGCCCGGTTCCGATGTCGGCCATCAGTTCGGCGGGCGTCTTCGGGCCGGGCTCGAGTACCAGGTTGGTCGGCGCGGCGGACAGCGAATTGCCGGAGCGGGTGCCGCGGCCATTGGTCTCGAAGCCGAGTTCCCGGCCGAGCGCGGTCGACAGGAACCATTGCCGCAGCACGCCGTCCTCGACCATGACCAGCCGTTCGCTCAAAACGCCTTCGCCATCGAAGGGCTGGGAGCCGGCGCCGCGGCGGATCGCCGGATCGTCAATCAGGTTGAGCCCGGCCTTCAAAACCGGCTTGCCGAGCTTATCTCTGAGAAAGCTGGTCTTGCGCGCGACGGAAGACCCCGTAATCGCGCCGGCGAGACTGCCGATCATGCTTGCGGCAAGACGCGGCTCGAAGATCACCGCGGCGTTGCGACGCGTCGGCACCTGGCGCGGCGAGAGCCGGGCTGCGGCCCGTTCGCCGGCCTTACGGCCGATCTCTGCCGGCGGATCGAGATCGCCGTCATGGGCGCGCGCGTCGTAATCGTGATCGCGCTGCATGCCGGCCCCCTCGCCCGCCACGACGGAGACCGAGACGGAGGAATAGGAACGGCGGTAGCCGCCCGAAAAGCCGTCGGAGGTCACCAGCACGAAACCGACCTCGCCGCGCGAGGCCCCGGCGCCCGAGCTCCTGGTGACGCCCTTTACGTCAAGCGCTGCCGCCTCGGCCGCAAGCGCGCGCTCGGCGAGCGCCTCGGGCGAAACCTCTGTCTCGTCGTAAAGATCGAGGTCAGGGGCTTCGCGGGCAAGCCGGGCGCTGTCGGCAAGGCTGGCATAAGGATCTTCGGGCGAGACGGCGGCCATGGCGAGGGCGCGCTCGACCAGCGTGTCGATATCGCTGTCGTCATTGGTGGAGACGCTTGCGACCTTCGCGCCGCGGAACACGCGCAGCGAGAAACCCCTGTTTTCGGAGGCCTTGGCGTTTTCGCGCTTTCCGTCGCGCACCGAGATGCCGTGCGAGGCGCCCTGCGAGACGACGACATCGGCGGCATCCGCGCCCTTCTTCTTCGCGACGGCGAGAATCTTCGACGCGGTGTCGATCAATTGATCGGGAACCCTTGATGATGACATGGCATTTGGCCTTTCCTTGCGCCCTCATTTATTGTTCACTTCATTGCGCATCAAGTGCCGTTCCCCCGGCCCTCCCCTTTTCTTGCATCCAGGACCCTTTTTATGGCAACGACCCAGAGCCTTTTTACCGAAACCGTGTGGATGCTGGGGGCCGCGGCCATCGCAGCGCCGCTTTTCAAGCGGCTCGGCCTCGGCACGGTTCTCGGCTACCTGGCGGGCGGGATCGTGATCGGTCCGGTGCTTCAAAGAATCAGCAATGGCGAGGAGGTGCTGCACGTCGCCGAACTCGGGATCGTGTTCCTGCTGTTCATGATCGGGCTTGAACTGAAGCCGGCCCGGCTCTGGACAATGCGCAAGGACATTTTCGGTCTTGGCCTTGCCCAGGTTCTGGTCACCGGCGCGGTGCTGGTGCCGCTTGCCAAATTCGGCGGGCTCGGAAACTGGCAGGCCGCGGTGATCGCCGGCTTCGGCCTGGCGCTGTCATCCACCGCCTTCGCCATGCAGATCCTCGATGACAATGGCGACGTCAACACCCGCTACGGCCAGCGCTCGTTCTCGATGCTGCTGTTCCAGGATATCGCGATCGTGCCGCTTCTGGCGCTCGCCAGCATTCTCGGCGGCGGCGTGGAGGAAGCGAGCACCTCGGACATGCTGATGAATGCCGGACTGGCCGCCCTTGTCGTGGTGCTGATGATCGCCGCCGGGCGCTATGTGCTGACGCCGGTGTTCCAGATCATCGCCGCCACAGGCGCGCGCGAGGTGATGATCGTGGCCGCGCTGTTCATCGTCATCGGCGCTGCGATGGTGATGCAGATGGTCGGGCTGTCGATGGCCATGGGCGCGTTTCTCGCCGGCGTGATGCTCGCCGAATCCTCCTACCGCCATGAACTCGAGGCCGATATCGAGCCGTTTCGCGGCGTTTTTCTCGCGATCTTCTTCATCGCGGTCGGCCTGTCGCTCGAACTTTCCGTGGTCTACGAGAATATCGGCCTGATCCTCGTCGCCGTGCCGGTGCTGCTCGTCGTCAAGGCCGCCGTCATCTACGGGCTGTGTCGCCTGACCGGTTCGCCCCACGAGGACGCCGTCCGGATCGCTGCGCTTCTGCCGCAGGGCGGCGAATTCGGCTTCGTGATGTTCTCGACGGCGGCTGCCGCCGGCATCTTCTCCAACGCCACCGCCTCGCTGCTGATCGCGATCGTGACGGTCTCGATGGTGGCGACCCCGCTGACCGTTCGCCTCGCCGAGCGGTTCTACGCCCGGCGCGAGACCCATGAGGAGATGGAGGAGGATTTCGACGGCGCCGGCGCGGACGTGCTGATGATCGGTTTCTCGCGCTTCGGCCAGATTGCCGCGCAGATCCTGCTCGCCAGCGGCCGCGACGTGACGATCATCGATTTCTCCGCCGATCGAATCCGGCAGGCCTCGGCCTTCGGCTTTCACATCTATTTCGGCGACGGCACCCGCAAGGACGTGCTGATCGCGGCAGGCATCGAAAAGGCCAAGATCGTCGCGGTCTGCACCCAGAAGCGTGAGATCACCGATCGGGTGATCGACGTGGTGCAGGAGAATTTCCCGCGCGCCCACATCTATGCCCGCTCCTATGACCGCAGCCACACGCTGGCGCTCAGACAACGGGGCGTCGAATACGAATTGCGCGAAACGCTGGAATCCGGCCTCGTCTTCGGCCGCGAGACGCTGGTGGCGCTCGGCACCAGCGAGGAAGAGGCGATCGCGATCACCGACGATATCCGCAAGCGCGATGCCAAGCGGCTGGAGATCCAGGCGGTCGAGGGCATCATGGCCGGCGCCGACATGCTCCACACCCACCCCGTCAGCCCCGAACCGCTGATGCGGCCGAAGCGCCGACAGATCGACCCCACGGTGAAGGTAACCGGCAAGGACATGGCGTAAGGTCGCCAGGCCTTCAATCGGCGCTGAAGACGCGCTCCCCGGCGATATAGCTCGCGGCAAGCGCGAGGTCCTGGGAAAGCAGCACGAAGTCGGCGTCCGCGCCCGGTTTCAGCCGCCCCTTGGACCGCGCACCCACGGCCTCGGCCGGATAGAGCGATGCCATTCTGAGCGCCTCCTCCAGCGGCAGGCCCAGCATGTCGCGGACATTCTTCACGCAAGTCAGCAGGTCTGTATCGGCCCCGGCAAGCGTGCCGTCGGCAAGCGTCAGGCGGCCATCCTTGCGATAGATCGTGCGGCCGTTGAGCTCGAAACTCTGAAGGTCCGTTCCAGTGACCGACATCGCGTCGGATACCAGGAATATTTTCCCAGGCCCGGCCTTTGCCCTCAGCGCGATCCCCATCGCCACCGAGTCGACATGATAGCCATCGGCGATCAAGCCGCAGGAAAACCCGCCATCGCCGAGCACCGCGCCGACCATGCCCGGTTCGCGATGGCTGAGCGGGCTCATCGCGTTGAACAGATGCGTCGCCATCGTGGCACCTGCAAACCGGTATTCCCGCGCCACCACGCAGGCGGCATCGGTGTGGCCGAGGCTGACGATATAGCCGGCCTTGCTGAGACGCGCGACCTGCTGGCGGGTGACATTTTCAGGCGCGATTGTCAGCAGTCCGACGCCGAAACTGCCGGCATTTTCGACGAGAAAGTCGCAATCCTCCGCTTCCATCGGCCGGATCAGCGCCGGATCATGCGTGCCTTTTCTGGCCAGCGACAGATGCGGGCCTTCCAGATGCAGGCCGAGATAGCCCGGAATGCCCGCCTCCCAGGCGGCCTTGCCGGCCTCGACCGCCGCACGCACTACATCGGGCCGGTCGGTAATCAGCGTCGGCAAGAGCGCGGTGACGCCGGAGCGGATCTGGGCGGCGCAGATGGTGCGCAGCCCATCAAGATCCGGCGCATTGTTGAACAGCAGTCCGCCGCCGCCATTGACCTGGAGATCGATGAGGCCCGGGGCCAGAATCCGCCCGTCCGCCGGGATGATCTCGCATTCGTCGGGAATATGGCGCGCCGAGAAGATCGCCTCGATGCCGGCTGAGGAAAACACCAGCGCCCGGCCTTCCAGCAGGCTTTCGCCGTCGAATATCCGCGCGCCGCTTATCGCCTTCTTCATGATTATTCGGTCTCCGTCACCTTGTTGAGCGCCGCCGGCGCATCCGGGTTGAAGCCGCGGGCGCGCGACAGTTTCTCGATCACGCTGTAATAGGGCACGATCAGCGCCAGCGCATCCGTCAGCGGATGGCCGGTCGCGACATGCGGCAGCAACACCGTGCCCTCGCCGCGTTCCGACGACAGGAATACCGACGCGCCCTTCTTCGCCATGCCGGAGGCAATCTTGACGACACTGTCCTCCGCCTTGTCGCGGGCGGCAAACGCGATCACCGGGAAGCGCGGCTCGACCAGCGACACCGGGCCGTGCATCACCTCCGCCGAGGAATAGGCCTCGGCATGCAGTTCCGAGGTTTCCTTGCATTTCAGCGAGGCTTCGCTGGCGATCGCAAAGCTCGGACCGCGTCCCAGCACATAAAGCGACTGGGCATCCTTCAGCGGCGCGATCAGCGCCGACCAGTCGCAGGCAAGCGCCTTTGCAAGATCGTCGGGCAGTTTGGCAAGCGCCGCCTTGAGCGCCGCATCGCCGGACCATTCGGCAAGCACGGCAAGGCCGGCCACGATCGAATTGACGTAGGACTTGGTCGCCGCCACCGCCTTTTCAGGGCCGGCCGCGATATCGATCGGTTGATCGGCCATCTCCGCCAGCGGCGAGGCAATGGTGTTGACGAGCGCAAGCGACAGCGCGCCGCCATCGCGCGCGGCCTTTGCGAGCGCCACGATATCCGGGCTCTTGCCGGACTGCGAAACCGAAATCGCGGCGGCCTTGTTCATCCGCAGCTTCGCCCCGTAGATCGAGGCGAGCGAGGGACCGAGGGAGGCGACCGGAATGCCAACCGTCAGCTCGATCGCGTATTTCAGAAACAGCGATGCGTGATCGGACGAGCCGCGCGCGATGGTGACCACCACGGCGGGGTCCTTTTCGGCAAGCGCCCGGCCGGCCGCCGCAAGCGCCGCGCTCTGGCCATCGAGCAGCCGGGCGGCGGCTTCGGGTATCTCGTCGATTTCGCGGCGCATATTGGTGATGTCGGTCATGCTCTCATCTTCCGTTTCATGGGTCGCCGGCATAGGTCAGCTCGGCGACGAGGTCATAGATATCGCTTCGATAATAGGTTCTGGTCAGCTCCACCGGCCGGCCGCCGGCATCGTAGACAGTGCGGCGGATCGCAAGCGCCGGGGCGCCGGGCGATACCGTCAGAAGTGCTGCCTGTTCGGCAGTCAGGTTGCAGGCGGTGATCCGTTCGGTGGCTTTCGCCATGGTGACGCCACGCTCGGCAAGCGCGGCATAGAGCGAGGTTTCGACGAGGTCAGGCCGTTCGAGAATATCGGCGGGCAGCGTGGAATGCTCGATCGCCATCGGCAGCTCATCGCCGAGCCGGATACGGCTGAGGCGGGCGACGGCGGCGTTTTCGGTCAGTTTCAGCCCCTCCGCCTCCTCCGCGTTTGCCGAAAACAGGCCACGCTCCAGCCAGTGCGAGCGCGGCGTCAGCCCGCGCGCCTGCATGTCCTCGGTAAACGAGGTCAGCCGCTTCAGCGGCTGCTCGATCCGCGCCGGCGGACGCAGCACGAAGGTGCCGGCGCCATGGCGGCGTTGCAGAAACCCTTCGCTGGTCAGTTCCGCGATCGCGCGGCGCACGGTCACCCGGCTGACGCCCACGATCCGGGCCAGATCGCGCTCGGGCGGCAGCGCCTCGCCATGGGCAAGCTTGCCGCTTTCGACAGCCCTTGCCAGCTCGGCCTTCAACCGCCGATAGATCGGCCCGTCACCCGAAATGTCGAAATCCTGGAAAACCCGCACGGCCATCTCCTGTCGCAGAATATAGATACCAATTTAATACCAAATGACAAGGCTGTCTCATAAAATTCATCGATGGATCGTCCGCGAACGGCCTTGCCTTGCCGCCCGCCGGATGGCTCAAATGGACCTCCGGCAAATGCGAGACCGCCATGCAGATCGAGGCCCTCATCTATTTCAACGAACTCACGCGCTCGCGCTCGATCCGTCGGGCGGCCGAAACGCTGGGCGTGTCGCCGATGGCGGTCAGCCGCCAGCTTGAAAATCTCGAGGCCTATTTCAACGCCGTGCTGATCGAACGCGGCGCGCGCGGCATTGCGCTCACCCCCGCCGGGGCGCTGCTGGCCGAACGCGCCGATGCGATGATCCGCGATCTCGAAGGCGCAAGGCAGGTGATCGACGATCTCAGGGGGCTCAATGCCGGCCACGTCTCGCTTCACGTCAACGGCGCGGTGATCAACGCCATCCTCGCCCCGGCGCTGGCCGAGTTCTACGCGCTCTATCCGAAAATCTCGATTGCGGTGACGGTCACCTCGGCGGAAGTCGCGCTCAACGCGGTGACCACCGGCGAGACCGATATCGCGGTGACGATGTTCTCACCCTCGGATGCGCGGATCGAGACGCTGTTTTCGCTATCGGTGCGGCATGATCCGGTGATGGCCCCGGAACACCCGCTTGCAGCCGAGAAGGAAATCACGCTTGAGGCCATCCGCCGCCACGCCATCGCCATGCCCGACCGCGCCTTCAGCATCCGCCGTGATTTCGATGATCGCCAGCGCGCCGCTGGCTTCTCGCCGGTGGAGGTTGCCTTCACCACCTCCTCGCTGGAACTCCAGAAGGAGCTTACCCGGCGCGGCACCGCGGTGCTGATCCTGCCGGCGATGACAGTTGCCCGCGAGCTTCGCGACGGAACGCTTGTGCTGCGCCCGTTCGCAAAGGGCGCGGAAATCGCCAGCGACATGCGGCTGGTGCGCGCCGAGGGCCCGACACCCACCTTCGCCGCCCTGAAACTCGCCGAGTTTCTGGAGGCCTTTCTGCGCGAGCACGGGTAGACCCCGCTCAGACCTCGCCACCGGCGAAAATCCCCTGCACCCATTCGAGAAACACCCGCAATCGCGGCGCGGTGTGTCGGTTCTGGGGATAGAGCGCGGTCAGCGGTGTTGGCGGCGGCGGAAAATCCGGCAGCACCTCGACCATCTCGCCTTCCGCCAGCGCCTCGGCGAAATGATAGCGCGGCGCCTGCACCAGCCCGAATCCTGCCCGCGCCAGCGCATTGGCCGTGCCGGAATCATTGGCCGTCACCCGGGTCTTCAGCGTGACATAGCGGGTGTGGCCGTTCTCGATCAGTTCGAGCGGCATCACCTCTCCGGTGCGCGACGAGATGAAGCCGACCGCCAGATGGCCGGCAAGATCGTCCGGCGTTTGC
The DNA here is from genome assembly GCF_002043005.1 of Martelella mediterranea DSM 17316. Taxonomy (NCBI): domain Bacteria; kingdom Pseudomonadati; phylum Pseudomonadota; class Alphaproteobacteria; order Hyphomicrobiales; family Aurantimonadaceae; genus Martelella; species Martelella mediterranea. Next base: position 1,315,523 of record NZ_CP020330.1, on the reverse strand, counting down.
GGTACGCCGTGGCGCGCAAGATAGGTCGGGCTCGCCACCGTGACCTCGCGGAGCGCACCGAGCCGGCGGGCGATCAGGCCGCTATCCTCCAGTTCGCCGGCCCGGATGACGCAATCATAGCCCTCGCGCACCAGATCGACATAACGGTCACCCTGCCCGAAATGGATTCTGAGATCGGGATAGCGCGCCAGAAAGGCGGGCAGGCCGGGCAGCAGGAAATTGCGGGTCAGATGCGGATGGGCGTCGATGCGCAGCAGCCCGTCCGGATTGCCGGCCCGGAACGCGCCCTCGGCCTCCTCGACATCGGCGAGGATCGCAACGCAGCGCCGATAGTGATCCTCGCCGTCGAGCGTCGCCGCGACATGGCGGGTGGTGCGGTCGAGAAGCCTTACGCCGAGATCGGCCTCCAGCCCCTTGATCGCTTCCGTGGCGGTCGAGCGCGCAAGGCCGAGATCAAGTGCTGCGGCGGAAAAGCTGCCGCGCTCGACGACGCGGGCATAAAGGCGCATGCGGTCAAATCTGTCCATTCGCATTGTTCACCACAGGCGAATTATGTTGTCAATTTTCCGGTGATTGTTTCGCACAGGCTAGAGCATATCTTTGGCGCGGTTCAACGAACATGGAGTTTATCATGACCAGAACAGCCATCATCACCGGCGCCTCGCGCGGGATCGGCGCTGAAATCGCCAGGCGTCTTGCCGCCGACGGCATCAATATCGTGGTCAACTACGCGTCGAACGCTGCCGCCGCGGAAGACGTGGTTGCGTCAATCAGGAAAAAGGGCGGCAAGGCGATCGCGGTGAAGGCCGATATCGGCGCGGCGGACGGCATCAAGACCCTGTTCGATGCCACCGAAGCCGAGTTCGGCAAGGCCGACATTCTCGTCAACAATGGCGGCATGCTCTCGCTCGCGCCGCTCGCGACGGTCACCGACGAGGATTTCGAACGCCAGGTCGCCGTCAATTTCGGCGGCACGTTCCGCGGCCTGCGCGAAGCGGCGAACCGGCTCGCCGATGGCGGGCGGATCGTCAACTTCTCGACCAGCGTCGTCGGCACCAAACTCCCCGCCTACGGCGTCTACGCCGCAACCAAGGCCGCCGTCGAGACACTGACCCATATCGCCGCCAAGGAACTGGCCGCGCGCGGCATCACCGTCAATGCGATCGCCCCCGGACCGGTGGCGACCGAGCTGTTTCTCGACGGCAAGAGCGAGGAACTGGTCGCCAACATCACCCGCACAATTCCGGCCGGCCGTCTGGGCGAGCCCGACGATATCGCCGGAGCCGTCGCCTTTCTCGTCTGCGACGAGGCCCGCTTCATCAGCGGTCAGGTGCTGCGCGTCAATGGCGGCATGATCTGAAAAGGAGAACCGAGATGCCATTCGTCAACATCAAGACCCCCGAAGCAGCACTCACCCGTGCGCAGAAGGAAGACATCATCCACCGCGTCACCGATATGCTGACCGAGTATTTCAGCGAGGCCGCCCGGCCCCACACCATGGTGCTGATCGAGGAGGTCCGCGATGGCGGCTACGGCCGCGCCGACGAGGTTTACGTCATACCCGAGGCCTGGCGCGCTGAAGGATAACCGTCGGGCCGGGGCGGAAACGCCTCGGCCAGCCCTTCCACGAACCGCATGATCTTGGCGCTCGGCTTGCCGCGCATCGGATAGAGCGCATGCATGGGGCGCGGCGGGGTACGATAGTCGGCCAGAAGGCGCACCAGCCGACCGGCCCTCAATTCCTCCCGAAGGATGATATCCGAGCCAAGCGCCACGCCATGGCCCTCGACAGCAGCGCGCATCAACACCATCCAGTCATTGCTGTAGAGGCGGCCGCTGACCTGAACTTCGCGCTCCCGCCCGTCCTCGGTGAAAAGCCAGCGGCATGGCGTGTGCCCTGCGCGCTGGCCGAAAATCAGGCATTCGTGCCGGGTGAGATCCTGCGGGGTTTGCGGCGCGCCGTGGCGGTCGAGATAGGCGGGCGCGGCGCAGACCACCAGCTCATAGCAGGCGAGCGGGACGGAGGCCAGTCCCGCGCCTTCTGTGCCGCCGACCCGGATGGTGACATCGAAGCCCTCCTCCAGCGGATCGACAAACCGGTCCTCAAGCGTGACCTCGACCTGTACGTCCGGATATTTCTCGAGAAACCGGGTCACGAAGGGCGCCAGCGCGAGTGTGCCGAAGGTTTTCGGCGCGTTGACCTTCAGCAGGCCCTTGGGGTGGCGGTGCATCTCGGACGCCAGCCCCTCCGCCGCCTCGGCCTCTGAAAGGATCAACCGGCAGCGCTCGTAAAAGGCGCGCCCGATATCCGTAATGTTCTGGCGGCGGGTGGTGCGGTGAAGAAGCGTCGCGCCCACCCTGTCCTCCAGAAACACGATATGCTTGGAAACCATCTGCGGCGATATGCCGAGCGCATCCGCGGCGGCGGCAAACGAGCCGAGATCGACCGCCTTGACATAGACGGCCATGCTGGTGAGCCGATCCATGATTATCCCCTTTTGGTTGGGAGAGTCTGTGAAATTTCGATATTTAAGTTCATATAGTGGAGGTTTATGCCGGGTCATCACAGTGTGACAAGGAGAAAACGTGATGAAGATCGGAATTATCGGCGCGGGCTTTGTCGGCCGCTCGGTGGCGCAGAAGGCGGTTCAGGCCGGCCATGAGGTGATGCTCAGCAATTCGCGCGGGCCGCAGAGCCTTTTCAGCATGAGAAGCGCCCTCGGCTGCGCCGTCGGGACGGTGGACGAGGCGATCGCCTTTGGCGAGGTAATCGTGCTCGCGATCCCCTTGGCGGCCTATGGCGCTCTGCCACCGGAAGGCTTCAGGGGCAAGATCGTGATCGATGCCATCAACTATTATCACGAGCGCGATGGCCATATCGAAGCGCTCGACCGGGGCGAGACCACCACCAGCGAGATGGTCGCCGCGCATCTGCCGGGCGCCCGCGTCGTCAAGGCCTTCAACGCCATCCGGATGATCGACCTCGACGTGGCGGGACGGCCCGACGGTGCTGCCGATCGTCTCGCACTGCCCTTGGCCGGCGATGATGCGGAGGCTAAGGCGGTGGTCGCCGGCCTCTATCATCAGTTCGGCTTTGACAGTGTCGACGCGGGACCGCTTTCCGAGGGCTGGCGCTTCGAACGCGACCGCCCGGCCTATTGCAATCTGAAGCCGAAGCAGGCGCTCGCCGAAACCCTTTCGGCCACCATTCGGTGATTTTGACGCGGGTGGGTGGAGGAGTAAAGCCGCAGATGCAATGCAGGCGGCAGGCGCTGTCTCCCCTCACCCGGCGCATTCGCGCCACCCTCTCCCCTCCGGGGCGAGGGGGAGCCAAGCCGTCGCCGCAGGCGTACGCGGCACGGCAGAACCTCACCGGCGTCCCCTTCTCCCCATGGGGAGAAGGTGGCCGAAGGCCGGATGAGGGTAGGCCGAAGGCCATCGGGACCGCGGCGATGTGCCCCCCAGCAAGCGCACGCGCGGCCATCTACCAGGCTCGCGCGCAGAACAACGCTGCATCTCACTGCACGCGGCAAACGCTGTCGCCCCTCACCCGGCGCATCCGCGCCACCCTCTCCCCTCCGGGGCGAGGGGTAACCAGGCCGTCGCCGCAGGCGTACGCGGCACGGCAGAACATCACCGGCGTCCCCTTCTCCCCACGGGGAGAAGGTGGCCGAAGGCCGGATGAGGGTATGGGCCTCACGACACAAAACGCCTCGCAGCTGACACACCCGCTTCACCCACATGACATAAATCAATTTCCTGGACGTCCCGCTCGGCTACACCGGTAGCAAGAGTTCGGCGGCTTGCTTTCCGTCAAGTATCGGTATACATAATTTTCAGAAATTTCTGAAAATTCAGATAGAGCAGGAATATCGATGCCATTGTCGCCGGTCGTGCAGGATTTCGTGGCCCATTTCGGGGAAATGGGAAGCCGCTGGGGCATCAACCGTTCGGTCGGGCAGATTTACGCCCTGCTTTATGCCACGCGCGAACCGCTCTGCGCCGACGACATGGTGGAGGCGCTGAAGATGTCGCGCTCGAACGTGGCCATGGGGCTGAAGGAATTGCAGGGCTGGGGGCTGGTCCTCCTGCGCCACAAGCCGGGCGACCGGCGGGATTATTTCACCACGCCGGAGGATGTCTGGACGATCCTGAGGACGCTCGCCGAAGAGCGCAAGAAGCGCGAGATCGACCCGACGCTGACCATGCTGCGCGAGGTACTGATGCGCGAACCGGAGAACGACGAAGAGCGCTATGCGCAGGAAAGACTGGGCGAAATGCACGCGCTGATTGAAAAACTTTCCGACTGGTACGATGATGTGAAGGTGATGGAGACCGATCGGCTTCTGATGCTTTTGGGCATGGGCTCGGCCGTCACCAAACTGCTGGAAACGGCAGACAGGCTCCCCGGCTTCGGCCGGAAGGGCACAAAAGACAGCAAGGTTTCATGATGGACGCGCTTGTCGAAAAAAACAGGGCAGACGACGACGCCCCCGCGCGGAGCGCCACTCAGAGCGAAGGCCGGGCCGCGTCACCGCGAGGCGCGGCGCCGGGTGTTGCCCGCCAGAAATCGCGCGCGCCGAAAACCCGGGCGTTGAAGCTTGCCGCCTGGCTCTCCACCCTTGCCGAACTGATGTGGCTGCCGCAAGCGGCCTGTCTTGCCTATGGCATCGGGCAGGTGGCGGCGGGCAATGGTGTCACCGCGATCTGGCCGCTGGCCGCCGCCGTGCTGGCGCTCGGCCTTGCCAAGGCAGTGCTGGAGCGGGCGGGCAACCGCATGGCCTATCGCGAGGCCCGCAAGATCCTCTCGCAAAAGCGCGCGGTCGCGGTCGCGGCGCTCGCGCGCCGGTCGCCGCTCGATACCGGCCGGGCCGCCTCGGGCGAGGCCGCCAGCATTCTCGCCGAGCAGGCCGAGCATATCGTGCCCTATCTCGCCCGCTTCCAGACTGCCCGTTTCAAGGCGAGCGTCGTGCCGCTCGCCATTCTGGCGGTAGTGGTTCCCTATTCCTGGGTTGCCGCGCTGGTGTTGCTGATCGCCGCGCCGCTGATCCCGATCTTCATGGCGCTGATCGGCTGGAGCGCGCAATCGGCGAGCGAAAAGCACCTCGCTGACATGGGAACGCTCAACGCCTTCCTGCTTGATCGGCTGCGCGGGTTGCAGACCATCCGCTCCTTCGATGCCGTCGAGCAGGTCTCGCGTCGGCTCAGGCTGCGCGCCGAAAACCTGCGCCGCCGCACCATGGCTGTGTTGAAGATCGCGTTCCTGACGTCCGCCGTGCTGGAGTTGTTTTCGGCCCTCGGCGTTGCCATGGCCGCAGCCTATATCGGCTTTCATCTTCTGGGCCAGATCGGCTTTGGCGCCTGGGGCGGCAAGCTGACGCTGTCGGAAGGCCTGTTCATATTGCTGCTGGCCCCGGCCTTCTTCGATCCGCTGCGGATGCTGTCGTCCGTCTGGCACGACCGCGCGGCCGGCGAGGCGGCGCTTTCCGCGCTCGACAGCCTTGCCGAGGACGGGCTTTCCATGGTCGGCGGCGCGACAGCCGATACCGCCCCGGCCTCGGCGCGCCCGGCGAGCGTGGAACTGCGCGATCTCGGCTTCGTCCATCAGGGCTCGAAAGACCCGGTCTTCGATGGCTTCGACCTGACCGTCAGACCAGGAGAGCATGTCGCGCTGCTCGGCCCATCGGGCAGCGGCAAGTCGACGCTGCTTGCGCTCATCGCAGGGCTGGCCGAGGCTCGCCACGGCCGAATCGTCATCGATGACCTGACGCTTGCCGACGACACCGCCGACAGGCTGCGCCAGAGGATCGCCTGGATCGGCCAGGATCCGCATCTCTTCGCCGGTTCGATCGCCTCCAATATCCGCCTTACCCGCGAGGATATCAGCCGCGACGAAATCGCCGACGCGCTGAAGCTATCCGCGCTCGACACCGTCGCCGAGGCCCATGGCAACGCCATGATCGGCGAAAACGGCGCCGGGCTTTCCGGTGGCGAGGGCCTCCGTCTGACGCTGGCGCGCGCTGCCGCGACCAGGGGCGCAGGCCTCATCCTCGCCGACGAGCCGACCGCCCATCTCGATCACCACACCGCCGCCGAAATCACCGAGGCGCTGCTGACGCTGGCCGCCGGCCGCACGCTGATCGTGGCGACCCACGACCCTGTACTGGCCGCGCGCATGGACCGCGTCATCCACCTTGCAGAGGATTTCAGGGCCGAGACCTTCAGGGAGAACGGGCTATGAGAACACGAGGCTTTGCCGCCCTTGGCCCGATCATCCGCCTGTTCTGGCGCGAGCGGCGCGGCGGGCTTGTCGCCGGCGCCGCCCTTTCCGCCTTCACCGTGCTTGCCGGCATTGCGCTGCTCGGCGTCTCCGGCTGGTTCGTGACCGCCACCGCGATCGCGGGGCTGTCGATGGCGACGGCGCTGGCCTTCGACGTTTTTGCCCCGTCGGCCGCCATCCGCTTCCTGGCGCTGTCGCGCACGGCCGGCCGCTATTTCGAGCGGTTGCAGACCCATGACGCGACGCTGCGCGTGCTGGCGGGCCTGCGCGTCAACCTGTTCCGGGGCTTTGCGGCGCCGGGTGCTGCCCGCGCGCTGGCGCTCCGCCCCGCCCGCCTGCTGTTCCGGCTGACGGCCGATGTCGACGCGCTCGATTCGCTTTATCTGCGGGTGTTGGTGCCGGGCGCGGTGGCGGTCGTCGCCGGGCTTGCCGCCATCATCGCGCTTGGCATTCTGTCGTGGCCGCTGGCGCTGGCCGTCGGCGCGGCGATCGTGCTGCCGGGCCTTGCGCTGCCGGCGCTGGCCGCGCGCGCGGCCGAAAAACCCGCCCGCCGCCGGGCCCACACGCAAGAGGCGCTGCGCGCCCGCGCCGTGGACATGGTTGCCGGCCAGAGCGAACTGGCCTTGGCCGGACGGCTGGATGCTCAGCGCGAACGCGTGGAAAACGCCGACCGAAGGGAATATGCCGCCGATCTGGCGCTGAACCGGATCGACAGCAATACCGGCTTCGGCTTCGATATGGTCACCGCCCTGATCCTCGCCGGCGTGCTGCTGGCCGGCGCTGCCCTCGCCGAGGCCGGGCAGATCACCGCGCCGCTTGCAGCCCTGGCACTCCTCATCGCATTTGCGGCACTGGAGCCGTTCGCGGCGCTCAGGCGCGGGGCGATGGAGCTTGGCCGCACGCTGCTGGCCGCGCGCAGGCTCTCGCCCCGACTGGAAGCGGAACCCGCCGCAAGTGCCGTCCACGCCGCGCCAGATGCCGGCATCGCGATGGCGTTCGACAATGTCCGCCTGCGCTATCCCGGACGCGGCGGCGCAGCCATTTCCGGCCTGACGCTGACGATCGCCGAGGGCGAAAGGGTGGCGCTGATCGGCGCGAGCGGAGCCGGAAAATCCTCGATCATGGCGCTGATCGCAGGCGAAGTCGCGCCCGACGCCGGCACCATCGCCGCCCTGCCGGCCACGCTGTTGACCCAGCGCACCGAGCTGTTCCAGGATACGCTGCGCGCCAATCTGAAGCTCGCCTTCCCCGCCGCCGGCGATGAACGGCTGATGGAGGCGCTTGACGCCGCAGGCCTCGGCGACACCGTGCGCGGCCTGCCCCACGGTCTCGACACCGAGCTCGGCGAACAAGGCCTCGGGCTTTCGGGCGGACAGGCCCGGCGGCTGGCGCTCGCCCGGCTGGTGCTGCGCGATACGCCGGTATGGCTGCTCGACGAGCCGAGCGAGGGTCTCGATGGCAAGACAGCGCGCGACGTCATGACAAAGATCAAAGCGCGCGCCGGAAAACACCGTAGTTTGCTGATCGCGACCCATATCCGTCGGGAGGCAGAAATTGCCGATCGACTGATCATGATCAATTCGGGGCGGATCGTTTCCGCCTACAGAAGAGGCGAGCCCGGCTTTGCCGGAGCGCTTGCCGCACTGAGACCGGACTGAAACCCGGCCTCCAACAATAATGCGGCTGCCGGTCAAACGGCAGTCGATGAAACTGAGACCCGGTTTGAACGCGGGAGAGACGCAATGGAACTGGACATCGTGGCGCTATCGCGCCTGCAATTCGCTATGACGGCGCTATATCACTTTCTGTTTGTGCCGTTGACGCTGGGCCTTTCCATGATCGTTGCGATCATGGAAACGACCTACGTCATGACCGGCCGCAAGATATGGCGGCAAATGACAAAATTCTGGGGCGTGCTGTTCGGCATCAACTTTGCCATCGGCGTTTCCACCGGCATCGTGATGGAATTCCAGTTCGGCATGAACTGGAGCTATTACAGCCACTATGTCGGCGACATCTTCGGCGCGCCTCTGGCGATCGAGGGGCTGATGGCCTTCTTCCTGGAAGCCACCTTCGTCGGCCTGTTCTTCTTCGGCTGGGACCGCATGTCGCGGGTCGCGCACCTGATCATCACCTGGTGCGTCGCCATCGGCTCGAACCTGTCGGCGCTGTGGATCCTGATCGCCAATGGCTGGATGCAGAACCCGGTCGGTTCGGCTTTCAATCCGGTCACGATGCGCATGGAGGTCACCAACTTCTTCGAGGTTCTGACCAACCCGGTCGCGCAGGCGAAGTTCGTGCACACGGTTTCGGCCGGCTACGTCACGGCCTCGGTCTTCGTGCTCGGCGTTGGCGCATGGTATGTGCTGAAGGGCCGCCATGTTGAGCTTGCCAAGCGCTCGATGACGGTTGCCTGTTCCTTCGGCCTGGCTGCTGCTCTTTCGGTGGTCGTGCTGGGCGATGAAAGCGGGTATCTGACGACCGAACACCAGAAAATGAAGCTCGCGGCGATCGAATCCATGTGGGAAACGGAGCCGGCGCCTGCCTCGTTCACGCTGTTCGGCATTCCCGACACGGAAAACCGCGAGACCCATTACGCGGTGAAGATCCCGTGGGTCATGGGCCTGATCGGCACCCGCTCGCTCGATACCCCGATCGAGGGCATCAACGAGCTGGTCGAAAACGGCAAGACCAAGATCGAAAACGGCATCCAGGCCTATACCGCGTTGCAGAACATGCGCGCGAATATGGGCACCGGCACGCCGGACCCGGCCGACCAGGCGATCATGGAGGAATACGGCAACGACCTCGGTTACGCCTATCTTCTGAAACCGTTCGTGGATGATCCGGCAGACGCAACACCCGCCCAGATCGAACAGGCCGCAAACAGCCTCGTTCCCCCGGTCGGCCCGCTGTTCTGGTCGTTCCGCATCATGGTCGGCGCCGGCTTCCTGTTCATCGCCGTCATGGGTGTGTTCTTCTACCTGTCGACCCGTCGCAGGCTGGACAGCCATCGCTGGCTGCTGCACCTCGCCGTCTGGATCATTCCGCTGCCGTGGATTGCCGCGGAATGCGGCTGGATCGTCGCGGAACTCGGCCGCCAGCCGTGGATCATCGAGGGCATATTGCCGACGGCGCTGGCCGTCTCGAGCCTCGGCGCGAGTACGGTGCTGCTCACCATCATCGGCTTTGTCGGAATCTATACGGTGCTGTTCATCGTCGAAATGGGCCTGATGCTCGCCGCGATCCGCAAGGGACCGCAGCCGGACAACGGACCCGACATGCCGGTTCTCGGCGCTCGCCGGGTTCAGGGCACCATGGCACCTGCGGAGTAAAACATCATGGTATTACACGATCTTATCTCTTACGAAGTCCTCCGCGTCATCTGGTGGTTGCTGCTCGGCGTTCTGCTGATCGGCTTCGCCGTGATGGACGGTTTCGATCTCGGAACCGCCACCCTGCTTCCCTTCGTCGCCAAGAACGACACCGAACGCCGCGTCGTGGTCAACACGGTCGGCCCGGTCTGGGAAGGCAACCAGGTGTGGCTCATTCTCGGCGGCGGCGCGATCTTCGCGGCGTGGCCGGCGATCTACGCCGTATCGTTCTCGGGCTTTTATCTGGCGATGTTCGCGATCCTGTTCGCGCTCATCCTGCGCCCGGTCGGCTTCAAGTATCGCTCCAAGCGCGAAAGCGCCACCTGGCGCAATACCTGGGACTGGCTGCTGTTCATCGGCGGCTTCGTGCCGACGCTGATCTTCGGCGTGGCGCTCGGCAACGTGCTGCAGGGCGTTCCCTTCCGGCTCGATAACGACCTTCGCATCTTCTACGACGGTTCGTTCTTCGGCCTGCTGAACCCCTACGCGCTGCTGACCGGTCTGGTCTGCGTCGCCATGCTGGTCATGCACGGCGCGGCTTACCTGACGACCAAGACGGAAGGTCCGGTCAACGACCGCGCCCGCGGCTTCGGTTCGATCTCGGCGGTTGCGCTCATCGTGCTGTTCGCGCTTGCCGGCGTCTGGCTCTACTATGGCATTGACGGCTACGCCTTCACCGGCGCCGTCGATGCGGCCGGCCCGTCGAACCCGCTGATGAACGATGTTGCCCGCTCGCAGGGCGCATGGTTCGTCAATTACGGCCGCTATCCGTGGATGATGCTGGCGCCCGCGCTCGGCTTCCTCGGCGCGATCGGCGCGTTCATCGGGCTCCGCGGCAACCGGCCCGCGCTTGCCATGCTGTCGTCGTCGGCTTCGGTCTTCGGCGTGGTGGCGACCCCTGGCGTTGCGATGTTCCCGTTCATCCTGCCGTCGTCGGAACAGCCCGGCGCCAGCCTGACGGCATGGGACTCATCGTCGAGCCATCTGACGCTGTTCATCATGCTGGTCTGCGCGCTGATCTTCGTGCCGCTGATCCTCGCCTACACCTCTTGGGTCTACCACATCATGTGGGGCAAGGTGACCAACGCGGACGTCACCAACAAAGACAAGCACGCCTACTGAGCAAAGCCGGCGGGCCCAACGGCCCGCCCCCTTTCACGAAAGGAGAATTCTATGTGGTACTTCGCCTGGATCCTCGGTCTGCCGCTCGCAGCGCTCTTCGCGGTGCTGAACGCCATGTGGTACGAACTGATGGACGATCGCGCCAGGGAGCGCGAGAACAAGGGCAGTGGCATCTGACCTGCCGCGCCTGTGTGTGACGGACGGCTCGCAGCGATGCGGGCCGTTTTGTTTTTGGGGAGAATGCCGTTGAGCGCTGAAGAATGGAGACTGCATAACGCAATCGGCGTCACCGCAAAGCCCCCAATCTTCTCGCCCCGGAGGGGAGAGATGTCGCGAAAGCGACAGTGAGGGGCGAGACTGTCACCGCGAGCGCCTTCACGAGACGAGATGCCGTTCCACCCTCACTGCCCCTGTCGGGGCATCTCTCCCGCCAGCGGGAGAGAGTATTGGGAGCAAGCGGCGCGGCCTGATTCCACACATCTGCTTTCGGGGCTGCAAGGCCTTGGAAAAAGCAAAGCCCGTGAAACAAAGACCTGGCCTTACGCCCCGCGCTGCCGATCCTCGGCCTGCGCAGCCAGCATCGCCCGGACCTCCGCGACGAGATCGCCCTCCGCCACGGTCTTCTGGGCCACGCGGGCCTCGCGCCATTCGGCGTTGTCCTCGATCTCGCCGGACAAGCGCTTGCCCTCGATCAGGTCCTTGATCTGGACGGTGCCCGCCGCGCGCTCGTCGCCGCCCTGGATGATCGCGATCGGGCAACCGCGGCGGTCGGCATATTTGAGCTGGTTGCCGAATTTCTTCCAGTTGCCCTGATACATTTCGGCGCGAATACCTTCGCGGCGCAGTTCCTGCGTCATCTTCTGGTAGCGGCCCATCGCCTCGGCATCGCCATCCATGACGGTGACCAGCACCGGCTCGATCACCTCGGACGCGCCGAGCTTGCCGAGATTCTTCAGCGCCGTCATCAGCCGCGACACGCCGATGGAAAAGCCCGTCGCCGGCACCGGCTGGCCCATGAAGCGCGACACCAGCCCATCATACCGCCCGCCGCCGCCGACCGAGCCGAACACAACCTTTTCGCCCTTTTCATTGGTGACGTCGAAGGTGAGCTCGGCTTCGTAGACGGGGCCGGTGTAGTATTCGAGACCGCGGACGACGGAGGGGTCGATTTTGATTCGATTTTCTTCGTAGCCTGAGGAGCGAACAATTTTTCGGATCGTATCGAGTTCGTCGAACCCGGATACAAACCCTTCGGTTTGTTTTGCGACGCTATTGAATTCTAATTCTTCAGTTCCATCGACAGCGTGCTCATTAGTGAGCACTTTGACCACGAAACTCGCCTGCCGCTCGGATAGGCCTGCACCCTTCGTGAAGTCGCCACTTTCGTCTTTTCTACCATCTTGCAAAAGCAGCATGACGCCCTCGACCCCAAACTTATCCAGCTTGTCGATAGCCCGCAGCACCGTCAGCCGCTGCGCCGCATTCTCGTCGCCGCCAAGGCCGATCGCCTCAAGCACCCCATCCAGCACCTTGCGGTTGTTCACCCGGATCACATAATCTCCGCGCGCGATCCCGAGCGCCTCCATCGTGTCGGCCATCATCATGCACATTTCGGCGTCGGTCTGGACGCCGGGGGCGCCGACGACGTCGGCGTCGAACTGCATGAACTGGCGGAAGCGGCCCGGTCCCGGCTTTTCGTTGCGGAACACATAGCCGTTGCGATAGGTGCGGTAGGGAAGCTGGATGTCGTTGAAGTTTTCGGCGACGTGACGGGCAAGTGGCGCGGTCAGGTCGTAGCGCAGGCTCATCCACTGGTCGTCATCGTCCTGCAGCGAGAACACGCCCTCGTTCGGGCGGTCGCTGTCCGGCAGGAATTTTCCGAGCGCATCGGTATATTCGAACATCGGCGTCTCGACGGGATCGAAGCCGTAATTCTCGTAGACCGCCTTGATCTTCGCCACCATTTCCTCGGTCGCGCGGATATCGGCGGCGGAGCGGTCGCCAAAGCCGCGCGGCAGGCGGGCCTTCAGCTTCTGCGGTTTCTTCTTCTTGTCGCTCATGGTTGACCTATCCGGGACACAGCTTCATTTTTCCGGCCCTGATTAACGGATCGCCGGAAATCCGGCAAGCGCCAAGGCTGCAACCGGCGCGGCGCGGCGGAACGCGGCGGCGAAAAGGAGGACCGATCGTGATCGCAACCACATCCCTGCCCGAACTCGTCTGCGTCGGCCTGACGGTCTCAGGCACATGGCAGGAATTGCCGAAAGCGGTACCCGCCGGCTGGGAGCGGCTGTTCGCCGCCGCCCCGGAGGCCGAGAACTTTCTGGAGGTCTCCCGCAGGCAGGGGGATGGGACCTATGCCGAGTTTCTCGGTTTTCTGGCCGCCGGCAAAACCGAGATACCGGACAGTCTTGAACGCCATGTGGTCGCGCCCGGACGCTATCTTCGCCTTCGCCATGACGGGCCGCTTGCGGACATCGCCGGGGGCTTCGCGCGCCTGCACGCCCATGCCGAAGCGGCCGGCATGACGGCCGGTGCCCTGAAACTCGATTTCGGCTACCGGCGCGGCCTGCCCGATACGCCACACGAGCTTTATCTGGGGATCGCGCCGGAACCGCTGGCCCTTGGCGGCAGCGCGTCAGGCTGAGGCTCGATGCTGAAGGCCACCAGCGCGGCGGCCGCCTTGCTCAGATGCCGCTCCTTGTGGCTTAGAAGCTGGAACGCGCGCGAGGGCAGGTCGAAATCGAGGCGCTTCAGCCCGCCCGACGCAAGCCAGGGCGCGGCCACCGCGCCGGAAACCGCCGTCGCAGCCCGGCCCGAGCGCACCGCCGAAAGCACCGCCTCGTTGGAGGGCAGCACCATCACCACGTCGAGATCGGAAGCCGCTATGCCGAAGCCGGCCATCGCATGCTCGAACTCGAAGCGCGTGCCGGAGCCCTCCTCGCGCAGCACGAAGCCGGTCGATGCGACCAGTTCCGCCGCCGTCACCGTCCGACCATCGGCCAGCGGATGGCCGGGGCCGACCACCACCATCAGCGCGTCATCGGTCAGATGCCGCTTCTTGAGCCGCGGATTGTCGAGCGTGCCCTCGATATAGCCGAGCTCCGCCTCGCCCTTCGCCACCGCGTCGGCCACCGTGGTGGTGTTGCCGATGGCGAGTTTGAGTTCGATGCCGGGATAGCGCGCGTGAAACCGCATCAGTACTTCCGGCAGCCAGTAGCTGGCGATCGTCTGGCTGGCATAGACCGAAAGCTGCCCGCGCTCCAACCCGCCGAGTTCGCCCAGCACCTGCTCGGCGGAGCGGATGCGGGCGAGCGCTGCCCGCGCCTCCTCTAGAAACACCCGGCCCTCCGCCGTCAGCACCAGCCCCCGGCCGACGCGGTCGAACAGCGCCACCTGATAGAAGTCCTCGAGCTTGCGCAGCGCGCTCGACACCGCCGACGGCGTCAGGCGCAGCGCCTCGGCCGCCCGGGTCAGGTGTTCGCGCTCGGCCACGGCCACGAACACGACGAGTTGTTCCACGGTCATCATGGAAAAACATTCTCTAAAATCGAATGAAACGTCAATTATTATTCGATGGAATACGACATTTAAGAAGATCATTTAATGCGCAACGAAGGAAGACCGAAATGCGCATTGCCGTTGCCCACAATCCCGACCGCTCCTGGACCGCGCCGATCATGTCGCTTGCGCCGGGCATCATCCTGTCCTGTCTGGTGGCGCTCGCCGCCTTCGGGCTGGAGGCGGTGGAAGTGCGGCTTTCCGGCCATCGCTTCATCGAAAACCTGGTGCTGGCGATCCTCATTGGCACGCTGATCCGCTCGCTCGTGTCGCTGTCCGAAGTGTTCAAGCCGGGCATCCGCTTCTGCGAGAAATTCATCCTCGAAGTCGCGATCGTGCTGCTCGGCGCGTCGATCAGCGTGCAGGCGCTGAAGGCGGCGGGGCCGGCGCTGGTGCTCGGCATTATCGGCACGGTCGTCGTCGCGATCGCGGTTTCCTACGGCATCGGCCGCGCGCTCGGGCTCAACAGGAAGCTCGCCACGCTGGTGGCCTGCGGCAATTCGATCTGCGGCAATTCCGCGATTGCGGCTGCCGCCCCGGTGATCGACGCGGAACCGCACGACATCGCATCGGCGATCGCCTTCACCGCCGTGCTCGGCGTGATCATGGTGCTGGCGCTGCCGCTGGCGCTGGTCGGCCTCGGCATGACCGGCGCGCAGTACGGCGTGCTCTCCGGCCTCACCGTCTATGCCGTGCCGCAGGTGCTGGCCGCAGCCCAGCCCGGCGGCGTGATCGCGGTGCAGACCGGCACGCTGGTCAAGCTGATCCGCGTGATGATGCTCGGCCCGGTGCTGTTCGCGCTCGGCATGACCATGCGCTCCGGCTCAAGCGGCGCCAAGGTGAAGCTCAGGCATATCGCGCCCTGGTTCATCATCGGCTTCGCGCTGATGATGGCGTTGCGCTCGGCCGGCGCGTTTCCCGAAGAATTCATCGAGCCGCTCGCCCACACCTCCAACGCGCTCACCGTTCTGGCCATGGCCGCGCTCGGGCTGTCGGTCGACATCCGCTCGCTCGGCCGCGCCGGCGGCCGGGTGGTCGCCACCGCCGTGCTTTCGATCGCGGCGCTGACGGCAATCGCGCTGGCCCTGATCTTCGCGCTGCAGATCGGCTGATCAGGACGCGACGGGCCGCTTCAGCGCGGCCCGCAGCCGCTCGACCTCGTCGCGGCAGCAGCAGCCCTCAAGATGGTCGTTGACCAGCCCCATCGCCTGCATGAAGGCATAGACGGTGGTGGGGCCGACGAATTTCCAGCCGCGCTTCTTCAGATCCTTCGAAATCTTTACGGAGACGGGCGTTGTCGGGTTTGCCCTCAGCGTTTCGAGGTCGACCACTGCCGGCCGGTCCTCCGGTCCTGGCTCGTGCGCCCAGAAATAGGCGGCCAGCGAACCGAACTCGGCCTCCATCTCGATGGCGCGGGCGGCGTTGTTGATCGCCGCCTCGATCTTGCCGCGATGGCGGATGATGCCGGCATCGGCCAGCAGCCGCTCGACATCCGATTGATCGTAATGCGCAACCTTGTGAAAATCGAAGCCGTCGAAGCCCGCGCGGAAATTCTCGCGCTTGCGCAGGATGGTCAGCCATGAAAGCCCGGACTGGAAACCTTCCAGGCAGAGCTTCTCGAACAGCCGGAAATCATCGGTGACCGGCCGGCCCCATTCCTCATCGTGATATCTGAGATAATCCGGCAAATTACCATGCCAGAAACAGCGGTCCCTGCCATCGTCACCCGCTATCAACCCCGCCGTTTCGCTCACAGTCGCCTCCTGATTCTCAATGGAACAAAAAGGAAACATGTTTTCGGCGGGACGGCAAGGGGCGAGCGCTCGGGCCAACATGAAACGCCGCTGTCGCGGGTGTGATCATTCACGAAGCCTTAACCAATTTATACTTTATTTATTGTTAATATTACGCCGCACCCGAGAGTCTCCATGCTTCGCCTCACCTCCTCAGCGGGCCTGCTCCTGCTTGCCGCGTCATTTGCCGCTTCTACCGATCGCGCGTCCGCCGAAACCGCGTTCTCCGTTTATGGCGGTTATCAGACCGCGCCGCATTCATCGATCGAGATCAATGGCGCTGACGCTTTCACCGCGGGCTGGGAGGGCCGGTCGTTCAACTGGCCGGCCTATTGGGGCGCGCGCGCAACCTACTGGCTCGACCGTTACAAACAGCCCAATCTCGGCATCGCGCTCGATTTCAGTCATGCCAAGGTCTATGCCGATGACGCGACGCTCGCCAAATCGGGCTGGAGCCATTTCGAATTCACCGACGGGCTCAATCTGCTGACGCTGAATGCGCTCTACCGCTTTCCGATAGAAGACAGCAAGTGGACGCCCTATGTCGGCCTCGGGGCCGGCATCAACGTGCCCCATGTCGAGGTCACCCGGCCATCCGGCCGCACCTATGGCTACCAGTTCGGCGGCCCGACCGTGCAGGCCCAGGCGGGCGTTTCCTACAGTTTCGCCAAGAACTGGGACGCCTTCGTCGAATACAAGGCCAACTATTCCTGGGTCGACGTCGAGATCGACAGCGGCGACCGGATGAAGACCGGCATCCTCACCAACGCCGTCAATCTCGGCGTCAGCTTCCGGTTCTGAGACCGCCTATGCCCGCGGCGGCTCGTCCGGCGGATCGGTCGGGTCTGGCGTCGCGGCGGCGGGCGGATGCGGCGGCGGGGTTTCGATCACGTCGGCCTTCCGGCGTTCGCGCCGCGCCATCATGCCGTGGCCGCACAAGGCCGCCATGGCGCCAAAGCCCAGCAATACGACGATGATGTTCGCGATCCAGCCGAAGAACGGCAGGTAGTGCAGCAGCGACATCAGCACCAGCCCGCCGGCAATCGCCAGCAGACGGTTGACGAGGCTTGGCTTGAGCGGCTTGATGCTGGTAACCACCCACCACGACAGGGCGTAAACCGCCAGCAGATAGGCAAAGGTCCAGCCAACCACCGTCGCCAGAATGATGAACGGGATCAGCGGAATGGCGATGATCGTCATCAGCGCCAGCGGCACCGCGCCGAACAGCGTCGAAAGCGCAACGAAGCCGCAGCCGAGCGAGGCGAAAGGCCGGGTGATCAGCCGCGTCCGGGCCGCCTCCGTGCGCTGCGGGGCCAGCACCAGGAACACCGTCGCCAGCGCCAGCATGAAGACCAGCATGGAAATGAAGCTCGCGACCACGGTCGTGTCGGAGACGATCTCGGTTTCATCCTCCTCCACCGGGGCTGCCTCGTGCGTCAGCTTGTGGAATGTCACCTTGTCGGCGGCAATTACCGATTCCGGTATGGCAACTTCATCCGGCGCATAATAGGTCAGCATGCCGCCGATCGTGGCGTCCGGGCCGAAGGCGATATCATCGCCCATGATCCTGACATCGCCGGAAACCGCGGCGTTCAGCATCAGGTCGCCGCTGCCGACGAGCAGGCTGCCCGCGATCGGCGCATTGATCGCCACCGAACCGCCCGCCAGCCGCGCATTGCCGCTGACGGCAGCATCGGGGCCGACCTCGATATCCGCGCCGGCGGCTGAAAGATCGCCGGCAACCGTGCCGTCGATCCGAACAGAAAAGCCGGCCGCATAGAGATCGCCGTTCACGCTCGCGTTGGAACGAACCCTGGCGCCCGCCAGAAGCGCATCGCGCCCGACCGACCCGTCAATCCGCGCTGTCGCGCCGGCCACGAAGGCATTGCGCGG